>CAZNCQ010000103.1:0-21865 GCA_964571275.1 uncultured Myxococcales bacterium
AGACGTAGACGTAGACGTAGACGTAAACGTAAACGTAAACGTAAACGTAAACGTAGTCGTTGTCGTGGCCGGCTAGGTATCAGTTGCCGACTACGTCTACGTCTACGTCCACGTCCACGACCACGTCCACGTCCACGGAACGCGGCTAGCTCGATCTACGGTACGATATTGCTGCAGCTACCCGCGCAATTGAACGTCGCCGACAAACACGACATATCGCCGATACAAGACTCGCAGGTGTCGGCGGCTTGCTTGACGCTGGGATCGTTGGCGGCGCGCGAGCGGCAGCTGCTTCGGCAATTGTCCACGTTGTACGACGAGTCGTAGCAATCGCGGTAGCGCGTGCAGACCTGCTGGCAGTCGAACGCGGTCTCGACGCTGTCGCAATTCACTGCAAAGACGCTCAGCAACAATAAAACAAGTCCACCAACCAGGAACGCTGCGTTTGTCTTCAGTTGTCTCATTTGAACTAACCTCCCAATTGACAAAGCAATTTGGGAGTGATCCAAACGAAGACAAGGTCTTGCTTCCCCGCCCTCGGAGCGCCAGCGACGACTCGGTGGCCCAAATGACGACGAGGGAGGCGAACCGCTTTCGGTTCGACCTCCCTCGCCGGGACGGAAACGATCGCGGCGCGAGCTACTTCGCGGCCGGCTTCGCTTCCTTGGCGGCCTCGGCCTTCGCCTCGGGCTTCGCGTCCTTGGCCGGCGCCGCCGCCTTGGCTTCCTTCGCCACGATGAAGTCGAACTTGCCCTTCTGGAAGACGGCCATGACGCACTCGGCGCCCGGGAAACACTTCGAGATGTGATCCACCTTGGCCGGCATGAACGTCAGGTCACCGACGCCCAAGGGCTTGGCGTCCGCCTCGCTGCCGCCGGTGACCGCCCAGTGGGTCATCTTGCCCTGCACCAGAACCGCCCAGTAATCCGAGCTGTGCGAGTGCGGCGGGCTGACGAAGCCGGCGGGCAGCTTGAGATACGCGTAGTGGGCGCCCTTCATCGCGTCACCCTCGATCGGCGCGAACGCGGGCAGCGGCCCCTCCTTCATCAGCGGCGTCCACTTCGCGTCCGCCAGTGGGCTCAGCACCGGCAGCTTGGCCGCGCCCTTGGCGACGGCCAGCCCGGCGACGAACGACACGGAGGTCAGGGCGAGGACAGTGGCGGTGAGTGCGAGCGTCTTCTTCTTCATGGATGGGTCCTTTCCAATCAATGGGAAACGACCGGCTTTGGGCTGCTAAGACCGGTCAACGCGGCCACCATTGACCGAGGACGAGGTTCCGTCAACTACATGCATCCAACGCGCACGGGCGCATGGTTTGGCGGAGCGCGTCTTCCAGGCGGTGATTCCAAGCACGCGAGTCGGTGCAATCCTCGTGATCGCACGCACTTGCGACGCAACTATCGCTCTTCGCGCACAAGATCTTGTGATGGTTATGCGCAATTCACGCAACAAACCTCACTGACGTTATCAGCCGCGAAGCTTCGGCTCGCCGCGATCGCTTAACCCAACCGCAGAAGAACAAGGAGACATCGCGATGAACGCACCTGGAAGATTCGCTCGTTCGTCCTGTACCCGGATCCGAGCGGCAGTCTTCATGCCGCTGACAGTCTTTGCGCTCTCCGTCGGCCTGGTTGCTTGCGGCAGCAGCAGCTCGATCAACGGTGACAGCGGCGCTGGTGGTGGTTCGACGACGACCGGCGCTGGCGGTTCGACGACGGGCGCGGGCGGCTCGACCACGGGCGCCGGCGGCTCGACGACGGGCGCGGGCGGCTCGACCACGGGCGCTGGCGGTTCGACGACGGGCGCGGGCGGCTCGACCACGGGGGCCGGCGGTTCTGCGACGGGCGCGGGCGGCTCGACCACGGGCGCGGGCGGCTCGACCGTCACCGGCACCGGCGGCGCGGCGGGTCCCGCTTGCGGCGGCCCCGGGCAAGCCTGTTGCGCGGCCAACACCTGCAACGGTGGCGGCTGCTGCGTGAACAATGCGTGCATCGCTTCGGGATCGCTCTGCATGGGCGGCGGCACCGCGGGTACCTGTACCAGCGGGTCGTGCCAGCGCAACGGCGCGGACGGCGGCACCGTGCCTTGCGGCGCCGTGGGCGAAGCCTGCTGTGGTGGCGGTGGCGGTGGCGCGGGTATCGGCACCTGCACGGCGGCGGGCGCGATCTGCGTCGCGGGCGCGATGGGCGCGCCCGCGATGTGCCGCGCGTGCGGCGCCAGCGGGGCGGAATGCTGCGCGGCAACGCTGCCCGCGGCCAGTCGCTGCGACACGGGCCTGTCGTGCCAGGGCGCGGCTGCCATGCAGACCTGCATGGCGTGTGGCGCCAACGGCGACGTTTGCTGCCCCGGCAACGTGTGCAACGCCGGCCTCGGCTGCGCGAATCCGGGCGGCGGCATGCCCCGCACCTGCATGATGTGCGGCGCGCCGGGCGGCGCGTGCTGCGCGGGCGCGATCTGCCAGGCCGGCGGTGTCTGCGTCGGCGCGATGGGCGGCATGGGCGGCATGTGCAACCGTTGCGGCACGGCCGGCGAGGCGTGCTGCGCGAACGCGGGTCCGACCGCATGCAGCGCGGGCCTGTCGTGCCAGGGCGCGGCCAACGCGCGCACGTGCGAGGCGTGCGGCGGCGCGGGCCAGACCTGCTGCGCGGCGGTCGCGGGCGGCGGCGCGCTCGGAAGCTGCAACGTGGGCTTCAACTGCGCGCTCAACGTCGGTGACGGCGGCGCGGGCACGATCTGCAACGCGTGCGGCGCCATGGGGCAGGCATGCTGCGGCGCGGGGGCGATCGCGACCCGCACCTGCGACACCGGCCTCATGTGCATGGCCGGCGGCGCGGGTGGTGGCGCCGCCACCTGCCGCTGAGCGAGACGCCGCTCCTCTGAGAACGCCAGACGCGCTCTCCGGTCTTCCGGGGAGCGCGTCTTTTCTTTTCTTGCGCTCGAATCTTTTTGCTCGACCTGTCGATCCGCAGGCCCCACGTTCGTCGCCTGGATGGAAGCCCCAAGGAGACGACGATGCGATTCATGATGATGATCCAGAGCAACGCGCGGTTCGAGGCCGGCGAGATGCCTGACCAGAACCTGCGGTCGGAGATGAGCGCGTACAACCGCAAGCTGCTCGACGCCGGTGTGAGGCTCGTGGCCGAGGGGCTGCAACCGAGCGCGAAGGGAGCGCGCGTGCGGTACTCGAAGGGCCAGGGCACCGCGCAGGTCACCGTGGTCGACGGGCCGTTCACCGAAGCCAAGGAGATGCTGGGCGGCTTCTGGCTGATCCAGGTGAATTCGAGGCAGGAGGCGATCGAGTGGGCCAGGCGCGTGCCCGGCCGTGAAGGGCAGATCGAGCTTCGCGCCCTCTACGAGCTGTCGGACTTTCCCGCCGACGCCACCGAGGCGCCGGGCGGCTGGCGCGACCAGGAGCGCGACATGCGCGACAACGCCGCCGCGACGGTGCAGGCGGCGCCGCAGGTGGCGCGCCAGCCGGGCACCACGCGCTACATGGTCATGCTGCAATCCGATCGGCAGAGCGAATCCGGCGCACTGCCGTCGCCCGAGACGCTCGCCGCGATGGGCGCGCTCATGGACGAGCTCGCTCAGTCGGGCGCGTTGCTGGGCGGCGAGGGGTTGAAGCCGAGCAAGACGGGCGCGCGCGTGAAATTGGCGGGCGACAAGCGCACGGTCATCGATGGTCCGTTCACCGAAACCAAGGAGCTGATCGCCGGGTATTTACTGATCCAGACCAAGGCATTGGCCGAGGCGGTCGCGTTCGCTCGGCGCTGGCTCGAGATTCACTGCGAGGCTCCGGGCGGTGGCGACGGCGAGATCCATATCCGCCCGTTGTTCGAGCTCGAGGACGTCCCTACTCGTCGATGAAGTCGACGTGCAGCGCGTTTCCGTCGAGGTCGCGCAGGTTGACCTGCGTGACCGGCGCGCCGGGCAGCCGCCCGGCGGCGTGGTTGATGCCGGCCTGGTTCAGCCGCGCGAGGAACGCGGTCAGTCCCGTGGCGCGAAACGCGAAGTGCGAGAGCTGCAGCTGGGCCGGATCGACGGCGCCTGGATGCGGGCCGCTGCCGGGCTCGATCTCGACCAGGTGCACGACCGCGCGCTCGCCGCAGTAGAGCCAGGCGCCGCCGAACGCGAACGGTGGGCGCGGGCCGCGGATGAGGCCCAGGATCTCGGCGTAGAACGCCGCGAGGGCGTCGACACGCTCGGTGCGGATGTTGACGTGATCGAGCGCGCTCAATGCGACCGGGCGGTTGTCGGTCGTCGTCGTCATGGTCATGGAGCGCGATTATGGCACTCAGAAGTCGGCGGTGTCCGGTGGTACCATGGGGGTCACGGTTCATGGCGCTCATCACTTGCCCGGAGTGCAAACAGTCGGTCTCCGATCGTGCGGCCAGCTGCCCGCATTGCGGCGTCGCGCTCGCTCCCGGCGGTCCGGCCGCCGCGGTGGCGCCCGTCGCCGGGCCGATGGCCTGGCCGTCTCCGTCGCCCGTGGGCGCCGAGGAGGTGACCTGGGAGGGCGGTGCTTCGCCGCGCTTGCTGGCCCGGGAGCTGCCGGCGGCCTTCTGGGCGGTGCTGGTGCCGCCGCTCGTCTTCTGGTTGCTGCCGCAGGCACTGCAGGTCATCGGCGGGCTGCGCCGCGAGCTGCGCCTGGCGATCGCAGAGCAGCGCTCGGCGATCCAGCTCGCGGTCATCGTGGCCGTGGTGCTGTTCTCGCTCCACCGGCTCGCGCGCGTGGCGCTGGCCTACGCGCGGCTGCGTGGCATGCGCTATCGCCTGACCAACCAGCGGCTCACTGTCGAGAGCGGCCTGTTCTCGAAGCGCGTCGACGACGTCGACTTGCGCACGATCCAGGACGTCACGCTCGAGCAGTCGGCGCTGGAGCGCCTGCTGGGCGTCGGTCGGCTGGACATCGTGTCGTCCGATCACAGCCGCCCGCGGCTGGTGCTGTACGGCATCCGCGATCCGCGCGAGGTGCGCGAGCGCGTGCGTGCCAGCGCCTATCAGGCGTCGCAGCGGCAGATCTTCACCCGCGCCACATGAGCGCACGCGCCGACGCATAAGAGATGAAGCGGGCGGGGTGGCTGGCGGCGGCGCTGGCGGTGGTCACCGCCTGGGCGAGCGGCTGCTGGCGATCGGCAGAGCCGGGCACCGACGGCGGCGGCGCGGGCGGCAGCGGCACGGGCGGGGTCTTGGCGACGGCCACATTCGACGCCGACCTCGACACGTCGGGCGGCGACGATGCGAGCACCGTGGTCCGCACCGGCGGGCCGCCCGCGATGCTGGTGCCGCGGTTCGTGAGCGCGCGCTGGGACGCGTGCACGTTCTCCGCACCCCTCGCGATCACGTCGGCGGGTGTGCCCGCAATCCTCAGCGTCACCGCGGACGGAGTCTTTCGCGCGCTGGATCCAACCGACGGCGCTTCGCTATGGACGCTGTCGCTGACGGCGCCCGCCGGGCTGGCGCCGCACCTGGTCTCGCCGCCCGCG
This sequence comes from uncultured Myxococcales bacterium, assembly GCA_964571275.1. GTDB lineage: Bacteria > Myxococcota_A > Polyangia > Fen-1088 > Fen-1088 > DASRQZ01. Next base: position 5,487 of record CAZNCQ010000103.1, read on the forward strand.
GTGGTCGGGCACCGTCTCGTGTTCGCCTGGCAGAACGTCTCGCCCGACTGGACACGTGCCGACCACCACGTCGGTGTGATCGATCTCGACGCGCGCGGGTTCGATCCGGCGTTCGCGCCGCTGACCTTGAGCGCGAGCCACCCGGCTTCGGGTGGCGGCACGATCGATTTTCTGCCCGCGCACGCCTACTCGCGCGCCGCCGTGGTCACGGCGCTGCCGCCCGGCCGCGAGCTCGGTCTGGCCTACGTCTCGTTCGGCAATGTGCGCGATCTGCAGCCCTGGCACGGCTGGCTGTTCGAGGTCGACCTCGACGCCTGGCGCGCCCAGGGCGCGGCTGAGGCGATCACCGGCACGATGGTGTCGACCGCGACGCCGAACAGCCAATGTGGCCCCGAGAACGGCGACGGCTCGCGCCAGATGCTGTGCGGCGGCGGCATCTGGGCGCACCTCGGCCCCACGGTCGTCGACGATGCCACGGAGCCCGACGGCTTCCGGCTCTACGTCCCGCTCGGCAACGGACTGCTCGATCCGTTGCACGCGCAGTTCGCGAACAGCGTGCTGCGCGTCGGCCGTGGGCTCGCGGCCGACGGCGCGTGCGATCCGGTGCTCTGCGACGGCTACGATCCCAGCGCGCCCGGCGACGCGTGCGCCGCCAGCTGCGCGAGCGTGTTCATCCCGCGCTTGCCCGCGGGGCAGACGTTGCCGCTCGGCACCGGTAACGTCTGCATCGGCAAGACGCTATTTCAGTGTTACGCCGCGCTCGACTGGGACCTTGGAGCCAGCGCGCCGGCATTCGTCGCGCTGTCCGGCGGCCCGCGCGTGATCCTGCAGCCGGGCAAGGACGGCGCGCTCTATCTCTTCGACGCCGATCACCTGGGAACGCTCTACGATCGCGCGGTGATCATGCACGCCTGCGGCGAGGCGGGCGGCAGCTGCGCCGCCGACTGGGCGGGCACGATCGTGACCAGGCCGCTCATCACGTCGATCGACGGCGCGACGCTGGCGCTGGTGCCGACGTTCGTCTTCGACGACGTTCACCCGGCGGGGTTGCAAGCCGTCGAGATCCGCACCGACGGCGGGCAACCGCACCTGGTGCCGCGCTGGCAGGCGCCGTCCTTCTCCGACCCCGCGAGCGTGCAGGCGTTCCGTCGCCACGCGGGCGGTGTCGCCGTCGCCACCATCGCCGGCGAGGTTTACGCTGCCGTCGTCGACGCCGCAGGGCCCGGCGCCGTGGGGCGACTGTACTGGGTGCGCGCGCGCGACGGCGCGATCATCCAGAGCCCGACTCTGAACGGGTCGGGCCAGCGGTTCGCGCCGCCGCTGATCACCAGCGACGCGGTTTATATCTCGTCGTGTCTTCACACCGGGACGCCCTCGTACAACGAGGGGCCGGGCCAGGTGGAGGCATACACGATCGTGCCGCCGTAGGAGTGATGAAGGGCCCGCGATCTCTTGCTCTATTGCCTGGCGCCGCGGTCCAGGCAAGATCACCAACGAATGTGCCTCGCGCAGGCCGAGCATGCCGCCGCCTTCCTGCTCGCCCGCGTGCGCGCCACGCGCGGGCGTCTCTGGGACGAGGGGCCGCGGCGGAACGCGGCGCTCGCGCAGACGGACGGCGCGCTCGCGGTCTTTGCCGCGCGCCGCGTGCGCGGCGTCTCGCCGGTCGTCGCCGACGGTCTTCTCGCCTGGTCGCGCGGCGAGCGTCCCGTCGATCTCGTGTCCGAGGTGCCGTTGCCGCGCGAAGTCTTGCGCCGCCAGGCGGCGGGGCGGCGCTGCGTGGCGCTGCTCGACGACGAAGCCGCGCGCGCGCACGGAGATCCGCGCCATCCGGATGGCCTCTCTTTTGCGCTCCATGATCTGCATCACCTCGAAAAGTTCGTGGAACCGGAACATCATCGCGGCCAGGTCGGCTTCTTTCGCGCCATCGATCGCGCGTTGGCCGATACCGAAGTCGTTGCGCTCGAAAGGACGCTCGATGCGATTTGGAACGCGGAACGCGACTACGTGCTCGCCGATATGAACGGTTCCGCGGTGTTTCTCTTCTCGGTGCTCAAGATGCGGTTGGCGATGGCGGTGCGCCGCCGTCTGGCGATCGCGCGCGGATGCGCGGTCCCGGCCCCGACGTCGGGCCGCCTCGACGGCGACGAGCGCGCGGCGCTGGAGCCGGTGCTGGCGACCTGGTTCGCCGGCATGCGATTGCCCGAGGCGTTGCGCACCGAGGCTTTCTCCGTTACGGCGCGGCGCGACCACCCGGCACACGCGCGCCGCCTGCTCGAGCATTTCGAAGCGGAAGCGGGCCGCATTTTCCACAATGATGGCTCAAAATAGTTGCACCAAATTTCGATCCGCGTTGCGCGTAGAAATTTTTGATGATGTGCGCTCGTGTGGTCGCACGAACCTTGTCGACGGCCATTTGTAGGCTTCGGCGGGCTATCGGATCGACGGGGCGGATTTAGGGGAAGTCGTCGTACTTCCGCAGAACGAAACGAAAAAAATGCCCAGCGGACGTTGACACCCCGAAGAGTCTCGGGGCAATATCCGCGACCAACAAACGATGGCTGATCACACGCCCGAACCACGTCGCTCATTTTTGAAATTGTTGATCGGTGGATTCAGCGCCGTCATTGGCGCGATGGCCGCCATTCCTGGGCTGAAGTTCCTGGCCCATCCGCTGGTGAAAGAGACCGTCACCGGTAGCGACGAGCCGCTGCATGTCGCCATGAAAGACGAGGTCGAGCCGGGTAAACCGAAGCGGGTCAACGTCATTGGACAGACCCACGACGGTTGGCTGAAGAGCGACGGCGTGAAGCTGGGCGCTTGTTGGTTGGTCAAGTCGGGCGGCGACGAGATCAAGGCTTACTCCACGGTGTGCCCGCACCTCGGTTGCGGCATCGACTGGAACGACGCGACGAAGCACTTCGATTGCCCCTGCCACGGCTCGATCTTCAACATGGAAGGCAAGTGCATCGAAGGACCGTCGCCGCGTGGAATGGACGAGCTGGAAGTCGTCGCGAGCGGCGAGGAGATCAAGGTGCACTATCGACGCTTTCGCGTCTCCATCCCCAACAAAGAACCAATCGGATGAGTCACCCTTCGCATTCTGGTCATTCTCCCGCGGGCCACTCGTCGGCGGGTCACGGTCACGGTCACGGTCCCCACGCGCCCGCCAGCGGGAACAAGGTTCTCGCGTGGCTCGAATCGCGCGTCGGTTACACCGGCCTCGTCAAGCTGATGCTCGACGAGCCGGTGCCGGGCGGCGCGCGCTGGTGGTACGTCTTCGGCTCGGTCGTGACGTTCATCCTCACGCTGCAGCTCCTCACCGGGATCCTGCTGGCGTCGTTCTACTCGCCGTCATCGACCACGGCGTGGGCATCGGTCGCGTTCATTCAGGACCAGATGACCATGGGCTGGTTCATTCGCGGCCTGCACAGCATGGGCGCGTCGGCGATGGTCGTGATGACCGGCGTCCACCTGGCGCAGGTGCTGATCTTCGGCGCGTACAAGGCGCCGCGCGAGATGAACTGGATCGTCGGCGTGCTCATGATGGGCCTGGTGCTGGCGTTCTCATTGACTGGCTACCTCTTGCCCTGGGATCAAAAGGGCTACTGGGCGACGCAGGTTGCGACCAGCATCATCGGCACCTCGCCGATCGTCGGGCCCGCGCTCAAGCGCTTGCTGCAGGGCGGGTCGCTGTACGGCAACTACACGCTGACCCACTTCTTCACGCTGCACACCTACGTGCTGCCGGGGACGATCATCGCGCTGCTCGGCTTCCACATCTACCTGTTCCGCCGCCACGGCGTGACGCCGCGCTGGAACCTGTCGCGTGAGGAGCTGTCCAAGAAGACGCAGCCGTTCTGGCCGGATCAGCTGTTCCTGGACGTCGCCGCGTGCGCGGCGGTGTTCATCGTGATCGTGTTCCTGGTCGTGCGGTCGCACGGCGCGGAGCTGGAGTCCCCCGCCGATCCTTCGTCGAGCTACGTCGCGCGTCCCGAGTGGTACTTCCTGCCGCTGTTCCAGCTGCTGAAGTACTTCGAAGGTCCGCTCGAGGTCATCGGCACGATGGTGCTGCCGGGCGTCGCCGGCGCGCTCCTGGTCGGCTTGCCGTTCCTCGATCGCTCGGCGACGCGGGATCCCAGCAAGCGCTGGCCATACCTGCTGGGCGCCGCGATTGGTGGTTCGCTGGTGGTGATGCTGGGGATGCTGGCGACCAAGCACGACCGCGCCGACCCGAACTTCCTCAAGCAGCGCATCGAGGCGCTGGAGAAGTCCGAGACCGCGCGTCATCTCGCGCTGCAGGGCGTCCCCGCGCAGGGCGGCGTCGCGGTGTTCCAGAACGATCCGTTCTTCCACGCGCACGAGATCTGGGCGGAGCGCTGCGCCGGCTGCCACTCGCTGAGCGGCACCGGCGGCGACAAAGGCCCGGATTTCGCGGACTACAACTCGCGCGCCTGGATCTCGGGCTACCTCGCCGATCCCAACGGCAAGACTTTCATGGGCCCGGCGATGATTGAAAAGGGCATGAAGCCCGTCGAAGGAACACCGGAGGAGATCAAGGCCCTGACCGAGTTCGTCTACAGCCAGACCGGCGCGCCCGACGTCGATGCCAAGCTCTCGGAGCAGGGCAAGGCCCTGTTTGGCACCAAGGACTGCGACTCGTGCCACGACATCGACGGGACCACCGGCAACGCCGGCCCGAACCTCAAGGGCCGCGGCTCGCTGCCCTATGTCATCAACGTCATCACCGACGCCTCCCAGCCCACGCTGTTCAACGCCAAGAACAAGATGCCCCACTTCGCCGGCAGGCTGTCGCCTCAGGAGATCGAGACGATGGCGAAGTTCGTAATCGCTCAGAAGAAGTGAAACACAAAGGAGATCAGATGAAGCGCGTTTCCCTTACCAAGCTCACTCTGGGCCTCTCGCTGGCCCTCACTCTCGTGGTCGCTCGCGTCGCTTCGGCCGACGACAAGTGCACCGTTGCGACGTCGGGTGACTCGCCGGTTGCCAAGGCCTGTGCCAAGGGCGGTCGCGCCGAGGCGAAGAAGTACATGAAGGAGGCGGTGAAGACCGCGAAGGCCAACGGGAAGACCTTCACCTGCGAGAACTGCCACAAGGATCTGGAGAGCTTCACGCTGACTCCGAACGCGAAGGCGGACTTCTCGAAGCTGATGGCGGCGCAGACGAAGTAGACAGCGCCCGCGAACGAGCAAAAACCCCGGCGCAGCTGACCTGCGGCCGGGGTTTTTTCGTGCGCCGGTCGGACCGGCGCGGCAGAGGAGGTGAGGTTACGGGGCGGAGACCGACTTCACGACCGGCGCGGCCACGCCGTTCGTGTAGGCCGCGCAGTAACCGAAGAAGCGCGTGCCGCCCGGCGGGATGGCCAGGAGGGCGGTGTTGGACTTGGCGGTGTGGACGTTGCCGACCGCGGTGTTGGTGCTGTCGAACCAGTGGAAGTACTGGCTGGCCGTGCCGGTATCGTAAACCACGGTCCACGTCGGCACGACCGCGGTGGTCTTGTTGGCCACGCTGACGTTGGCGCAGTAGCCGAAAGCGGTCTTGAAGTACTGGGTGATCGTGGCGGTCAGCGTCGACGACGTCGTCGTGATGTTGCCGCCGGTGGCCGCCTGGCGGTAGGTCGTGACGACGTTGTTCCAGCCGCTGCACGCCTTGTAGCCGGCGGAGCCGTTGGGGTAGTCGGCCGCGGTGCAGACGTCCGAGCAGTAGCCGGTCGTGCCCGTGGCGTAGGGGCCGGCGAGGTACGGGTTCTTGTACGGGGCGCCGACCTGGTTCGCGCCGATGCGGCCGGGCACGGTCGCCACGTCGTACGCCTTGCCGTCGCAGTAGAACGCCGCCACGGAGGTCGCGTCGTAGCCGTGGGCGCCGAGCACGAAGAGGTTGCCGAAGAACGAGCCTTCCTGGTTCGGGTAATCGGCGCTGAGCCCCCAGCCGACGCTGGCTGCCTGAGAGACGACGAAGAGCGGAATGTGGACGCCGGCGGTGTTCACGTGCGCCATGAGGCAGGCCGAGATGTACTCCTGGCAGTTGTCATCGCACTGGCCGGTCGCCCACTGCGGCGCGAAGCCGAGCGAGCCCGGGAACGTGTAGCTGACCCCGTTCTGGTCCTGCTTGATGAGCGACGTGCCGGCGGGCAGCGCGCAGCGCACGATGTACCCGACGGTGTCGCGTCCCGCCGAGGACGTCATGAGACCATCGGTCGAGCTGAGGCCGTTGATGGCCGACAGCCCGTTATGCATGTTGAGCCCGTTGTGCATGTTGAGCCCGTTGTGCATGTTGAGGCCATTGATAGCCGACAGGCCGTTGACGGTGGCGATCGCCGATTCGTCCGCGGCCGTTCCGTCGTCCATCGGTTCGTTGCATCCCAGCAACGTCGTCGCGATGGTGAAGTGCCCGAGAAACAGTGCAGCGCGGCGCAGGTTCGAGTGCATGTTCTCTTAGTTTGCAAACGGTGTGCTTAGTTACAAAAATTAAATGACCAATAAAATCACGGTGTAGGTGCCGGGGCGCGCCGCCGATTCGTTGTCCGGCGATCGGTGCGGGTTGCCGATTGCGCAACAAGCGGCGGCCGATCCCCGCCACCCGCGGCTGCGACGGCGGCGCTCAACAATGGTCCGGCAGCCGCCGATGGGGGGACTGGCCCCTCGTGTGTCCGTCCGGAAATATGGAGAAGGATGCCCCCGCCGCGGAATCGCTCGCGCGCGGGACGGAGGTCGACCGCTTCATCGTCCTCGGGCTCCTGGGGCGGGGCGCCATGGGCGAGGTCTACGCAGCGCATGATCCCGAGCTGGACCGCAAGATTGCGATCAAGCTGCTGCGTGCGAGCGGCAGCACCGGCGACCCGGGTGACGACGGGCGCGCTCGGCTGATCCGCGAAGCTCAGGCCATCGCCAAGGTCTCCCACCCCAACGTGGTGGTCGTGTACGACGTCGGCACCTTCGACGGCCGGGTCTTCATCGCGATGGAGTTCATCGCCGGCCACACGCTCGGCTACTGGCTCCAGTCGCAGCCGCGCACGGTCGCGGAGATCCTCGAGGTCTTCTCGGGCGCGGGCCGGGGCCTGGAGGCGGCGCACGAAAAAGAGCTGGTCCACCGCGATTTCAAGCCCGAGAACGTCATGGTCGGGGCCGATGGGCAGGCGCGCGTCATGGACTTTGGCCTGGTGCGCCTGGCGATCGATCGCGACAAGGCCGACGAAGAGCGGTCGGTGGGTCCTTCGCGTCTGCTGGCCAGCATCGCCAACGCGAATGGCAACGAGTACGACCCGTTCGCCACCTACGTCATCGAGGGGCCGATCGAGGCGGCGAGCAACGCGGGCGTCTCTTCAGGCTCCGCCGACTGGAACCTGACCCAGGCGGGCGCGGTCATCGGCACACCGGCGTACATGTCGCCCGAGCAATTTCGCGGCGACGCGGCCGACGCGCGCACCGATCAGTTCAGCTTCTGCGTGGCGCTGTACGAGGCGCTCTACGGTGAGCGGCCGTTCTCGGGCACCAGCGTGATGGAGCTGACGACCAACGTCATCGCCGGGCGCGTGCGTCCCGAGCCGCCGGGCACGCGCGTCCCGCGCCGGATCCGACAGGCGCTGATGCGCGGCATGAACGTCAACCCCGACGACCGCTTTCCGACGATGGCGGCCCTGCTGGCCGAGCTGCGGTCGGACGCCGCGCTCGCCGGGACACGCCGCTTCGCCGAGGGGGCGGCGGCCAAGCTGGCCGGCATCTGGGAGGCGCCCGATCCAGACCGACCGACGGGCGTGCCGTCGGTGGAGAGCGAGGCCAAGGCCGAGATCCGGCGCGCGTTCCTGGCCACCGGCAAGCCCTACGCCGCGACGGCGTTCGAGGCGACGAGCCGCGTGCTGGATCGGTTCGCGCGGCGCTGGACCGACGTCTACGTCGATGCCTGCGAAGCGACGCACCTGCGCGGCGAGCAATCGACGGAGGTGCTGGACCTGCGCATGTCGGCGCTGGGCGAGGCGCTGCGCGATCTGCGCGCCCTGTGCCGCGAGCTGCGGCAAGCGACGGCCGACACCGTGGAGAACGGCGTGAACGCGGCGACGGCCCTGGGCACGCTCGAACGCTGCTCCGACGTGAATCTTCTGCGCGCGATCGTGCGGCCGCCCGCCGATTCGGCGACGTGGGTCGTGGTCGACAACCTGCGCGGGCGGCTGTCGGAGATCCGCGCGCTCGCGCGCGTCGGCCGCGTGGCCGACGGGTTGCGCGAGATGGCGGCGCTCGAGACCGAGGCGCGGCCGGTCGGTTACGCGCCGCTGCTCGCGGAGGTGCTGCTGGTCGCGGGCACGATGCACCTGGACGTGTCCGACGTCGACAGCGGCATCCGCGCGCTCGAGGACGCGGTCTGGACCGCCGAGCTGTGCCGCCACGACGAGGTCGCGGCCGAGGCGGCGGCGAGCCTGGTGTTCGCCACCGGGCACGCGCAGCTGCGCTTCGACGCGGGCGAGATCTGGAGCCGCCACGCGGAGACGGTGCTGGGCCGCATGGGCGGGCACGAGCTGATCCGCGGCTGGCTGTTCAACAACCGCAGCGCGATGCGCGCGCGGCAGGGGCGGCTGCGCGACGCCGTCGAGGACGTGCACCGCGCGATCGAGGCCAAGGAGAAGGCGCTCGGCCCGAACGACCCGGACGTGGGCATCTCGCTGGTGAACGTGGCGGTCTACCTCGACGAGCTCGGCGAGACGATGCGCGCGGCGACGTACATGGAGCGCGCGGTGAAGATCATGCATGAAGCGCTGGGACGCGATCACCCGAAGGCGGCGATCACGCTGGCAAATTATGCCGAGCTGCTCAATCGCCTGGGGCGTTACGGGGAGGCGCTGGAGCCGGCGGGCCACGCGCTGGTCGTGCTCGAGCGTGAGACCGATCCCGAGGGGCTCTACGTGACCTATCCGCTGGTGGCGCTGGGCGCGAGCCATGTGGGCCTGGGCCAGTACCGCGAGGCGCTGCCGAGCCTGGAACGTGCGGCGGGCATCCGTGAGGCGAAGGAGAACAGCCCGAGCCGCATCGGCGAGGTGCACTTCGCGCTCGGTCGCGCGCTCTGGGGATCGGGACAAGATCGGCCGCGCGCGCTGGCGATGGTCGAGCGCGCGCGCGACGAGTTCCGCGCGAACCCGCCGACGCCGGCGACGCAGCGTGAGCTGGCCGACATCGAGCTGTGGTTGGCCAGCCGCGCCGACGCGCCGGCGGTGCGTCCCGTCGTGGTCACGGCCGCTCGATAGTCCGCGCCGCGAGCGCGGCCAGGAAGCGCGACCGTCGAGAGACCGTTGAGCCTGCGGGGGTCCTGGCCACGCGGTCGGCGGTGTGTTAACAGGGGCCCATGAATTTACCCAAACCCGTCTCGACCGCGCTCTCGATGCTGCTGGCGACCACCCTGTTTTTCACCGCCGGCTGCAAGGGCGCGAAGGCCGCGCCCGAGCCCAAGACCGAGGAGCAGAAGACCATCTACGCCCTCGGCCTGATGATGGGGCGCAATATCGGCGTCTTCAATCTGACGCCCGAGGAGCTGGAGCTGGTCAAGGCCGGCCTCAGCGACTCCATCGCCAAGAAGAAGCCGGTCGTGGAGCTCGAGACGTACGGTCCCAAGCTGGACGCGCTCGCGCGATCGCGATCGACCGCGGCAGCGCAGGCCGAGAAGGCGAAGGCGACGACCGTCGTCGATCAGGCCGCTCGCGAGCCGGGCGCGATGAAGCTCCCCTCGGGCATGGTGATCCGCACGATCAAGCCGGGCACCGGCGCGAGCCCGGTGGCGTCGGACCAGGTCAAGGTGCACTACACCGGCACGTTGACCGACGGCACGGTGTTCGACAGCTCGGTCAAGCGCAACGAGCCGGCGACGTTCCCGCTCGGCGGCGTGATCAAGTGCTGGACCGAAGGGTTGCAGAAGATGAAGGTCGGCGAGAAGGCGAAGCTGACCTGCCCGTCCGACGTCGCCTACGGTGACAACGGCCGCCCGCCGACGATCCCGGGCGGTGCGACGCTGATCTTCGAGGTCGAGCTGCTCGACATCACGACGCCGAAGACCACGATGTCGACCCCGCCGCCGCCGGGCATGCCCCCGGGACACCCCGGGCACCCATAACGTCAATGCTGGTCAGATAGGGAAACCGCCATGTCGCAGAGAACGCCAAGGTCCGGACTTTCAAGGGTCCCGACTTGGCTTTCGGCGTCTTGGCGGTTATCTGACCGGTATAGCCCTTAACGTTTCTTCATAGCGCGCCCCACATCGCCTTAACAAGCGGATCCCATTCTTTGGGGGTGCCGAGGATCAACCTCGGCCGACCACAAAGAAAGGGATCCACTCATGATTGGATGCGTATTGGCAACGGTGGGCGTCATCGGCCTCCTCAGGATGGCGCACCACCGATGGCACGGTTGCGGCGGTGGGCACCGTCGCTGGCGACATGGTCACCATGGTGGGTGGGGCCACCACTGGGGGCATCACCGGTTCGGCTACCCGGGCGAAGGCGAAGGGTTCGGGCCGGAGCTCGGCAACGACAACGACCTCGGCGATGGCTTCGGCCCGGGCGCTCCCGACGGGCCGCGTGGGTTCGGACGCCGCATCGTGATGCGCAGCGTGCTCGACCACCTGGAGGCGACGCCGGCGCAGGAGCGGGTGATTGTCGCAGCCGCCGAGGAGTTTCGCGCCGAGGCGGCCAAGTTCCGCGGCGAGTTGCGCAAGTCGCGCGGTGACATCGCGGGGGCCTTCCGCAAGCCGTCGTTCGACGAGGTCGCGCTGGGCGAGCTCTATGCGCGCCACGACACGGCGATCGAAGGGTTGCGCCGCGCCTTCGTGGGCCTGGGTGCGAAGGTGCACGATGCGCTCGAGGAGAAGCAGCGGGCGCGGCTGGCCGACATCATCGAGTCGGGGCCGCACTTTCTGGGCCGGGCCTTTCGGTCGAGGTTCCGTCGTGGCTTCGATCGCAGCGGCTGGGGCTGGTAGAGTCGGGGGGAGTGTCCCTGCGCGTCCTCTGCATCGACGACGATACGCGGCTTTTCGAGCTGCTCGCCAGCTTTCTGGAACCGAACGGCGTGGGCCTGGTCCACGCCGCCGACGGGCGCCAGGGGCTGGCGGCGCTCGAAGGCGGCGTCTTCGACGCGGTCCTGCTTGACGTCATGATGCCGGGCATCGACGGGCTCGAGGTCTGCAAGCGAATCCGCCAGAAGAGCCAGGTGCCTGTCATCATGCTGACCGCGAAGGGCGACGAGACCGACCGGGTCGTGGGGCTCGAGCTGGGCGCGGACGACTACGTGCCCAAGCCGTTCTCGCCGCGCGAGCTCCTGGCGCGGCTGCGCGCGGTGCTGCGGCGGACGTCGCCCGAGACGGCGGCGCCGACGCTGGCGGTGCGCGACATCGTCATCGACGTGCCGGCGCGCGCCGTGCGCGTCGGCGGCGCGGCGGTCGACCTGACCGGGATCGAGTTCGACATCCTGCTGACGCTGGCGCGCCGGCCGGGGCGCGTGGTGCCGCGCGATACGCTGCTGGCGCAGGCGGGGCGCGACGACGTCACCGTCGGCGATCGCACCGTCGACGTTCACGTGTCGCACTTGCGTCGCAAGCTGGGCGACGACCCGCGCTCGCCGCGCATCATCAAGACCGTGCGCGGCGTCGGCTACGTGCTGGCGAAGGACGGAGATCGATGAACCGCGCGGAACGGCGCGCCGAGCGCCGGCGCGCGCGCGCGGAGCGGCGTGCCGCGCGCTTTGAACACTTCCGGCGGCATCACGAGCAGTTCCACCGCCACTGGATCGAGCACTACCTGCATCATCCGCTCGGCATCCGACACTACATCGGCGCGCACATGCACCGCCGGATCTTCATGTGGTTCGGCGCCTCGATCTTCCTCACCGCCGGCATCATGACCGCGGTCCACCGCATCTTCGGAGGGCGCAGCCCGGCACGCGGGATCTTGGGGTTCTTCGTGGCGGCGGTGGTGATCTGGATGGCGGCCGGCAAGATCGCGCGGCGGATCGCGCGCCCGCTGTCGGAGCTGGTGTACGTCGCCGAGGAGATCGGCGCGGGCCGGTTGCGCGCGCGCGCGACGGTGACGCCCTGGCACGGCGGCGAGATCGCCGTGCTCTCGCGCGCGATCAACGAGATGGCCACGCGCATCGAGAAGCAGATCAACGACCAGCGCGAGCTGCTGGCCGGGGTGTCGCACGAGATCCGCACGCCGCTCGCGCGCATCCGCGTGCTGCTGGAGATCGGCCGGCAGAGCGGCGTCAAGCCGGCGACGCTCGACGAGCTCGAGCGCGAGGTGATCGAGATCGACACGCTGGTCGGCGAGCTCCTGGCCAGCGCGCGCCTCGATTTCGCCGCCATGTCGCCGCGGCCGCTCGACGGTGCCGAGGTCGCGCGGCGCGCGCTCGAGCGCGCCGGGCTCGCCGAGGGGATGCTCGTGGTGGCGCCTGGCTCCGACGGCGCGCTTCGCTTCGAGGGCGACGCCACGCTGGTGGCGCGCGCTCTGGCCAACCTGCTCGACAATGCGCGCCGGCACGGTGGCGGCGTCACCGGGCTGCGGGTCGGGGCGCGCGGCGGCTTCGTGGTGTTCGACGTCGAGGATGCGGGGCCCGGCTTTCCGGCTGACGACAAGACCGCGCCGCGCGCCGAGGGCTCGCTGGGCCTGGGCCTGGTATTGGTGCGGCGGATCGCCGACGCGCACCACGGGCTGCTCACGCTCGGCAACCGGCCGGAGGGCGGCGCGCGCGCGGCGATCGCGTTCCCGGCGCCGCCGCGCGCGGACGCTTGAGGTTCGGAACCCTTTGAGGGTTCCCGAGTAGACGATATTCTCGCGGGCGGATGAAGAACGGGCTCGCGTTTTCGTCACTGTTGGCCGGCACCGCGTCATTTCTCCTGCTGCTCGCATCCGGCCCCGCTCACGCTCACGCTCGCGCCGCCGCCGGCGCCGGCGCGGAGGCCGGCGGCGGCAAGTGCGCTGCGGGCGACGTCGCCGTGGTCTGGTGGTCGCCGAGGGAGCCGCAGCCGGGCGGCGCGATGCGCATCCTCGCGGTCTCGGAGTCGGGGCGCGACGCCGAGCTCAAGATTGCCGCGCCCGGTGGCGCGGCGGCGCCCGCGATCGTGCGTCGCGGTGGACCCCCGTTCAGCCTCGAGGGCGATGTCGAGAAGGCCGCGGCCGGCACCTACCGCATCGAGGTCGTGCTGGCGGGCAAGGTCGTCGGCTGCCGCAACATCCACGTCGTCTCGGGACGCGGGGCGAAGGCAGTGGCACCCAAGGAGGCGGCGAAGACCGACGGCAAGGCGGTGTGGACCGCGCATCTGGCCTGGGATCGCTCGACGGAGAATCTTTATTCAGCGTTCGTCGAGCGCCTGTTCGATGCGCCGCCCGACAAATCGGTCGACTTCCGCCCGCTGCATCAGGCGCTTCGCGATCCCGCGCGCAACTTTCTCTACGACCACCTCGGTCTGCGCGAGGACGATCCGACCAACAAGAGCGCGATCCCCGCGACGCCCGACTGCGCCGACCTGCCGTACTTCCTGCGCGCCTACTTCGCGTGGAAGATCGGCTTGCCGTTCGGGTTCCGGGACTGCGACCGCGGCACCGACGCGCGCCCGCCTCGCTGCGGCGAGATGGCGACCAACGAGTCGGTCACCGTCAGCGGCAAGGACACGCTCGCGCGCGTGAAGAGCTTCTTCCGCCAGGTGACGAACCACGTGCAGTCCGGCAGCGCGCGCACCGCGCTCGACGACGACAACACCGACTATTATCCGGTGAAGCTGGATCGCGGGGTCCTGCGGCCCGGCGTCATCTATGCCGATCCCTACGGTCACGTGATGATGATCGTGAAGTGGATCGATCAGACGCCGAAGCAGGGCGGCCTGCTGCTCGCCGTCGACGGGCAGCCCGATACATCGATCGGGCGCAAGCGGTTCTGGGAGGGGACATTCCTGTTCACCAACGACACCAAGAGCGCTGGCCCCGGCTGGAAGGCATTTCGCCCGGTCGTTGCTGGCGCCAACGGCGGCCCGTTGCAGGCGCTGTCCAACAAAGCGATTGGCGGCGCCGGCGACTCCGGCCACGCGCCGTTCTCCGACGAGGAGAGCAAGCTCAGCGGCGACGAGTTCTATTCGCGCATGGGCAAGTTGATCAATCCGTCGGGGCTCGACGCGGCGGCCGCGTACGGCGAAACGCTGGACGCGCTGGTCGAGCAGATGAAGGTTCGCGTCGGCTCGGTCGACAACGGTGAGAAGTTCATGCGCGAAACCAAGAACGCCGTCGTGGCCATGCCCGACGGCGCGAAGATCTTCGAGACCACCGGCGCGTGGGAGGACTACGCGACGCCGTCGCGTGACATGCGGCTCATCATCGCGATGAACGTGCTCGCGGGCCTGCCCGATCGAGTCGTGCGCCACCCGGAGCTGTTCGTGCTCGGTGGCCGCAAGCCCGAGGACGTGCGCGCCGAGCTGCAAGCGCTGCACAAGCAGCGCATCGGCGAGCGCGCCATCGAGTACCGGCGCAGCGACGGCTCGTCGTTCAAGATCACCGTCGCCGATCTGCTCGCGCGCAAGACCGAGCTCGAGATGGCGTACAACCCCAACGACTGCGTCGAGATCCGTTGGGGCGCCAAGGACAATTCGCCCGAGCGCGCGACCTGTCAGCGCCACGCACCCGACGATCAGGTCGCGCGCATGAACGAGCATCGCGTCTGGTTTCGCGACGCGAAGCGCCCTCCAAGATGATGCGGACGATGACGCGGACGACGAGGCCCGCGACGAGGTGAATCAGACCGTCTCACCGACGAGGATCGAGGCCCGGCGCCGGTCAGCTTTTCACTCGACAACAATCCAAATGCGAAACAAAGTGTTTCGTCGGCGGGTGCCGAAAGGAGCCTAGGTGGACAATCGACGGCCGGAGTTCACGAAGCGCAAGAAGGAGCTTGCTCGTCAGGAAAAGCTCAAGCAAAAGCTCGAGCGCAAGGCTCAACGTGAGAAGGAAAAGAGAGAGCGCGACCCCAACGCCCCCGAAGAGGAAGACCCCGACATCGCCGGAATCGTACCGGGCCCGCAGCCGCCCTTGGAGGAGTAGGTCCAACGCCGTTCGGTGAGGAGACCTCGGGCCTCGGACGTGCCGTCTCCTCGGAAGTCCGAGGTCCGACGCCCGAGGCCCTGACGGCCGCGCTACCAGCGCCCGCGTCGTCCGCCGCGATCGCGATCGCCGCCACCGCCGCCACCGCCGCCGTCACCGTAGCCGCCGCGTCCACCGCCGCCGCCACCACCGCCGTAACCACCACCACCACCGCCGCCACCATAACCACCGCCGCCGCCGCGCCCACCACCGCCACCACCGAAGCCGCCGCGTCCTCCGCCTCCGCCCCCGCCACCACCACCACTGCGCTCGCGCGCTTCGCTCACGTTGATCGCGCGTCCTTGTATGTCACGGCCGTTCAGGGATTCCGTCGCCTTGCCTGCTTCCGCATCGGTCGACATCTCCACGAATGCAAATCCGCGCGGGCGTCCTGTGTCGCGATCGAGCACGACCTTGACGTCCGCGACGTTGCCGGCCTCGCCGAAGACCTCGCGCAGGTCGGCCTCGGTGACGCTGTAAGATAGATTTCCGACGTACAGCCTCTTTCCCATCTCTCGTTCTCCTTCGTGGTCGTGTGAGCGCTGGTGCGGCTCACCGTGCATGCATCTTCTTCATGGATGCGGGTCGACGTCCATGCTCTCTCGGCTACCTCGTTCGCGTGGGCCAAGTCCGTTGCAACATTCGTTGCGACCAGTCCTCTGGCACGAAGGAGACGGCGTGAAAAGGGGACAATTCAGTGCGTAAATTAGCAGGAAATCGTGTGGTGTCCATTGTTCTATGCGGGACCCGCAACGTGTCCCGCGCCCCTGGCGGCGAGGAGTTCGGCACGGCCGGGCCGCGCTGCGTTCACGCGCTTGGATCTCGTCCGTCTCCACTAGAAGAAAGCCGCCCGTCCGTGTACGCTGCGCGGCGATGAAGGTCGGAATCCCGAGGGAGATCCATCCTAACGAGCGGCGTGTCGCCGCGACCCCGGAGACGGTTCAAAAGATCATCAAGCTCGGACTCGAGGTTGTGGTTCAGGCCGGCGCCGGCGAGCCATCGGACCTGTCGGACGCGGCCTACGCCGAAGCGGGCGCGACGATCGCGCCCGACGCCGCGGCGCTCTGGGCGCAGGCGGATCTGGTGCTCAAGGTGCGGCCGCCGACGGCGTTGCCGGGCGGCAAGGGGCACGAGGCGGATCTCCTGAAGCCGGGCGCGATCCTGATCGGCTTCATCTGGCCGGCGCAGAACAAGGACCTCGTCGAGAAGCTGGCCGCGCGCAAGGCGACGGTGCTGGCGATGGACGCGATCCCGCGCATCACGCGCG
>CAZNCQ010000104.1:0-21775 GCA_964571275.1 uncultured Myxococcales bacterium
TCGACGCCGGCGAGGTCGACGGCGAGTTCTTCATCGCGATGGAGCTGGTCGAGGGCAAGGATCTACGCGAGATCTGGAACCGCTGCGTGCGCACGCGCACGCGCATCCCGCTCGACGTGGCGCTGCACGTGGTGCGCGAGGTGGCGCGCGCGCTGTCGTACGTGCACAACTACGGCGATCTGCACCTGATCCACCGCGACGTCGCGCCGCCCAACATCTTGCTCAGCTACTTTGGCCAGGCCAAGCTGACCGACTTCGGGCTCGCGCGCAGCGTGCTCAAGCAGGAGCACACCAACCCCGGCGTGGTGTTTGGCCGCGCGTCATATCTCGCGCCCGAGCAGGCGCGCGGCGAGGTCGCGGACGCGCGCAGCGACATCTACAGCCTGGGAATCGTGCTGTGGGAGCTGCTGACCGGGCAGCAGTACATGCAGCTCAGTGACCTCGATCCGGCGACGGCGTTGTCGCTGGTGCGCCACCCCAAGCCCGAGCCGCCGTCGCGCAAAGCGCCCTGGATCGTGCCCGAGCTCGACGCGCTGGTGTTGAAGGCGCTGGCGCCCGAGCGCGAGCAGCGCTTCCAGAACGCCGAGGAGATGCGCCACGCGCTGTCGGAGGTGATCATCCGCGTCGCGCCGCACGCCGACTCCGAGCGCGCGTCGGAGTTCCTGCGCGGCCTCTACGGCGGCCTGATCCGCGAGGAGAGCGACGAGCGCGAGCGCCTGCTCAAACAGCGGCAAAAAATGTTCTCGCCACCGCCGATGCTCCCCGCGCCGCCCGATCCCTTCGACTCCGAGGGCGATCTCATCGGCCGCGTGATCGAGAACCGCTACCGGCTGTTGCGCAAGATCGGCGAGGGCGGCATGGGCACGATCTACGCCGGCGAGCACGTCGAGATCCGCAAGGGCGTCGCGATCAAGATCCTGCACCCGGTCTATTCGAAGCAGCAGAACCTGGTCGAGCGCTTCCGGCGCGAGGCGCGCGCGGCGTCGCGCATCGGGCACCCCAACATCATCGACGTCACCGACTTCGGCACCACCGAGGACGGGTGCGCGTACTTCGTGATGGAGCACCTGGACGGCATCGATCTCGCCGACGTGCTCTCGCACGAGCGGCGCATCGATCCGCTGCGCGCCGTGCGCATCGGCATGCAGATCTGCAGCGCGCTGCACGCCGCGCACACCGCGGGGGTCATCCATCGCGATCTCAAGCCCGAGAACATCTACCTGGTCGCGCGCGACGGCGAGGCCGACTTCGTCAAGGTGCTCGACTTCGGCATCGCCCGCAGCGTGGACCGGCGGTCGCGGCGCCTGACCAACCCCGGCATGGCGATGGGCACGCCAGAGTACATGGCGCCCGAGCAGGCGATGGCGTCGGGCGGCGGCGACGGCGGCAACGTCGACCGGCGCAGCGACATCTATTCGGTGGGCGCGCTGCTCTACGAGATGATCTCGGGCGTGCCGCCGCACCAGGGCGTCACCTATCAAGACATCCTGTCGCAGCGGGCGCGCGCGCTGCCCGAGTCGCTGCGCACGTCGCAGCCCGAGCTGCCCGAGGAGCTGGATCGGGCGATCCTGCGCGCGCTGGAGCCCGACCCGGGACAGCGCTTCCAGACCATGGCGCAGCTGCAGTACGAGCTGACCAAGATCGTCTGGGGCCGCCCGCGCGCCGTCGCCGAGCTCCTGAACATGCGCGAGCCCAACGCGCGGCTCGAGACGCCGATGGGGCTGCGAAACCGCTGGGCCGACGCCAGCACCACCGTCGAGCGCACGTTCGAGGAGTTCGTGGCCGACGGCGATCTCGCCCGCCAGCCTGTCACGAAGATGGCCAGCACGAAGACGCCGTCGAAGGCGGTGACGCTGCCGTCGCTGGTGCTGCCGCCGCCGGTCGATCGCGTGCCGACGGCGGATCGCCTGCCGCGGGTGCCGACGGCGGATCGCCTGCCGCGCGTGCCGACGGCCGACCGCCTGCAGACGCTGACCCCGGCGCAGAGCTCGGTCGCGCTCGTGACGCGCGCCCCCAACGACGCCGCGGTGTCGATGGCCGGCTCGCTCGCTCAGCTGGCGGCGCGCACCGTCGGCACGCTCGCGATCTTGAGCCTGGGCGTCGCAGTGAGCCTGGGCGTCTACCATCGCTTCCCCTGGATCCGCGGCGTCGACAGCGGCGCGGTGGCGTCGGTGCACGCGACACCACCGGCGGCACGGGGCGCGGCGGCCGGCGCGAACAATCAGCACGGGGCGCAGCTGAATACGCTCCAGGGCGAGGCCGTGCGGCTCGCCGGCGTCGGATTGTCGCCCGCGTCGGTACCGGGGCTGCTGTCGGTCCTGCAGCAGATGCGCGAGCTCGGCGCGGCCCCGGCCGCGGATCGGATCGCGTCGTCGGCGTCGAGCGCGCTCGAGCGGCGCGCCGAGGCGGAGCTCGACAAGGGCAACATGCAGGGCGGGATCGATCTCTATCAAGTCGCGCTGGCGCTGGATCCGGCGGCGCCGGGCACCAGTCAGCTGGCGCGCGCGCTGCTCGATCGCGGGCGCAAGGCGCTGGCGGCGCGGCGTCCATCGGAGGCCGTGCGCTGGGGGCGCAAGGCGCTCAGCTTCGCCGAAGCGGACCCGGGTGCGCATGCGTTCCTGGCCGACGCGTTCTTCGCGGCGCGCGAGTTCGGTCCAGCGGGAGACGAGTACGCCAAGGCGCTGTCGAGCCGTCCCGACGACAGCAACTTGCGGCGCGGCCTGGCGCGCTCGCGCGCTCGGGTCAACCCGCACGGCAACGGCAACGATACGCGCTCGCGCGCGGCCACGGCGGCGGCTGCGAGCATGGCCAGCGCCGCGGCGGTGCGCGCCGATGACCGCGAGGCGGCGGGCGGCGGCGCACCGTCGGGCGGCGACGACGTTCCCGCGGCGCGGGCCAGCAAGACGCCGGAGCCGCCAGCGTTCGAAGCCGCCCCCAAGGTCGCGGCGCCAGCCGCTCCCGCGCGCGCACCAGCGGATCCTGTCGCGCCGCCGACGCGCGGGCCGTCGGCGTCAGCGGCGAGCCAGCCGACTTCCGAGCAGTAGCAGAAGCTGCATCGCCAGCGCGCGGTCGCCTTCCAGCTTGAGGCGCCCATCGAGCAGCGGCTGCATCGGCGGGATGCTGCCGTTGCGCAGGCCATCGAAGGTCGCGCCGTCGAGGCGTACCGTCGAGCGCGGCCGCCCGGCGCTGACGCCGGCCTTGCCGAAGCCGGCGTCGAACGCCCAGCGCCGCCCGCGCCGCCCGGCCACCTCGACCAGGATGCGGCCGTTCACCTGGCGCAGCATCTCGATGTCGCGCGGGTCGAGAAACAGCAGATCGAGCGCGCTCCAGCCTGGCGGAAGCAGCTCCGGGAGATCGGGATCGGGCTCCGGGCTGAGCGCGGTGAGAAAATCCGCGGCCGACTGCCGGAGCCAGACATCGGGTGGCTCGCGCGCTGCCTTGTCGACGTGGAGATCGCTCTCGCTCGCCTGCACGTCCCACGCGCCGCCGCCCGGCCCCGATAGCGTGGCGCGCACCAGCGGCGCCGCGAGCGGCGCCTCGCGCCCCGAGGCGGCGAACGCGGTCGGCAGCCAGGTCTCGAAGAAGGCGGCGACCGTCGTCCCCGCCGGCGGGCGATCCCAACGGCTCATGGCTCGAGAGCGACTATACTCCGCCGACTTCCCATCGGGGTGATCCCAAATGCAGAGCACGTCTACGACTACGTCTACGAGGATTGCGGGGATTGCGGGGCTTGCGGTCTTCGCGATCGTTCTCCTGGCGTTGGCCTCGCCCGCCCTGGCGCAAACCCCCGACGACGGTTACAGCGCCACCCGCGGCGTCTTCGTCCCCTGGCGCACCATCGCCGGCGACGCCGACGCGTCGGCGCTGGAGCTGAATCCCGGGCAGCTCGGCCAGCTCAACGATTCGAGCCTGGTTCTGCTCGGCGATCCGTCATCGAGCGCCGACGCGCTGCCAGGCCGCGGCGTAGGCCTGCTGTTCGGATCGCGATTCTGGTCACGGAACTTCTTCGGCATCGGCCTGCAACACGTGGGGCAGAGCGCAGTGCCGGTGCTTCTCGACGGTCGCACGAAGTTCCAGCTCGCCTACGCGCTGCGCCTGGGGCGATCGATCGGTGTCGGCATCAGCTGGGCGCACATCTTCGGCTCGGCCTACGATGGCACCGACACCTTCGACGCGGGCTTCAGCTGGCGGCTCACGCGCGGGGTCGCGTTCGGCGTGGTGGCGCAGGACCTGAACCAGCCAAGTGGGCTTTCGCGCGCGTGGACCGGCGAGCTGGCGGTTCGCCCGATCGGCACCGACCGACTCGAGCTCGCCGCGGCCGCCGTGCACGTCGAAGGGCGGCCGTGGCGCGCGGTCGCGCCGCGCTTTCGGCTGTCCGCGCGCGTGGCCGACGGCCTGCGCCCCTTCGCCGAGGTCGAGAGCGTCCCGGGGGCGCGTGACTACGCGCTGTCGAGCGCCGCCGACTATCGCGTGACCGCCGGGCTGTGGTTCGAATTCGATCATCTGGGCGGCGGTGGCGCGATCCGCGCGCTGCGCACCGACGCCGCGGGCGGCGACGCCTGGGGTGGCAGTGTCTTCCTCCGCATCAGCGGCGATCGCTATCCGTCGCTGACTGACGTGCGCCACATCGAACGCGTCGACCTGGCCAAGATTCACTCCGATCGCGACTTCCTGGCGCTGGCCGTGCAATTGCGCGCGATGGCCGCCGACGAGGCGCTCGCGGGCGTGCTGTTCAAGATCGAAGATCTCGATCTCGGGTTCGCGCGCGTGGAAGAGGTGCGCGACCTGCTGGCGGCGCTGCGCGCGCACGGCAAGCAGCTCTTCGCCTACGTGGTCTATCCGTCGACGCGCGAGATGTACCTGGCCAGCGCCTGCGATCACATCGTGATCCACCCCGCCGGCGGCGTCGCCATGAACGGCATCGCGCAGGAGGCAACCTTCTACAAAGACCTGATGGATCGCCTGGGCGTCTCCGTCGACTTGGTGCGCATCGCGGAGTTCAAGGGCGCGATGGAGCCGTTCATCCTGAACCAGCAGTCGGAGCCGGTGCGCGACAACAAGAATCGGCTGCTCGACAACGTCTACGATCGGCTGGTCGTCGCGATCGCCGAAGGACGCGCGCGTAGAGGCGGCGCGGCCGCGCCGCTGACCGAGGCGAAAGTACGCGCGCTCATCGATCGCGGCGCCCTGACGCCCGTCGAGGCGCAGACCGAAGGCCTGGTCGACGCGATTCGCGACGAGGGCGAGCTGAACGTCTACCTCGGGCAAGCATCCGGGCACCCGGGCATCGACGTGCGCGGCGTCGACGCGTCGCCGATCCATCCGCCGGCCTGGAAGAACCGCCGCCTGGCGGTGATCCTGGTCGACGGCACGATCGTCGATTCCGACAGCCAGCAGCTGCCGTTCTCGCTCGGTTCGGTCGCGGGCGCCGACAGCCTGGTCGCCGCGCTCGAACAATCCAAGAAGGATCCGTCGATCGCGGGCGTGGTGCTGCGTGTGAACAGCCCGGGCGGCTCGGCGTTTGCGTCGGACGTGATCGCGCGCGCCATCACGCGCGTGCGAGGCACCGGCAAGCCGGTGATCGTCTCGATGGGCGACTACGCGGCCTCGGGCGGCTACTACATCTCGGCGCCGGCCGACGCGATCTTCGCCGAGCCGTCGACGATCACTGGATCGATCGGCATCTTCTCGTTCAAGGTCGACGTGCACGCGATCTTGTCCAAGGCCGGCGTCTCCGTCGAGACCTACCGCCGCGGTGCGCACGCCGACTTGCTGTCGCCGTACCGGCCCTGGACCGACGACGAGCGCAAGCTGGTAGCCGAGAAGATCCGCTATCTCTACGATCTGTTCCTGACCACCGTCGGCAATGGGCGCAAGGCCAAGGGCGTGACCGCCGAGCGCGCCAACGATCTCGGGCGCGGTCAGGTCTGGACCGGAGCGCAGGCGCTGGGGCTGGGCCTGGTCGATCGCACCGGAGGCCTCATCCCGGCGATCGAGCGCGCTGCGGAGCTGGCGCACCTCCAGCCCGAGCGCGGCGGCCTGCCCGAGCTGGTGGTCTGGCCGCGCCCGCGCTCGACGATCATCGAGAAGGCGCTGGGGATCGCCGCCGTCAAGGCGGTTGGCGGCGATGACGCCGACGAGACGGAGGATTCCGCCGCCGCCGCACCCCGGACGCCCGCCGAGGCGGCCGTCGCGCTGCTGGCCGGATCGGGTGCGCCCGGGTCGGCCTCGGCCGCGGGGCGTGCGCTGCTGCGCGTCCTGGCGCCGCTTCTGACGGCGAGCGGCGGCCCGCAAGCCCGCTTGCCGTTCGACATGGAGATCCGGTGACCACCAGGCATTGATTGCGGTGTCAGGCGGCCTACGTTAGATTGGCCGGCCCCGGATGTGCCCGACGACTTCGACGGTTCCCGCGTCGGAACCAACCCCGACCATCGAGCTCCTGTCGAACGGAGCCGCCGCCTTTGCGCGTATCGTGCATCGGATCGAGCACGCTCGCCGCAGCGTCATGATCCGCTGCTTCGAGTGGCGCGACGACGACGCCGGCCAGTCGATCGCGCGGGCGCTTCTGGCGGCCGCCGACCGCGGTGTCGAGATCTCCATCTTCAAGGATCGCCTGGGCGGCTTCTACGAGCACCTGGCCGCCACCAAGCAGAGCTTCTTTCACAAGACGATCGACTTCGAGGCGCGCTGGCAGCTCTGGGGCCTGATGGCGTTCTACGGGCGCTGGGGTTCGCTTCGCCAGGCGCCGAGCGAGCTGGCCGCGGCGCTGCTGAACCATCCCCGCATCCGCGTCGAGATCAAGAAGCGCTTCGATCACGCCAAGCTGTTCGTGTTCGACGACCAGATCGCCATCCTGGGCGGCATGGGCATCGGCGATGACTTCCGCGACGTGAACGTCGACTTCATGGTGGAGATCGGCGGCACCGACGCGATCGAGCGCCTGGCCGACCGCTACGCGGGCCGCGTGCGCTTCGACGCCGAGAGTCCGTTCGACTACCTACTGCACTCTACGCAGGGAAACGTCCTGACCGGCGAATCATTAGCGGAGCAGCGCCTGTCGCTGATCGCGAGCGCCCGCAAGCGCCTGACCATCGCGATGGCCTACCTCGGCGATCCGGCGGCGACGGATGCTCTGTGCCAGGCGGTCAAGCGTGGCGTCGCCGTGACGCTGCTGACCGCGGCGCGCGCCGACGTGGGCGGCGATCTGAACCTGTTCACCTGTGCGAAGATCCTGCGCCGCAGCGGCAGCCCGGAGAACCTGCGCCTGGTGCTGCACCCGACGATGGTTCACGGCAAGGCGATCGTCGGCGACGGCGAATGGGTCGATCTGGGGTCGACCAACTTCACCCGGCTGTCGCACGACGGATACGAGGAGCTGGACGTCTTCAGCCGCGACCGCGCGTTCGCGCGGCGCGTGGAGCAGACCATCGAGCACGAGGCGGCGTCCGGCACGCGCGCCCAGCTGCCGCTCGACTACCGGCTCTGGCGGCTCGGGTTCGAGGCGCTGATCAGCGCGTTCCAGACCGGGCGCCCCAAAGTGCGTCGTTAGGGCGTCTCAGCCGTCTCTCATCCACGCTTGGGCCGCGTGCCGTAACGTCGCACGCCGCTGGTCGTCGGGGCCGCGCGGTCTTCGGGCTCGCTGCGAACCAGCGCACAGAAGAACCGCAACATCTGGTCGCTGAGATCGGTCGTCCAGGATGCGCCGGGCTTCGAATGCCTCAGGTGCAGCAACGGCGCGCGGCACATGGTGACCAACACCGCGGGCAGGATGGAAGCATCGTTCTCGCGCACGAGCCCGAGCCGCACCCCGCGCCGCACCAGCGCCTCGGCGCGGCTGTAGAACTCGGTGCTGACGCCGTCGACCGAAGCAGGACCCTTGCGGTTCTCACACTGCATGAGGATTGCGTAGAACGGATGGTGATCGCGCATGCAATCCAGCGTGACGCGGATGAACGCCTCGACCTGTCCGGACCAGGGAGCCCGCCGGCGCTTGGCCTCCGCCATCGCCTCATCGAGACGAGACAGGAGATCGCTCCGCCGTTGGTTGATTAGGGCTTTGAGGAGCTCCGCACTATCACCAAAGTAATTGTAGATCGTGCCTACTGCGACTCCAGCACGCGCGGCGATGTCCTCGATTCGCGCACCGTCAATTCCCTTGTCGGCGAATACCTGTTCGGCCGCCTCCAGCAATCCCTCGCGGGTGGCGGTCCGCACACGGCCGCGCGTTCCAGGCCCGGTCATGTTTCGTAGCGTGAAGACCGTATTAATTACTGTCAAGGAGGGAGCAGACCCTGCGTTCAGGTCTGATCATGTTCCACCTTGACGATCTGCAATCGAACGAATAGACCCACGTCTGATGAATTTTTCCTCATCGGCGACTCACCGCCTTCCCTGAAACGGGTTTCGGACGTGAACGGTTCAAGCGGACGGGTCTTGAATGGTGATGATCAGGGAGAGTCGGTAGTCGGGGCCGACGCGGAGCTGAGTGCGCGCCTCGATGCGGGGCTGTCGGTGCCAGGCGCCGCCGTGACCGCGGCGCCGTTCCTACCTGCGCTGGCGTCGTCGGAACGCGGCGCTCAGGCCATCCTGCTTTACGGCTCGGTGCTCTGGAACGCAACGCGCGACGTGACGAGCCAGCCGGACTTCATCGTGGTCGTCGATGGATTGCGCAGCTGGCACCGCCGCTTTCGCGACCGACTCTGGGGGACTGTGCTTCCTCCGACGGTCCATTGCCTGCGCGTGGGCAGCGCGCTCGCCAAGGTCTCGGTGGTGACCGCGCGGCAGCTCGCCTCGCAAACCAGCGCCACCGCGAAGGATCTGCATCTGGGCGGCCGCCTGTCCAAGCGAGTGGCGCTGGTCTGGTCGCGGGACCCGGCGGCGCGCGCGCGCATCGTCGATGCGAAGCGGGCGGCGCTGATGCAGATGGCGCGGCTGACGCTCAGCCGCTTCGACGGTCCCTTCGAACTGGACAATTTCCTTCAGGCGCTGCTCGGCCTGTCCTATGAATCCGAGGTTCGCATCGTAGAGCCCGGCAAGATCGCCGCGCTCCTCGATGTCGAGCGTGACCACTACCGCGCCGTCGGCCGCGCGCTGCTCGGTGTGCTCGGCGCGACGGCGCTGGATGCATCGGGAACCCGCTTTCAGGTGCCCCCGGGCGTGGCGGCTCGCGAATCCGAGCTGCGGCGCTGCTTGCGCCGTTCGCGTCGCCGCGCCTATCTGCGCTGGCCGAAGTATCTGGCCACCTACGACGGTTGGCTGGACTACTTGCTGAAGAAGCTGGCGCGCTCCGGCACTGAGGTTTCCCTCACCGAGCGCCAGCGACGTCACCCCCTGATTTTCGCGCTTCCCATCCTCTATCAAATGATGAGGACCAAGCGTGTCGGCTGAAGACGACCTGTAGCAGGAGGACATTGGCATGAAGTTGATTCGCTCCCTTGAGCAGTTGGCGGCGAAGACGGCGAAGGCGGCGTGGCCGGCGGTCAAGTACTACAACGAGAAGTTCGAGCGGCCATCGGTCCAGCCCGGCTGGGCGCCCGCGCCGCTGCTCAAGCGGCGGGAGCGGACGTTCCCGCCGCTCGGGTGGCCGCGGACGACCGACTCGCTCTGCCCGCGCTGCGTGAAAGAGGTCCGCACGGCGATCTTCGACGGGACGCGCAGCTTCAGCGAGCTCATCGACGGCAAGCCCGGTGAGATCAAGGCCGAGATCCTCGAGGAGGACGGCAAGATCGTCATGAAGAAGACGTGCGACAAGCACGGCACCTTCACCGACGTGATGGCGATCGATCCGCAGTGGCTCCAGCGCATCGAGCGGCTCTATCCGGGGCGCGACTTCAAGGCGCCGCCCACGCCGCTGCGCGAGCACGGCAGCTCGTCGATCCAGTACGGCCGCGGGTCGGTGCTGACGGTCGATCTCACCAACCGCTGCAACATGATGTGCGATCCGTGCTTCATGGACGCGAACCAGGTCGGGTTCGTGCACGAGCTCGGTTGGGAAGAGGTGCAGAAGATCCTCGACGACTCGATGTCGATCAAGCCGCGCCGCCAGATGTCGGTGCAGTTCTCGGGCGGCGAGCCGACGCTGTCGCCGCACTTTCTCGACGCCATCCGCTACGCGCGCAAGATCGGCTATTTCGCCGTGCAGTGCGCCACCAACGGGTTGCGGTTCGCCGAGGAGCCCGGCTTCGCCAGCAAGGCCAAGGAGGCGGGGCTGCGCATGGCGTACTTGCAGTTCGACGGCATCGGCAACGAGGCCAACTCGCACCGCAAGATCGGCAACCTGTTCGACGTCAAGGTGCGGGCGATCGAGGAGCTGGCGGCGGCCGGCATCGACGTGATCCTGGTCGTGACCGTCATCAACGGCGTCAACAACGACCAGGTCGGCAAGATCCTCAACTTCGCGATCGAGAACCCCGACAAGATCACCGTGGTCTCGTTCCAGCCGGTCTCGTTCACGGGCCGCGACGAGGACATCGATGACGAGACCCGGATGCGCCAGCGCTATACGCTCTCGCACCTGGCGCACGACGTGAAAGCTCAGACCGGGATCACCGAGCCGATGCGCGACTGGTTTCCGCTGTCGGCGCTGGGCCCGTTCTCCGACCTGGTCGACCAGCTGATGGGCGACCGCGCGGACTGGGGCTCGATGAAGTGCGGCTGCCACCCGAACTGCGGTATCGGCACGATCCTGATGGTC
This sequence comes from uncultured Myxococcales bacterium, assembly GCA_964571275.1. Classification (GTDB taxonomy): domain Bacteria; phylum Myxococcota_A; class Polyangia; order Fen-1088; family Fen-1088; genus DASRQZ01. Next base: position 10,694 of record CAZNCQ010000104.1, read on the forward strand.
AACAAGAGGACCCGCCAGGTCGTCCCGCTGACCCAGTTCCTCGACATGGAGGGATTGCTCGAGGACATCGGGACGATCACCGACGGCGCACAGCCCAAGGCGCTCACGGTGGCGCAGCTGACGCTGGCGCTGGCCAAGAACTATCGGCCGGACCAGGCGCCCCCGGGCTACGCGTTGTCCGATTTGCTCAAGCAGCTGCTGTCGCAGACCGGTGCGCGCGGCAACCGGATCGGGGAGTACGAGACGGACGCAAACGAGTTCGAGTGGCGCGTTCTGTTCGTCGCGGGAATGTGGTTCCAGGATCTGTTCAACTACGACTTCCGCCGCACCGAGATGTGCATCATTCCCTATGGCACCCAGATGGGTGAAATTTCATTCTGCGCGTACAACACCGGTGTCGGCTGGCGCAACGTCATCGAAAAGATGCTCCAGAACGCCTCGGTGGCGGAGTGGTACAAGAAATACGGGCGGCACAAGATCTACGCCAAGGGGCAGGACTTCCCGATCCACCCGTTCTCGAACCCGATCACGTCGCGGCTCGAGGGCCAGCCGCTCCGTTTGCGGGTCATCGGCTAGTAACCGAACGCGCGGCGGAAGTTGCGCAAGTCGTTGAGCAGGTCGACGCGGTAGGCGAGCTGGAAGTCGACCGCCTGGAAGATCGTTTGCGCGGTCTGATAGGCGGTCTGATCGGTGCCGGCCTGCGCAGCGGTGAGGTTCGCCTGGGCGGTCCACCAGTCGGGTAGCGGTGTCCCGTTGATGTCGATCGCGCCGAAGCTCGGCGGTAGCGTGCCCGGCGTGCCCTTGGTCCCGAGGATCACGTTGAGGTCATCGATGAGCTGCGTACCGACCGCCGCGCGGGTCGGGTCGAGCACCGGCGCGCGGAACACCTGGCCCGACTGCGGATGGACGAACTCCTTGACCGTGATGCTCGGGTCGTACGTGACGTCGTCGATCGCGCCCTTGACGGTCACGTTCAGGTAGTTCGAGACGTCGAGCGTGTAGTCCCAGGTGGAGTCGAGGTTGGCCAGCACCAGCGCCAGCGCCCAGTACTGCACCGTCTTGTTGACCGGCGTGTCGACGCGCGCGACGCCGGGCTGCATGTACATCGGCGGCTGGTACGCGACCTTGCCGTAGGTGTTGAAGTCGACCACCGGCGTGGCGACGAACTGCCCCTGATCGTCGTAGCCGGCGTAGGTGGCCGGGGCGTTGCGGATCACGCCCGAGAGCAGGTTGAGCATCTGGTCCTTGAAGATGCGGTAGTAGTTGATCGAGTACTGGTTGGCGTCGGCGAAGGTGTCGACGCGGAAGAACCGCGACTGCGTCGTCGTCAGCGCCTGCAGCGCCGACAGCTTCTCGTACAGCGAGCCGGCGCGCGTGATGCGGTAGTAGTAGTCGGGGCTGAACGCGACGAAGTACGGCTTCGCGGTGCCGAAGTCGATCTGCAAGCCGGTTCCGTTGATGCACGAGTTGGGGCCGGTTGCGCTCGGCAGGACCAGCAGATTGCCGCTGAGCGACGTCTCGCAGTGCAGCCCGGGCTCGGGCGCCTGCAGGATCTCGCCCAGGCTGTTGAGCGCGTCGATCGATGCGCGCAGCAGATCGTCGCCGAGGGCCGTGCCCTGGAACGCGCTGCCGAAGAAGTAGAAGAACTGGAACGCCTCGGTGTAGCGCGCGAAGTAGCGATCGAGCAGCCGGTTGGTATAGGCCGTGATGTTCCAGGTGACCCGGTCGCGCTGGAACGCATCGAAGAAGTAGTAGTTCTTGAACTGATCGATCTGGTTGTCGACGATCTCGGTCTGGCTCGCCCCTTCGTCCCAGGGCTTGCAGTCGAGGTTGCCGATGAACTCGTCGGAGCAGAACTTGTACGGCCGCTCGGGCGTCACCGGGACGCCGCCCGTGTAGGTGGGATCCAGGTAACCCGCGCGCGTGAAGTCGCTCACCGCCTGGTAGCGCGCGACGCCCGTCGCCGCCGTGCTGATGTTCTGGATGCCGCCGACCAGCGTGGGGATGTTGTTGTAGTCGCCGAAGAAGACGTCGTCGCTGAGGCCGATGCCCTGGTCCATCGAGTTCGGGATCGCGTCGACCAGCTGGCCGTAGCCGAACCGGATCGCCGCGTAGTCGTACTTGCCCAGGCCGTGGACGTCGGTGTTGAACCGCGCGCCGTAGTCCATCACCGTCGAGTACTGGAACTCGTGCAGCGAGTGCGCCGCCCACTGGTCCTGCGGGTAGGTGGCGCGGATGTTCCAGTAGTCGTCGGCGTAGTTGACCGCGTCGCTCGAGCCCGAGAAGTTGTGGCGCAGGCCCATCGTGTGGCCGACCTCGTGCTCGGCGACGCCGCGGAAGATCGCGATGCGCAGCTGCTTGAAGATCTCGTCAGCCGGCAGGCTGGCCATCGACAGCGCCGTGCCGATGATCGAGTCGTCGGCGAACTCCTCCATGTACATGCAACCCTGCGAGTTGTTGGCCAGCGTCTGGAACCGAGCGGCTCGGGCCGCCTTGGCGCGTTCGCTGAACAGGTTGGCCGGGCGCGCCGCTTCCATCATGCGCGCGTAGACGTCGGGGTTGTCGGTCGCCAGGTTCGGCTCGTAGATGCCGAACATGTTCAGGATGTCGGTCGTCATCAGCTGCTTCTCGACGTCGGTGCCCTTGATGGCGTCGAACTTCTGATCGATCGCGCCCGGCGGCATGGTCACGAGGCGCCCCTGCCCGCCGGCGGTGCGGTCCAGCATCGCCTTGGCCATCGCCTTGGCCTCCGCGGTCAGCGGCAGCGCCTGCGCCGCCTGGCGCTGCGCGGCGGTCTCGGCCATCACGTCGGTGATCGTCTTGCCCGAGATCAGGTCGTCGATCGAGATCGAGTGATTGAGCAGCTCGACGCTGTCGGTCGCGAACTGCGCATAGGTATTCAGCGCGGCGCCGTAGATGTACGCGCCCGCCGAGATGATCTCGCCGGTCTCCGGATCCGCCGACGACGGCCCGAAGCCGAGCGGCCCGGTCTCCTGCGGATGGTCGACCCAGTGCAGGAACGAGTAGCGGAGATCGCCGTTGCGTTGCCAGGTGAACTTCTTGGCATCGCCGTCGGTCAGGTTCTGCGTCGCGAGCTCGAGCGCGGCGCAGGCCGTGCGCAGGTTGGCGACCGTCAGGTTCTCGACGCTGTCGCTGGTGGCGTTTTCGACCGCGTCGGATAGGTCGCTGTACCTGGCGGCCAGATCCTTGACGCCCTCGAGGTTGCACGAGTTCTTCTTGAGCACGAAGATGTCGGGCACGCTGGCCGCGGCCGTCTGCACGTTGGTGAGCGGCACGATGCTGGTCGGCGCCGGCTGCGTCAGGTTCAGCGACGCCACCGTCTGCTTCATGGCGTCGTTCCAGCTGCCCACGATCTCCTGCGCCGTGCTGAAGAGATCGGCGTCGTCGGGGAACTCGGGGTTGGTGTAGTAGTCGATCTCGCGCGTGGCGCGATTCGGCGGCGAAGCCATGGCCGCGGCGCCGTCTTTCCAGACGTTCCAGCGGTTGGCCAGGTACTGGCGACCTTGCTCGGTGGCGCCGTAGTTCGGGTCATAGGTCTGGCGCACGGTGCGGAAGAAGCCGAACTTCGCGAACTCGTCCATCGCGGCCGTCGTGCAGTCGGTGCCGCCGGTCTGCGCGATGATCTGCTTGGAGCAGGGGACCGCGCCGTTCTGCAGCCGGATCGGCTGGCCGTTGCTGTCGAGCAACGTCTGCCGGTCGGGGTAGTTGAGCGGCAGATAGGTCGACGGCTTGGCCTCGAGGAACGAGTAACGCACCTTGAGCTGCGCCGGCCCGCAGTCGCCGACGGCCGCGTCGTCGATGCCCGGGTGGAAGAGCGCGAAGCAGGCGTCCTCGTCGGGCGTGCGGATCTCGCGGATGGTGAAGTCGAAGTACGACGACGAGAGGATCGGGTGATCGGGATCGGGTGCGCCGGTCTGCGTGTCGTAGTCGTTCACCGGCGTTCGCGTCGTCGGCAGGAAGAAGCCGGACGGCGACATGCCCGGCGGCTCGACGTCGACCAGGTTGTTCGACCAGTCGACGCGCATGTAGTCGCGGTCGTACCAGGGGCGGTCGGTGGTGTTCTCGAGAATGACGTTGGTCTGCTCGCCGGTGCCGGGGTTGTAGTCGCGCTTGACGTCGAAGTGCGACAGGATCTTGAACACGACCAGCGGCGTGTCCTGGTTGTTGCTGCCGCTGGCGAGCGGGCTGCTGGCGCCCGGAATGTAGTCGTAGGAGCGGTAGCCGTAGAGATAGTTCTCCTGGATGTCGAAGCGGACCTTGTCCATGTTGCCCATGGTCCCTTCGAACGCCCAGCCGCTGGTCACCGGCACCTCGACGTAGGTCTGCCGGTAGTAAAAGACCTTGGGCGTCTTGCCGTCGGCCTGGAAGAACATCGACTTGGGGATCTTGTCGGGCTGCGTTCGATCGATGTCGCCCTGACCGGCGCAACCGGCCAGGGATTGCGCGAGCGCGGCGGCTCCAAGAGCGAGAGTGATCGTCCAGGACATCGACCGGTTCATGGGAATCTCCTAGATCGTTCCATTGACGTTCGCGAAAACCTGCGAGTAGTTGTTGGCGTTGGTGCCGGAGAAGTCGAAGAAGGGAAAGCGCGGATAGCGATAGCGTTGGTCCAGCGCCGGTTGCTGGCTCGAAAGTCCCACGGCGACGCCCAGGCGCGGGTGGATCTCGTAGCCGAGAGAGAGGATGCCCCAGGTGACGTCCTCGCGGCCGAGCGGCGTGTCGGTCGACGAGAACGCGTCGACCGGCGCGGTGTAGCGGAAGTTGTTGATCAGGATCAGCGTCGCGGCCGCCGACCAGCGGCTGCGCGTCAGGGTCACGCCGCCCGCGGTCATCAGCGAGAAGCTGGTGTTGAGCGGTCCGCCGCAGCGGTCGGAGTTGGCGACGCCGGGCTCGGCGGCGCTGGTCTCCGTCGTTGCGGCCGGCGCGGACATGCAGCCGTTGGTATCGCCGGGGCCGTTGCCGCGCAGCACGCTGGTGTTGAAGTTCTTGCTCGCGACGACGCCCAGCGAGAGCGACAGGTTCCAGCGCTTGCCATTGGCGGCGGGGCGGCCGAACTCCGATTCGCGCGTCGCCGAGCCGCCGACGCCGAGGCCGGTGAGCAGATGTTGATAGCGGCTCTCGTACGAGAGCGGCAGGACCGCGCGCACCTGTCCGCTGAAGCGGATGCGCGTGCGCGGTTCGGTGTACAGGTTTTTCGCCGACAGCCAGAACCACGGGTCGAGCGGGTAGAAGCGCCGCGCCTGCGGGTTGTCGGGCTGGGTGTACTCGACCTCGACGTAGAAGCGCGCGTTGAGCGTGAGATCGCGCTTGGTGCCGAGGTGATAGACCGGCTTCAAGTACAGCGCGTTCGAGACGTAGGGATCGTGGTAACCGCCGGAGTAGAACGTGCCGCTACCGACGAAGGTGCTGAACTCGGCGTAGGTGCCGGCGAACCTTTTCTCCAGCGGCGTCTTGGCTATCTCGACGGGGCCGGCGGTCAGCGCGCCAGTCTCGTCGTGGGCCGCCCCCTGGGCCCGGGCGACTGATCCAAAAATTGCCGCGAGCGGTCCGATCGCCAACGCAATCGCCAGCCCGAACACGAACGCGAGCTGCTTCACTGATCCTCCCAGCGTCGCTTGAAACGGGCAGTGTATCAAAAGCGACACCAGAATAAATACAGCGACGAATACGGCGGCGCGCGTTTCGACCGGGGGCTGCGTTTATTTATCCGTCTGCGTGCGCAAATTGTTCCCTCGGAGTGACACCGCGCACGCCACCAGAAACGCGTCGAGCGCCGACGAGGCAAGCTCGCCGACGCTCGATGGCGTGAACTCCGAAAGGGCCGACCTAGACGCCGCGGCGCCGACGGCGCAGCAGGCCGAGCGCGATCGCGCCGCAGATGGCGGTCCAGGCCGGTGCGTCGCCCGACGGAACGCTGCAGTCGCAGCCGCCGGACACCGTGCCAGCCTCGTGCGGCGGCGTGCCGCCGCCCGCGCCGTTCGGACCGGCGCTGCCGCCGGAGCCGCTTGTACCAGTGCCGCCGGCGGTGCCGGTCGCGCCCGCGGTGCCGGTTGCCCCCGCGGTGCCGGTCGCGCCCGCGGTGCCGGTCGCGCCCGCGCCGCCCGTCGTGCCGCCTGCGCCAATGCCGCCGGTGCCCTTGGCGCCGCCGGTGCCGGTCCCGGTCGCGCCGCCCGCGCCGGTCGCGCCGCCGCTGCCGGTGATGACGCCGCCGTCGCTGCCGGTGACCGGGCCGCAGCTGGTCGGACCGCTACCCGCCAGTTGCGTGCCGTCGAGACAGGTTGGCGCCGCCGTGCTGGCCGCGTTGGTCACCTGCACCACCGCGCCGGTCGCGCTGATCGACATCAGCGTGATCGTCGGGCCGCCCGCCGGATCGACGAAGCTCTGTCCCGCGGCGGTGAGGCCGGTGAAGGCCGTGCCCGTCGGCGTGGTGTTGATGAGCTCGGTCCAGACGCTGTTCTGCTGGGTCATCGTGCCGGCGTTGCGGCCCGTGCCCGCCACCGGATTGCGGACATTGTCGCTGGTGTAGATGAACACCGTCGGGGCGGTGAAGGTGACGCCCGCGCCCTGTCCGCCCGTGCGACCGTAGGTGTCGAAGCTGCCCGCCGCGACGCGCAGGTCCAGGTAGTAGTTGCGCAGCGTGACCGTCTGGGTCGTCGCTTGCGGATCGCTGACCGTGAGCGGCGCCGGGAAGGGGATCTGCAGGGTCTGGATGCCGCCCCCACACGGGCTCTCGAGCGGCATGAGGTTGAAGGTTCCGCCGCCAGGAACAGTGACGGCGTTGCAGCCGGAATACCACTGCATGTACATGCGCTCGTAGCCGCTCAGCACCTTGCAACCGCTGCCCATGGTGCTCATCGAGTTTGCGTACTCGGTGATCGTGCACGACGTGCCCGGCGTGGTGGAGAAGCTGCTGGTGCCGCACTTGATCTGGTTGGCGTGCATCAGACCCAGGTTGTGCCCGGGCTCCTGCATCAGGACCACGCAGGAGAGCGAGCCGTTCATCCAGGTGTGCCTCGCCGGCTTGAGCGAGTTGCCCTCTTCACCCAGACCGCCGAACGCGCAGACGTTGGTCTGATTGAAGTACATGATGACGTGATTGAAGCCGGTTGCCGGAATCAGCGCGTCCATCGCCTTCGCCATCGCCGACGTATCCGCGTTGGCGCATGTGGCCATCGTGTACGGGAAGGGACCGAACACCGTGCTGGTTGGGTCGAGGTTGTACTTGCCGTAGGAGCTCTCGCTGTAGTACTGGCCGAACGATCCGGTGCTCCCGGTGCCGGTGCCGGTCAAACGGGCCTGCGCCTGAGCCGCCGTCATGTTGACGCCGGCGCCCAGGTCGACAAGCACGATCGCGTACGTGTCGCTGACGGGCGCCGCGACCACGTTGGGGCTGTCCCCCTCGAGCGCGCTGGTCCGCCCCGCGAGCAGGGGACCGAGGTCGAACTGGCTCACGTGCATCGTCTGGTTCGCCATCGCTTCGCCGCGGATGTAGATGTGCGACCCATTCTCGATCGACGGCTCGGTGTCGAAGTTCAGGCGGAGCTCCTGGCCGTTGGCCTGGACCAGCGTGTGGTAGCGCTCGGACGGCCGCCCATCGAAGAAATCGGCGACGTAGGTCTTGAACTCGCCGCTCAGCGCGCTGGGATCGGCAGCCAGGCCGATCGTGTCAGGCGCGGGAGCGTCCGTCTGGGGTGCGCAGCCGGCCGCAACGCCAAGGGCGAAGAGGATGCGCAGCGCATCAGAAGACCGGGAGCGAGACGAGTGCAATTTCCGCATGAGTCCGTCCGTTCGTGAGGGGTTTCCGGGGACGCCAACTATCCGCCCGCCGCTCGATAAGAGCCCACCAACTTGAAAGTCGCAGGCAAGATAGGGGGCGGCTCAGAAAAAATCTGGCCCAAAAATCGCAAGCCACCCCGCGGGCGAAATGGCGGGTAAATCTGGAATCAGCCCTGGGAAGACACCGATTCAGTTGGAGCAGCCAATTGGTGCGCCGGATAACGCGACATCATCAAACCAGATCGTCATCGGCCCGCCGCCGTAGCTTTCCCAGCCGAAGTTGAAGTCGCCAAAGGCCATGTAGCGCATCAGCGACGCGCTGCTGCCGACCCAGTCCTGGTCGATATTGGGCGTGGCGACGCCATCTTCGGTCAATCCCGCGATATCGTTGCCGTCGATCGACACATTCAGGTGTCCGTTGGTGTTGATCGTGAGCTCGAAACAGTACCAGGTGTTGGGCGTGACCGGGACGCTGCTCGAGTCGCCCGGGCCGACGACGGGGATATTGGCCGCGTCGCTGTCGGTATTCCAGTGAAAGACGGAATCCTGGCTGCCGAACCGAAGCTCGTTCTGCTGGGTGTACTGATCGACGGGGGTCGGGTGGGTGACGACGATGGCGCCGTGCCCCATCGGCAGGGCGGTCATGAAGCGCGCGTAGAAGCGGACGTGCACGACCGAGCCGAGCGTGCCTATGACGGAGCTGTTGCGCAGGTAGGTGCGGTCTGCGCTGACGACCTTCAGCGAGTGGCCCGAGCCGTGCGCCCCGATGGTATCGATCGTGGCCGTGCCCGTGTTGCTGGTCGGAATCAGCGTCCAGCGCGTGGTGTCGAGGGCAGCCTCCTCGAAGTCGTCACACAGCGGCAGCGAGCCGCAGCCCGTGCCGGCTCCGGCGCTGCCGCCCGCTCCGCCGCCGGTGCCGCCCGAGGCGTGCCCGCCCGCGCCGGTGTTGCCGCCCGAGCCACTGCCGCCGGCGCCGGCGGTGCCGCCGCCGCTCCCCGTCGAGCTGCCGCCGGCCCCGGTTCCGGCGTCCCCGTGCGATTGCGCGGTCGTGCAGGCCGATGCCGCCAAGCAGGCGGCGAGCGCGGTGACCAGGAGTGAGTGAAGGTGTGCGGTACGGCGGGGGAGGCGAGCGTGGGCGAAGCTGGGGGCGTGTCGCATCCCCTCGAATCTATCAAATAAATTTGGAACCCTCGAAGGGTTCCGAACCTCCCGCGATGGGCTGCGGCGGCGGAGCCGCCTACGCCCGACGCGCCAAATTCGGATCGGGTTTCGGCGGGGCGAGATTCAATTTGGGAGGTGTGACCCGGTGCTCAAGCTGCATTGCGTTTCCTCCGATGGCCCCCTCATGGCGTCCGGTCTGTTCGACATCTTGCTGGTGCTAGTGGGGGCCGTGTGCATGGCCGGAGGCTTCTTGATCGGTTCGTGGCACCGCCGCGCCACCGACCGCGCCGAGGTCGACGCCGCCGACTTCGCCTCGGACGAGCGCATGACGCGCATGATCCGCTCGCTGATCCACGACGACATGACCGGCGACGAACGCCCGAATTGACATTATGCGAGCCGCGCGCTCTTGAGCGCGGTCAGGATGACCCGCGTCGCGGGTGACTGATTGAGGGTGTAAAAGTGGATGCCGGGCGCTCCCTTGTGCAGGAGCTCCACGCACTGCGCGGTCGCCTGCGCCACGCCCAGCTGCGCCACGGCCTCGGCGTCGTCGCGCCGGCGGTCGAGCTCGGCGAACAGCGCCGTCGGGATCGTCGCGCCGCACATCTTGGTGAAGCGTTCGATCTGCGCGACGTTGCGGATGGGCATGATACCGGGGACGATCGGCACGCGGATGCCCGCGGCGCGCGCGCGCTCGACGAAGTCGAAGTAGAGCGCGTTGTCGAAGAACAGCTGCGTGACGATGAAGTCCGCGCCCGCGTCGACCTTGGCGCGCAGATGGGCCATCTCGCGGTCCGCGTCGCGCGTCTCGAGGTGCATCTCCGGATAGGCCGCGCCGCCCAGCGACAGCCGGCTGCCGTGGCGCTGGCGAATGAAGGCGATCAGGTCGGCCGCATAGGCGAACCCGTCGGGGTGGCGCTGAAACGATGTCTGGCCCTCGGGTGGGTCACCCCGTAGCGCCATGATGTTCTCGATCCCTTCGCCGACCAGGCGATCGAGCACGCTGGCGATCTCGGTGCGGCCGGCGCCGACGCAGGTCAGGTGCGCCATCGCGCAGATGCCGGCCTCGCGCTGGATGCGGCTCACGATCTCGACGGTGCGCTCGCGGGTCGAGCCGCCGGCGCCATAAGTCACGGACACGAACGAAGGTGATAGCTCGCCGAGCTCGCGGATGGTGCGCTCGAGCGTGGCCACGCCCGCCTCGGTCTTGGGCGGGAAGAACTCGAACGAGAAGACGCGGCGGTTCGGGTTGCCGAAAAGATCGCGGATACGCACGGTCTACCGGGATGCTCGCACGGGGCGCGCGGGGAGATCGTTACGCGCCTCGCCGCCGGCTTCGCGGTCGCGCGGGCGATCGTTGCGGGCCGCGCCGTCGGCCAGCCGCTCCAGGCGCTCGAGCGCGAAGGCGGGCTCGATGGTGATGGTCTCGCCCTTGCGTTCGGGGGCCTCGAACATGATGTCGTGGCAGATCTCTTCGATGAACGTGCGCAGGCTGCGCGCCCCGGTGCGGCGGCGGATGCAGAAGCGCGCTATCGCACGCAGCGTCTCGTCGGAGAAGCGCAGATCGATGCCGTCCATCTTCAGCAGCGCCTGATACTCGCGCACGACCGAATCGGGCGGCGCGGTCATGACCAGGAACAGGTCCTCCTCCGACAGCGGGTCGAGCTCCACGCGCACCGGGAGGCGCCCCAGGAACTCGGCGAGCAGGCCGTAGTCGAGCAGCTCCTTCTCGGTGACGCGGCGGCTCTCGCGCGCCGCCGCCGGGCCCGCGGCGCCGAAGCCGACGGTCTTGGCTTCGGGCTGCAGCTGCAGATCGGAGAACGTGCCGGCGGCGATGAACAGGATGTCCTGCGTGTCGACGGCGACGAAGTCGTGCTTGTTCCAGTGCTGGGTCACGTTGAGCGGCACGAAGCTCTCGCGCCCCTCGAGGATCTTGAGCAGGCTCTGCTGCACGCCCTCGCCGCCGATGTCGCGCGAGCCGGCGCCGTTGCGCGCGCCCTGAGACCTCCGCGCGATCTTGTCGATCTCGTCGATGAAGACGATGCCGCGCTGGGCGAGCTCGACGTCCTGGTCGGCGTGGTGCAGGAGCTCGCCGATCATGACCTCGACGTCCTTGCCGTAGTA
>CAZNCQ010000105.1:0-21703 GCA_964571275.1 uncultured Myxococcales bacterium
TGCTCACCGTCGAGATCGAGGCGACCGCGTTCCTGAAGAACATGGTGCGCATCCTCGTCGGCACGCTGGTCGACCTCGGCCGCGGCCAGCTCCCCGGCGACGCGGTCGCGCGCATGCTCGCCACCGGCGACCGCGAAGCCGGCGGCATCACCGCGCCGCCGCAGGGTCTGACGCTGCTGAGAGTGATCTACTAGAGAAGCTATCGACTACTCTGGACACGGCCACCGAGGTTTTCGACATCCCTGCGTGATCGTCCTTTGAAAATGAACGGACCTCACCATGGTTGAGGTGCGGCGACGCGCCCCGTTATTTCAGGTCACTTAGGCGATCTTCCTCGTGCCGAGATCGGTTCATCCGTGCGAGAGGATTTGACTCCGCGCTTGGCCGCGGTTTTTGTTATCGTGCACCCGATCTTGGCTTTGCCGGTTACAGCGCCGATGCCCGAGTTAACCGATCGCACTGGACCCGCGATCTTGGTGGTCGATGACAGCAGCGCCAACCTCGTCGCCATCGAGGCGGCCTTGCTCGATCTGCACGGCGATGTGGTCCAGGCCCACTCCGGACAGGAAGCCCTGCGCCTTTTGCTGGATCGGGACTTCGCAGTGGTGCTGCTCGATGTGCAAATGCCGTCGCTGAGCGGGATCGAAACCGCGCGGTTGATTCGCGAGCGCAAGCGCTCGCGCCACACGCCCATCATCTTCATCACCGCGCACAGCCGCGACGATCACGACGTGCTCGCGGCCTACAAGCTGGGCGCCGTCGACTTCCTTTTCAAGCCGGTGGCGGCCGAGGTCCTGCGCGCCAAGACCGCGGTGTTCGTCGAGCTGCAGCGCCGGGCAACCGAGCTCGAACGGCAGGCTCGCCTCATCGAGAGGCACGAGCACGCCCGCAACCTCGAGGAAGAGCGCCGGCGCTGGAACGACGAGGCCGTCCGCCGGCGGATCGAGGAGCTGGCCGAAACGAACCGTCACAAGGACGAGTTTCTGGCCATCCTCGCGCACGAGCTGCGGAACCCTCTGGCACCCATCGTGGCCGGGTTGGAGATCATGCGCCGCCAGCTGGATGCCGGCGGCGATACACCTCGCAACAACGAGGTCGTCGCGCGGGCGCGCCAGTCAATCGAGCGCCAAGTCGCGCACTTGCGTCGTCTGGTCGACGACCTCCTGGATGTCGCGCGGATCAGCTCGGGAAAGGTCGAGCTGCGGAGGACGACCCTTCCCCTGCAGGAGATCATCGGCCAGGCCGTCGCCACCAGCATGCCCCTCATCCAGACGCGGCGTCACACCGTGTCGGTCGATCTGGCTGCCGACCCGATCTGGTTGTTCGCGGATCCCGTGCGCCTGACGCAGGTGTTCGCTAACCTGCTCAACAACGCGGCCCAGTACACTGACGAGGGCGGCGCCCTCGGGGTGAAATGCGTTCACCTGGGCTCGACGGTCGAGGTCCATGTGGTGGACAACGGCCGCGGCATCGATCCGGATCTGGCTCCTCGGCTGTTCGAGATGTTCGCCCAGGCCCGACCGAGCCAGGGGCTGGGGCTCGGGCTCACCATCGTTCGACGCCTCACTGAGATGCACGGCGGCGCCGTCTCGGCGCACAGCAGCGGTCCATCGCAGGGATCAGACTTCGTGGTCACCCTTCCCGTCGCGGCACCGCCTGCGAATGACGTTCCGACGGCGGCGCATCCGGCTCCCACGCCCGCCGGGAGCATCACCGCTGCCCCGCGACCGCTGGTCATCGCCCTCGTCGATGACAACGATGACATACGCCTAATGATGAAGGCCCTGCTGGAAGAGCTGGGTCACACCGTCGAGGTCGCGGGGGACGGAGACGCGGGGGCGGCGTTGATCCTCAGCCTCAAGCCCGATGTCGCCCTGGTCGACATCGGAATGCCGATCGTCAATGGCCACGGCGTCGCCAACCGGGTGCGCTCGTCGCCGGGCGGAGAACGGATACGGCTGGTGGCCATGAGCGGCTACGGCACGGAGTCCGATCGCAAGCTGTCCCGCGAGGCCGGATTCAACGACCACCTCGTCAAGCCTTGCGACCTGGCGACACTCATGAATGCGCTTTCGAAGAACCAGGAGTAGCGATGTCGACGACCGCCGAGACCAGAACCGAGAAGAACAAGACCCACTCGCTCAACAACCGCCACCTGCTGGCCGCGCTGCGCGCGCTTCGGCGGGGCCAGTTCGAGGCTCGGCTGCCTGACGATCTCGCGGGCGTGGACGGCCAGATCTGCGACACCTTCAACGAGCTGGCTCAGTTTGCCGGGGCGTTGCGCGTCGAGGTCGTCGAGCTGCGCCAAAGCGTCGGTCTCGAGGGAAGAACCCACCGCCGCCTCGGGCGCGGGGGCGCTCAGGGCGGCTGGGCCGACTACGTCGTCGGCGTCAACGAACTGCTCGAGGACGTGACTGCTCACACCGCGGACGTCGCGCGCGTTCTCACTGCCGTGGCCAAGGGGGACCTCGGCCAGGCCATCGACGTCGAGGGCAAGGACAGTCCTCTGCGCGGCGACTTCCTGCGCCACGCCCGACTGGTCAACGGAATGGTCTCGCAGCTCGCCGCGTTCTCCTCGGAGGTCACGCGCGTCGCGCAGGAGGTCGGCGTTGAGGGCAAGCTTGGCGCGCAGGCCCGCATCCGCGGCGTCTCCGGCGTGTGGAAGGAGCTCACCGATAGCGTGAACTTGATGGCCAGCAACCTGACCAACCAGGTGCGCGAGATCGCGCAGGTCACCACCGCGGTGGCCCAGGGCGATCTGACCAAGATCGTCAACATCGAAGCGAAGGGCGAGATCCTCCAGCTCAAGAACACGATCAACACCATGGTCGACCAGCTCGGATCCTTCGCGTCGGAGGTCACGCGCGTGGCCCGCGAGGTCGGCACCGAGGGCATCCTGGGTGGACAGGCCCAGGTGCGAGGCGTCTCCGGCGTCTGGCGCGAGCTCACGCAGAACGTCAACTCGATGGCCAACAACTTGACCACCCAGGTGCGCAACATCGCCGAGGTTGCGACCGCCATCGCGGCCGGCGATCTATCGCGCAAAATCACCGTCGACGTGCGCGGCGAGGTGCTCGAGGTCAAGCGGACCATCAACACAATGGTCGATCAGCTGGGCGCGTTCGCCGCCGAGGTCACCCGCGTGGCGCGCGAGGTCGGTACCGAGGGTGTGTTGGGTGGACAGGCAAAGGTTGTCGCCGTGTCGGGCGTGTGGCGCGAGCTGACGGAGAACGTCAACGGCATGGCGAGCAACCTGACCAGCCAGGTCCGCAACATCGCCGAGGTGATCACGGCCATCGCGCAGGGCGACCTGGGACACAAGATCGCGGTCGACGCGCGCGGCGAGATCCTCACGCTCAAGAACACGATCAACGCCACCGTCGACAAGCTCAATCGGTTCGCCGCGGAGGTCAACCGGGTGGCGCGGCTCGTGGGCACCGAGGGGACGTTGGGGGTGCAGGCGGACGTCAAGGACGTCTCCGGCGTTTGGAAGGAGCTGACCGACAACGTCAACATCATGGGCCGCAACCTGACCGATCAGGTGCGTGACATCGCCGACGTCACCACCGCGGTGGCTAACGGCGATCTCTCGAAGAAGATCACGGTCGAAGTCAGGGGCGAGCTGCTGCAGCTGAAGAACACGATGAACGCCATGGTCGATTCGCTGGGCTCGTTCGCCTCGGAGGTGACGCGAATGGCGCGCGAGGTGGGTACCGACGGCGTCTTGGGCGGGCAGGCCGTGGTGCGCGACGTAGCCGGGATCTGGCTCGAGCTGACCCAGAACGTCAACTCGATGGCCAGCAACCTCACCAACCAGGTGCGCAACATCGCCGAGGTGGCGCGTGCGGTCGCCAGCGGCGATCTCTCGAAGAAGATCACCGTCAGCGCCCGGGGCGAGGTGCTGGAGCTCAAGACCGTGCTCAACGCGATGGTCGATCAGCTGAACGCGTTCTCGGCCGAGGTCACGCGCGTGTCGCGCGAGGTCGGCGTAGAGGGACGACTGGGTGGCCAGGCCGACGTGCCGGGTGTGCGCGGCGTCTGGAAGGAGCTGACCGACAACGTCAACCTCATGGGCAGCAACCTGACCAACCAGGTGCGCGACATCGCCATGGTCACGACCGCGGTGGCCAAGGGAGACCTGACGCGCAAGATCGCCGTCGACGCCAAGGGCGAGATCCTCGAGCTCAAGAACACCATCAACACCATGGTCGATCAGCTGAGCGCCTTCGCCGACCAGGTCACGCGTCTCGCGACCGAGGTGGGCACCGAGGGGAAGCTGGGCGGGCAGGCCGACGTCCGCGGCGTGGCCGGCACCTGGCGACACCTGACCGACGCCGTCAACTCGATGGCCAACAACCTCACCGAGCAGGTGCGCAACATCTCTCAGGTCGCGACCGCCATCGCGCAAGGCGATCTGCAGAAGAAGATCGTCGTCGATGCCAAGGGCGAGATCCTCGAGCTCAAGAACACCATCAACACCATGGTTGATCAGCTGAGTGCCTTCGCCGACCAGGTCACGCGCGTCGCCCGCGAGGTCGGGACCGAGGGTAAGCTGGGAGGCCAGGCCTCGATCGAGGGCGTGCGCGGCACCTGGAAGGATCTCACCGACAACGTCAACTCGATGGCGTCGAATCTGACCGCTCAGGTCCGCAACATCGCCGAGGTCACCACCGCTGTGGCCAAGGGCGATCTCTCCAAGAAGATTACGGTCGATGTTCGCGGCGAGCTGCTGGAGCTGAAAAACACCGTCAACACCATGGTTGATCAGCTGAGCGCCTTCGCCGACCAGGTCACGCGCGTCGCCCGCGACGTGGGCGTCGAGGGTCGGCTGGGCGGACAGGCCGAGGTGCGCGGCGTCTCGGGCGTTTGGAAAGAGCTCACGGACAACGTCAATCTCATGGCCAGCAACCTGACCGGCCAGGTCAGGGACATCGCCAACGTCACCACCGCGGTCGCCAATGGCGATCTGACTCGCAAGATCACCGTCGAGGTGCGCGGCGAGCTGCTGGAGCTGAAAAATACCGTCAATACCATGGTCGATCAGCTGAACGCGTTCGCGGCCGAGGTCACCCGCGTAGCCCGTGAGGTCGGCACCGAGGGCGTGCTCGGTGGTCAGGCCGACGTGCTCGGGGTGTCCGGTGTCTGGCGCGGCCTGACCGACAACGTGAACCTGATGGCCCGCAATCTCACGGAGCAAGTGCGCGGCATCGCTCGGGTGGTGACCGCGGTCGCCAACGGCGATCTGGACCAGAAGCTGACCCTGGACGCCAAGGGAGAGATCGCCACGCTCGTGGAGACCATCAACGGGATGATTGTGACGCTGTCCACGTTCGCCGATCAGGTCATCGGGGTGGCCCGCGACGTCGGCGTCGAAGGCAAGCTGGGTGGTCAGGCGGACGTTCCGGGCGCCGCCGGCGTCTGGCGCGACCTGACCAACAACGTCAACGAGCTGGCGGGCAACCTGACCCGGCAGGTGCGCGCAATCGGCGACGTCGCGACCGCGGTGACCAAGGGCGACCTCACCCAGTCGATCACCGTCGACGCGCGCGGCGAGGTCGCGCTGCTCAAGGACAATATGAACCAGATGATCCGCACTTTGGCGGAGACAACGCTGGTCAACAAGGAGCAGGACTGGCTCAAGACCAACCTGGCGCGCTTCACGCGCATGCTGCAGGGACAGCGCGACCTTCTCACCGTCGCGGATCACGTCCTGACCGAGCTGGCGGGCGTGGTCAGCGCGCAGCACGGATCGTTCTTCATGGCTGACGCCCACGAAGGCAAGGTGTCGCTCAAGCTCTTCGCCTCCTATGCCTACAAGGAGCGCAAGACGGTTGCCAACATCTTCTTGCTGGGCGAGGGCCTGGTGGGACAGGCGGCGCGCGAAAAGAAGAGGATCCTCATCACCGACGTTCCGTCGGATTACGTGCGCATCAACTCGTCGCTGGGAGACGCAACGCCGCTCAACATCGTGGTGGTGCCGATCTCCTTCGAGGGCGAGATCAAGGGCGTCCTTGAGTTGGCTTCCTTCCAGCGCTTCACCGATATCCAGATCGCCTTTCTCGAGCAGCTGGTCGAGAGCCTGGGGATCGTCGTCGCCACCATCGAGGCGACCATGCGGACCGACGAGCTGCTACGCAAGTCACAGAGCATGGCGGTCGAGCTGCAAACCCAGCAGCAAGAGCTGCAGAAGACCAACGAGGAACTGGAGGAGAAGGCGCGCCAACTCACCAGCCAGAAGGCGGAGGTCGAGCGCAAGAACCGCGACGTCGAGGTGGCCAAGCAGGAGCTGGAGGAGAAGGCCGAGCAGCTCGCGCTGACCTCGCGTTACAAGTCACAGTTTTTGGCCAACATGTCGCACGAGCTGAGGACGCCTCTCAACAGCCTCCTCATCCTGTCGCGACAGCTGGAGGAAAACCGCGAGGGGAACCTGGCGCCCAAGCAGATCGAGTACGCCAGCACGATCCATCAGTCGGGCGCGGACTTGCTCGCCCTGATCAATGAAATCCTCGATCTGGCCAAGATCGAGTCGGGCACGATGACCGTCGACGTCTCCGCGGTGTCGTTCCACGATCTCGAGGAGTTCGTCGAGCGCTCTTTCCGTCACGTCGCCGAGGAGAAGAAGCTGGGCTTCCAGATCGAGATCGGTCCCGACGTACCGGACGTCATGAACACCGACGAGATGCGCTTGCAGCAGGTCCTGCGGAACCTGCTGTCGAACGCCCTCAAGTTCACCGAGCGGGGAAGCGTGACCCTGCGGGTGTTCAAACCGGAACACGCAGGGTGGAGCGTCGACAACGAAACTCTCAACACCGCCGCGGCGGTGGTCGGCTTCTCGGTCATCGATACCGGCATCGGCATCCCGCGTGAAAAGCAGAAGATTGTCTTCGAAGCCTTCCAGCAGGCTGACGGCGGCACCAGCCGCAAATATGGCGGGACCGGCCTGGGCCTGGCGATCAGCCGCGAGATCGCCGGGCTGCTGGGCGGGGAGCTTCACTTGCAAAGTGAGGTCGGCGTCGGCAGCACGCTGACGCTTTACTTGCCGGCGCAGTACGCCGCGCGTGTCCGACCGTTCGCCCTGCCGTCGGCGCAAGCGCCGGCGATTCCGTCGCGCAGCGAGCCCGAGGCCACCAAACTCCTCGCCGGCAACGGGAGCGGCGCCATGCTGATGCCGCAAGGCCTCTCGGACGATCGGCACGCCATCCACCCGGGCGACCGAGTCTTGCTGATCATCGAGGACGACGAGTCGTTCGGTCGCATCCTGCTCGGCTTTGCCCGCGATCGCGGCTTTCGCGGCGTGGTCGCCGTCGGCGGCGCGCAGGGGCTAGAGCTGGCTCGCAGGTTGAGTCCGGACGCGATCACTCTGGATCTGCGCTTGCCCGACATGGACGGGTGGGTCGTGCTGGATCGTTTGAAACACGACGCCAACACCCGCCACATCCCGGTGCATTTGATATCCGCGATGGATGACGAACGCCGCGGCCTGGACTGCGGCGCGATCGCCTATCTGCGAAAGCCGGCGGAAGGGACTGCTCTGGAGGAAGCGCTGGGACGCATTCAGAGCTTCCTGGACCGCCGGCTGAAGCACCTGCTGGTCGTCGAGGACGATGCCATCCAGCGCAAGAGCATCGTCGAGCTGATTGGCGAGGACGACGTGGTCACCACCGCCGTCGAGAGCGCGGAGGCGGCGCTGGCGGCGATCGAGACGCAGTCGTTCGACTGCCTCGTGTTGGATCTCAAATTGCCGGGGATGTCGGGCTTCGAGCTGATGAAGGCGATCCGGGATCGTCCGGCCTCGCGCCGTATGCCGATGATCGTCTATACCGGCAAGGAGCTCACTCGAACGGAGGAAAGCGAGCTGCGCCGGCTGGCGGAAACCGTCATCGTCAAGGACGTTCGCTCGCCTGAACGACTGCTGGACGAGACCGCGCTCTTCCTGCACCGGGTGCAGTCCAACTTGCCGCCGTCCAAGCGCGACATGCTTCGTCACCTCACGGAGGTCGACCCGGCTCTGGTCGGCAAGAGGGTTCTGCTGGTCGACGATGACGCGCGCAATCTGTTCGCGATCACCACCATCCTGGAACAACACGAGATGAGGGTGATCTACGCCGAGAACGGGCAGCAGGCCCTGGACAAGCTGGTCAGCGACGATGGGGTCGAGATCGTCCTCATGGACATCATGATGCCCGAGATGGACGGCTACGAGGCCACGCGCCGAATCCGCGCCCAGCCCAAGTACGCCCGGTTGCCGATCATCGCCCTCACGGCCAAGGCCATGAAAGGCGACCGCGAAAAGTGCCTGAGTGCGGGCGCGTCGGACTACATCACCAAGCCCATCGACGCGGATCAGCTGGTCTCCTTGATGCGCGTCTGGCTGTACGATGTCATCCCGATTACGCGCGCGGGCTAGCGGGGCCAGTCCGGAGGAGGCGACCGAGGCGCTGGAAATCGACCTCCTGCTGGCTGGGGTCGCGCGGCACTCCGGCTACGATTTTCGAGGTTACGCGCGCGCGGCGATGCGCGGGCGCGTGCGACAGGCGGTGCTGCAGGAAGGGGTCGCTTCGGCGTCCACGCTGCAGGAGCGGGTGCTGCGCGATGAGGCAGCTTTGAACCGATTCGTGGCGATCGTTGCGCTCCGGCGGGCACCGATGTTCAGCAATCCGGAGATGTATCTCGCCTTTCGACGCGAGGTCGTCCCCTTGCTGCGTACCTATCCGTTCACTGGAATCTGGGTGGCGGGTTGCTCGATGGGCGAGGAGCTCTACTCGCTTGCCATCCTGCTGCATGAGGAAGGCCTGCTGGGACGCTGCCGGCTCTACGCTACCGACATGAGCGACGCCCTCGTGGGGCGGGCTAGTGAGGGCCGATTCGCGCTCTCCGATATGCTGGATTTCGCGGTCGCCTACCAACAGGCCGGGGGCTGCCAGGATTTCGCGGCCTTCTACCGTCGAGAGGGCGACTTCGCGGTCTTCGAGGAGCACCTGCGGCGGAACGTGGTGTTCTCGAAGCACAACCTGGTGAGCGACGGTGCGTTCAACGAATTCCAGGTCGTGGTGTGCCGAAACCTGATGCGGGATCTCGATCCGCAGCTGCGAGAGCGGGTTCAGAACATTCTCCACGCCAGCCTGGTGAGGTTGGGCGTCCTGGCGCTGGGCGCGCGAGAATCTCTGAGTGGGACGGACCTCGAGGGATGCTACCGGCAACTGAGCACGACGCGCGTAGGTCTGTATCGCCGAATGCGATGAGCCCGCCGCTCCCCGCGTACACCCACGGCTTGGGCGGCGCCTCGACCCAGCCGAAGACCCGTACGGTCCTTCAGTAACGGGTTCACGCAGCGCCCCTCCTCGCGGCGAGCGGCCGTTCGGGCGCTCGGCCAGCGGCTAGCTCGTTGCGGTCTGCGCGCCGGCAGGAGCGGGTGGCTCGGTCGTCGTCATCGCCAGGATCTGTTCACGCACCCGGACCAGCAGCGCGTCGCGGTCGTCGTCGGTCAGGCCCGCGGTCGAGATCGGCTCGCCGACCTCGACGTGGATCGCGCCCGAGTGGATGAGCGCGCTGCCGCGCGGCCACACCGCCCGGCTGCCGCGGATGCCGCACGGTACGATGGTGGCGCCCGAGACGATCGCCAGGTGAAAGCCGCCCTTCTTGAACGGGCCCATGTTGCCGTCGCGCGTGCGCGTCCCCTCCGGGAAGAGCAGCACCGAGTGGCCGCGCTGAATGCGGCGCGCCGCCTCGTCGATGCTGCGGCGGGCGGCGATCGGGTTCTGGCGATCGATGAAGATGAAGCGGCCCGCGTGCATGGCCCAGCCGAAGAAAGGGATCCGGCCGAGCTGCTTCTTCGCGATCATGCGCACCGGGAACGGAATCGCCACGAACAGCGAAAAGATGTCGGACGCGCTGGCGTGGTTGGCCATGAACACGTACGGCGTCTTGGGATCGAGCGGCGTGTGGGTGTTCACCGTCAGCTTGACGCCGGCGGCGCGAAGGATGGCGCGCGACCAGACGCGCGCCAGCCGCAGCACCGCGTCCCCGCTGCGGTCGGCGATGAAGCTGACGATGGCCGCGATGGCCAGCACCAGGGTGATGGCCACGAAAGCAAGCGTATTGAAAACAGCGCGCATCAATTTGGAATCGAGGGGGTTCCGGCTATTTGAGTCATGCTATCTTCGGCGCGTGGACTTCCGGAAGACCTACTACATTCTTCCGAATCTGTTCACCCTTTCCAGTGTCTTCTGCGGTTTCATTTCGATATCGCTGTCGGCGTCGACGGGTGACGGTGGCCGCGATCTCTACCAGGCCGCGCTGGCGATCTGCTTCGGATTTTTCTTCGACACCGCCGACGGACGGGTCGCGCGGCTGACCAAGACCCAGACCGATCTCGGGCGCGATCTCGATTCGCTCGCCGATCTGGTCACGTTCGGCGTGGCGCCCGCGATGCTGGTCTACCGGTGGGGCCTGACCGACTTCGGCCGTGTCGGCATCTTCGTGGCCGGGCTGTTCGTGTGCGCGGGCGCGATGCGGCTCGCGCGCTTCAATGTACTGTCGCGCCGCGAGGAGGCCGCCGGCCACAAGAAGCCCGGCAAGTACACGCTGGGGCTCAGCATCCCCGCGGCGGCCAGCGTGCTCGTGCTGATGGTCATCGTCGCGCACAACGCGGGCCAGTACCGCGGCATCGGCGAGGGGTTCGTCGCCGGCATCGTGCTCGTGCTGTCCTACCTGATGGTCTCGCGCATCCGCTTCCGCTCGTTCAAGGACCTGTCCTTCAACCGCAAGACGGTGGGCCTGTTCCTGCTCGCGGCTGGCTGCGCGATCGCGGTCATCGTGAACGGCGTCGACAAGGCGTTCATCTTCCTGCTGCTCATCACCGCCTACATCGTGCTCGGCCTGACCGAGACCGTCATCTTCCTCAAGCGCAGCCTGGTCGAGCGCCACCTCGCGCGGCGCGCGGCCAGCCCGACGCCCATGGCAGCCAACGCCGACGTGGCGATCGCGCCGGTCGAGGAGGACGCGCCGCCACCCGATGAGGAGGTGCTGCGCGAGCTGGGCGCGTTCGACCCGACCGAGGAAGATGCGGAGCCAGTTGCCGAGCCGGGCGAGCGGCGGGCCGCGACCGCGCAGGCCGCCCCGGGGCAGGAAGACGCGTCGTCGTCAGGCGCGCCCGCGCACGTCGGGCAACCGAAGCGCGCCTGAACGCGGGTCTGTCAGGCCTTGGTCGAGGTTCCGGCGGCGGCCTTGCCGGCGGCGGGCTTGCCCGCGGCGGCCTTGCCGCTCCCGCTGTCGTCGACCTCGATGAACGCGCCCCAGATGATCCCGATCAGCGGACCGAACAGGATCGGCACGTCGACGAACGGGCGATCCGGCGCACCCATACCGGTGGCGATCGCCAGGTGCGTGCCACCCAAGAGCTTGCGCGCGCCGTAGTAAAGCAGCGCCCCGATCCCGAAGCCGAAGATCGCCTTGAGCAGCGGCGTGAACAGCGTCTCCTGTCGCCAGATCGCCTTGCCACACACGACGCCGACCAGCGCACCGACGACGCCCGAGACCACGAAGCCGAGCGCTCCGCCCTCGATTCCAATCTTCGCAGCGCCAAGACCGACCGCCGCTCCGACGACAGCCCCCTTGAGAATGCCAAGCACGAGTCGCAGCATCTTTGGCAGTATAGCAGGCGCTTTCAGCCCGTCCGGCAACCGCAAAGAATCTGCGCGCATCATGCGCTGGCGCGGCTCAATTCTTCGCGAGCGCGGTGGGCTGCAGACTCTTGAGGGCCGCGACCCGCGGGCGAATCGCGTCCAGAAAAGCGGCGCGCTCGGCGACCGGCGGATCGCGGCTGACCTGAAGCTTGCTGGGATCGACGAACGCGCCGTTCTTGGTCACGCTGAAATGCAGGTGCGGTCCTGTCGACAGGCCCGTGGTCCCGACGAAGCCGATCACGTCTTTTTGCCTGACCGCCTGGCCCGGATGCAGGCCGCGCGCGAACCGTGACAGATGGTAGTAGCGCGTCGACAGTCCGTTGGCGTGCGCGATCACGACCGTGTTGCCCGAGCCGCGCTTCATCTCGCACTCGACGACACGCCCTCCGGCCGATGCCCAGACCGGCGTGCCGACCGGCGCCGCGTAGTCGATGCCGAGGTGCGCCTTCTCGACGTGCAGGATGGGGTGAAACCGCTTGCGATCGAACTTGGAGCTGATGCGCACGTAGCGCAGTGGCGTCTTCAGCATGGTCTTGGTGATCGCCTGCCCATGCTCGTCGTAGTAGCGACCGTCACTCTTCCCGGGCGCTTTCCAGAAAAACGCGCGGAACGTCCCGACGCGCCCGCCGTACTCGGCGGCCAGCATCCGGCCGTACTTGTAGAACTGCCCGCCCAGGAACTGCTTCTCCACCACGACCTTCCAGCGATCGCCGGGGTGGGTGTCGACGTAGAAATTCACGTCCCACGCGAACAGCTCGACCAGCAGGCTCACCAGCACCGTTGATTCGCCGCTCTTCTGCACCGATTCGTACAGTGACGAATCGACGACGCCGGCGACCTCGACGGTCCTGATGTCGACTGACTGCTCCAGCTTGCGCGCTTGCCATTTCCCGTCCTTACCGCTCTCGCCCTTCTCGACGACGTAGCGGAGGATGGGCGACGGCTGGTACTCGAACAGCGTCGGCGTGCCGTCGTCGTCGAGCTGCACGCGGTAGGTCTGGCCGCCGCGGATCAGCTTGGGGTCGCAGAGCTTGCTCAGCGCGGCGACCACCGCGCTCGTCGCGGAACCGAAGCCTTCGCGCGCCAGCAACTGACCGAGCGTGTCCGAGGGGCCGATGCGCTTCTCTTCCGCGGGCGCCTCGTCCTCGGGCGGCGCGAACGGAATCTGCACGACCGGCCGCGGAACCGCCGCGGCCACCGGCGTCGTCACGCCCGGTGACGCCGCCGCGGCCGGCGCCGCCCCGGCGATGGTCGGTGCCACCGCCGCCCGTCCGTGAACCGGTGCCGCGCGCCCCGGCGCGCCGTGCGCCGGCGTCGCAGTCATCGCCACCGTCTTGCCGGCCGGCCGCCGGACGGCGTCCGCCGATTGCTGCAAGATCTCGGCTTTCTGCGCGTCGGCCGACTTCACGGTCGACGCCGGCTTCAGGACCTCGCGCGGCGCCGTGCCGCGGTTGAAGAAGAAGATGTAGACGTTGATGCCGACCAAGCCCACCAGCACCAGCCCCAGGCGCAGCGAGTTGCGGATCTCAGCCGAGCGTTTTTTACGTCGTTTGCGTGGCAAGTCGGAGAGCGCTCCCGGGGCGGCGACCGGCGGCGTCGCGGGGGGATGGGAAATCGCCGTCTTTTTCGGTAACACAGGCAGACTTCACGGTCAATTTACGGAGTCGGCGGCCCGGCGCAGCATCTCGTCGGCGTGCGCTGTCGCCTCGGCCGAGGGCGTGGCCCCGCCCAGCATGCGCGCGATCTCCCGCGTCCTTTCCTTGCCCGCCACCGGCTCGACCGCCACACGCGTCCGCCCCTGCCCCGACGTCTTGGTCACGCGGATGTGGGCGTCGGCGAACGCGGCGATTTGCGGGAGGTGGGTGATGGCGATGACCTGGCGCGCGGCGGCGATCTTCTTGAGCTTGCGGCCGATCGTCTCGGCCGTGCCGCCGCCGACGCCGCTGTCGACCTCGTCGAAGATGTAGGTCAGCACGCGGTCGGTCTTGGCCAGCGCCTGCTTGACGGCCAGCATCACGCGCGACAGCTCGCCGCCCGAGGCGATGCGCGCCAGCGGACGCGCCTCCTCGCCCGGGTTGGGCGCGAACAGAAAGCGCACGCGATCCGCGCCCGAGACGCCGATCGTCGCGTCGCCGCCGGCGTCGCCCGCGGCCGTGCGCGGCTCGACCGCCCGTGGCTCGACGATGACCGGCAGCCGCGCATGGCCGAGGCCCAGATCGCGCAGCGTCTCGGCGATCTTCTTCTCGAGGCCGCTCGCGGCCTTGCGACGCGATTTCGACAGCGCCTCGGCCGCGGCGCGCGCGGCGGCGTCGGCGCGCGCCTGGGCGTCGCGCCGCTCGGCCAACCCCTCCTCGAACGAGCCCATCTCTGCGAGCTCGCGCGCGATCACCTCGCGGCGCTCGATCACCTGCGCCAGCGTGCCGCCGTGTTTGCGGCACAGGCGACTGAGCAGAAAGAGCCGCTCCTCGACCTCGGCCAGGCGCGCCGGATCCGACCGCACGTGAGACGCATATCGGCCAAGGTCGCGCGCCACGTCCTCGACCGTCGCCTGCGCACCCGCGAGCCGCTCCAGCGCCGACGCCAGCGCCGGGTCGAGCGCGGCCAGCGGCCCGAGCTCGCGCGAGACCGCGGCGATGAGCCCCACCACCGCGCCCTCCTGTGCGTAGAGCACCTCCTCACCGCGCGAGGCCGCGCCGAAGAACTTCTCGGCGCCCTTGAGGCGCTCGCGCTCGACGCGCAGTTGCTCGTCCTCACCCGACTGCAGCCCCGCGGCCTCCAGCTCGCCGAGCTGGAACTTGAGCAGGTCCTCGCGCTCGGCGCGCGTGCGCGCGTCGGCGTTGAACGCCGCCAGCGCCGCCGTGGTCTCGACCAGCGTGCGGTGCGCCGCCGCCATCTCGGTTCGCAGGCGCTCGTTCTCGGCAAAGGCGTCCAGGATCGCCATCTGGCTCCCGGCGTCGGTCAGCGACTGCTGGTCGTGCTGCGAGGCGATGTCGATGAGCCCGGCCACGGTGCCGGCCAGGTCGCCCGCGGTCGCGAGCCCGCCCGCGAGGTGAATGCGGCCGCGCCCGGTGCGTGAAACCGTGCGGCGCACCAGCAGCCCGAGCTCATCATCCGTTTGCCCTTCCGCCTGCGCCAGCCCGTCACGCCCCTCGGCCTCGAGCCGCGCGCGCAGCTCGACGGCGATCGCCGCAGGCAAGTCGATGATCGCCTCGACGCGAGCTTCGTCGCGCCCGGCGCGGATCAGGTCGGCGCTGGCGCGGCCCCCGCGCAGCAGGCCCAGCGCCTCGACGATGATGCTCTTGCCCGCGCCGGTCTCGCCGGTGATCACGGTGAGCCCGGGGCCGAGCTCCAGCTCGAGCTCGTCGATCAACGCGAATCCGGAGATGCGCAAGACGCTCAGCACGAGCTCACCCTCTTACCACCGTTTCATGTTCCACGTGTCGCTTACGAGGATCATCGGCCGCAGGCGGCGCCGGTTGCGGGGTTCGGCCCGCTCATCCCTTGTGGAAGTGCGAGTGCAATTCGTCGCGCTCGCCCCAGGACAGCTTCTGGCGCAGCACTCCGAAGAATGACGTCGCCGGGCGGTACAGGCGCAGCGGGCGGCTGGTCTTGCGGACCTCGATCGACTCGCCGACCTCCAGCGAGCGGCCCCACTGCCCGTCGATGGTCAGGGTCACGGCGCCTTCCGACACGTTGGTGACCGACAGCCGCGAATCGGCGCGCACCACCAGCGGGCGGTTGGTCAGCGTGTGCGGGCAGATCGGCGTCAGCACGATGGCCTCGAGGTCGGGGGTCAGGATCGGACCGCCCGCCGCCAGCGTGTACGCGGTCGAGCCGGTCGGCGTCGAGACGATCACGCCGTCGGCCTTGTAGGTCGCGATCGACGTGCCGTCGAGCCGCGCCTCGAGATCCAGGAGGCGCGCGATCGAACGCTGCGCGATGACCGCGTCGTTGACCGCAGGCCGGGTCTCGCCGGTCGCGCCGTTGGCCGACCGTATGGTGACCGCCAGGCGCATCCGCTCTTCGATGCGCAGCCGGCCCTCGCAGGCTGCCTGGATCGCAGCGACCGCCTCCGTGCGGCCGAAGTACGTCATGAAGCCCAGGCTGCCGAGGTTGACGCCGAACAGCGGGACGCCGTGCTCAGCGACGAGCCCCGCGCCGTAGAGGAACGTCCCATCGCCGCCGAGGACCGCGAGCGCGTCGATCGACGCGCCCAGCTGCTCGGGGCTCACGGCCTCGGCGCCCGCTGGGAGGGCGGCAACATCTTCATCCAGCGCGAACAGGCGGCAACCTTGTTGCCGCAGGACCTGGCCCAGCTCCGCCGCAATGTCCCGCGCTTCAGGCTTGCCGCGCTTGAGCAGAAAGCCGAATCGCATGGCGGCGATGGTACTACTGCGCCTGCATCTCGTAGAAGATGGTGATCGTCAGGCAGTGAAATTCGCTGTCGGAGCTCTGGGTAACGATCTTGTCCAGGATTCGGGCGCGTGGATTATCACGGATCCACCGCGTCAAAACCTCACCCAACTCCTCGCGATCTTTGGCCTTCGTCGCTGTGAAGACCTTGGCCCCCATTACCATCTGCAAACTCCTTTTTTGCGCGAACTGCCGGGATAAGCGCTTCTGGGATCCTTTTCTCGATGTTTACATACCCCGATCCCAAAGCCAGTGTAAAGGAGAGGCGAACGATCTCCGCGCTAATTATTCCCAAACTATCGGAACGGTTTCGTTCTGGCCACGTTTCCCGGTGGCATGGGGAATTCAGATCGCCCACTCTTGACGATGCCCCGCACACGGTGTTCAATCCCGCCTTCCCGTTACCTGCCGTCCTGAAGGAGATCCGCTTGGAGACACTGCTCGGCCGCCCGCTCGAAGTCGAAGTCAGAGATTCTGTCGATAAGGCCCTCAAGATACTGAAGCAGAAGATGTCCAAGGAGGGGATCCTCCAGGAGATCAAGCGGCGTCGCTATTACGAGAAGCCCTCGGTGAAGCGGAAGCGCAAGATGCGCGAAGCACGGAAGAGGCGCCGTCGCGAGGCGAAGCGCCGAGTCATTCGCTAGGCGGTCGTTTAGCGAATTCTTGCAGCGCATCCCTGCACGCGCGCTTCGCGGTTCGAGAGCGATGGCGGTCTCGGTTTGGACTCAGGTCGAGATTGAGGTCGCTCTCGACGCGGCGGAGTTGGTGGCGGATGCGGTCGGGGAGATCGCCGGCGGCGTCGAGATTCGCGACAGCGGCACGCTGATTCGCGCTGATCCCGGGCGCGCGGTGATCGTGGCGCTGTGCGCGCCCGAGCGTTTGAGTGAGCTGCTCGCGGAGCTCGAGGCCGTCTGCGGGCGCGCGCGCGTCGCGGAGCTACCGGTCGACCCGGTGGTGGTGCGCCACCGCGAGGCGCACGAAGACGAGTGGCGCGACGTCTGGAAGAAGTACTTCCGTTCCACGCGCGTCGGCCAGAGCTTCATCGTGCGGCCGAGCTGGGATCTGGAATCGGTGCCGGTCGAGCCAACGGATCGGATCATCGACCTCGACCCGGGCCGCGCGTTCGGGACCGGCGGGCACGCGTCGACGCGGCTGGCGATCGCGCTCGCGGAGCGCAGCGCGCCGGCGCGCTCGGTCGGCCGTTTCCTCGACCTCGGCTGCGGGTCGGGGATCCTGGCGATCGCGGCGGCGCTGCTCTGGCCCGGCGCCGAAGGGCTGGCGATCGACAACGATCCCGAGGCGACGGCCTGCGCCCAGGAGAACCTCGACCGCAACCGCATCACGCGCGTGCGGGTCGCGACCGGCACGCTCGACGACGCCGGCGGCCCGCACGACGTCATCCTCGCCAACATTCAAGCCGACGTGCTCACGGCGCTCGCGCCGGCGATGCCGCGCCACGCGAGCTCCGGCGCCGCGCTGATCCTCTCGGGCTTGCTCACCGACCACGCACCGGGCGTGGCCGCGGCTTACCGCGCGCAGGGCTTCCAGCTGGTCGAGTCGCGCGACGAGGACGAGTGGACTGCCCTGCTCTTCACGCTCGCGGCGCCAGCCGCATAGGCCCGCGCGATGCGGCGTCTCTTCGTCCCGGCGGAGAAGTGGAGCGAAGCGCGGACTGTCATCCAGGGTGAGCCGCACCGGCACCTGGCGCGCGTGCTGCGCGTGCGTGCCGGCGACCAGGTGACGCTGTTCGACGGCCGCGGCGGCGAAGCCGACGCCGATGTGATCGCGGTCGAGCGCGACCAGACCACGCTGGCGCTGGGGCCACGCCGACAGGTGGCCGCGCCGGCGGGCCCGCGCATCGTGTTGCTGCAGAGCCTGGCACGCGGCGAGCGCATGGACCTCATCATTCAAAAAACCACCGAGCTCGGGGTGCACGAGATCGTCCCGATCGCCGCCGGCCGCTCGGTCGCGCGCCTGCCGGCCGGCGAATCCGCGCCGCGCCGGGCGCGCTGGGAGAAGATCGCGCAGGAGGCGGCCCGCCAGTGCGGCCGAGCCGATCTGCCCGCGATCGCCGAGCCGCGCCCGCTCACCGAAGCGATCGCCGACGCACATGGCGACGAGCGTGACCACCTGAGCCTGGCGCTCTGGGAAGGCTCGCGCAGCCGCCCGCTGCGCGCCGCGCTCGCCGGACGATCTCCCGCGCCCGCGATCGTGACCCTGCTCGTGGGCCCCGAAGGCGGATTCGCGGACGAAGAGATCGCCGCGGCCGCACAATCCGGTTTCGAGATCGTCGGCCTCGGCCCGCGCATCCTGCGCGTGGAGACCGCGGCGATCGTCGCGGTGGCCGTGGTCCAATTCGCGATGGGGGGACTCGATTGACATGGGAACCCTCGGAGGGTTCCCAAACCCTCCCGCGACGACTCCGCCGCGGGACCCGGCTCCGTCCACGCGATTGACGATCCTCCCCGCGCGCAATTACTTGCCGAATCCTCGGGTGATTCGCAGAATGGGGCCGTGACCGTGGCCGCCGCACCGATGTCAGGACGAGAGCTGCACCCTTCGCGCCCCAACGACGACCGCGTGCTGCGCGTGCGGGTGACCAGCTTCGGCCGCCGCGCGGCGGCAAGCGCCATCGATCTGGCGCTGCTCCTGGGACTCAGTGCGGCTGTCACGTTGCTGGCAGCGCTGCTGCTCGGCGTGCCCATGCCCGGCTGGCGCGAGGTCGGACCCGATCTGCTCGTCGCCGGCATCCTCGATCGCAACCCAATGGCGGTGGGCGCCGTCGGCCTGTTCGTGGGCATGACCGGCCTTTACCAGCTCTATTTTGCCGGGATTTCCGGGCAAACCCTGGGCATGAAGATCACGGGGATTCGCCTGATCTCACAGCGCGGCACCGCGCCGGGCGCAGGGCGCGGAATGGTGCGACTGGTCGCACTGGCACCCAGCGTCGTGCCGGCCGGGCTCGGCTGGATCTGGGCGCTCTTCGATCGCGAGCATCGCGCGTTGCACGACCACCTCGCGGGCACGTACCTGATTGTCGATAGGGACTAGCGTGTAAACGCTACCCGAGCCTGGAAGGATCGCGGTGATCCCCGTATCTTTGATGGGGGAATGGCAGCCAGGTTATCCGACTTCCTGGTTCAGGACGGCGCGCTGCCAGTGGAGACCGTCCGCGTGGCCGTGGCGAGGCAAATCGTCTATGGGGGCGCGCTCGACACCGCGCTCCTGGAGATGGATGCGCTCGCCGAGGCGACCATCTGGCACGAGCTTTCACACGCCAGTGGACTGCCGATCCCCGATCCGACACTGGTGCACGCGTCGAACCCGTCGGCGAGCGCGCAGTTCGATATGGTTCGCTCCGAGCGTTGTCGCGCGGTCCCCGTCGGCCGGCGCGGCGATCGCCTGCAGCTCCTGTGTGGCGATCCGATCGAGCGCGAGGCGCTGCGCGAGGTGAGCGCCGAGCTGGCCGTCGATCTCGAGCTCTACGTCGTGCCCGAGGTGCGGCTCAAGATGGCGCGCCAGATCGTCTACGGGCAGCCGGTGCCGCCGCGGTTCGTGCGCCTGCTCGGGCGCGTGCTGGGACCGGAGTCGGCGCGCCGCTGGGCCGAGGCGCACGCCAAGCCACCCGCCAACGTCAACGCCATCGCGCTCGGCATCCCGGTCGGGGAGACCGCCCTGGTCGTGACGGCGCCCCCGGCCGACCAGACCGAGGCGCTGTGCCGCCTGGCAGCCGACATGCACGCCGCCGGTCGAATCGCCGCGCTCCACGAGCTGCGCGACCGCCTGGAGCACCCGCGCGTGCGCGAGCTGGCGGCCCGCTTCCGCACCGACGCCACCGATGGTTCACCCGAGCGCGCGCTGGGCGCCGTCGTCGGCATCACCGAGCTGCGCGATCGGCTCGCGGTGCCGACGCTGATCGAGCTCGTCGAGTCGCGGGACCGCGAGCTCGCCGACGCCGCTCGGCAGGCGCTCATCGAGATCACCAAGCAAGACTTCGCCAAGCGTCGCCGGCGCT
The DNA here is from genome assembly GCA_964571275.1 of uncultured Myxococcales bacterium. GTDB lineage: Bacteria > Myxococcota_A > Polyangia > Fen-1088 > Fen-1088 > DASRQZ01. The sequence goes on from CAZNCQ010000105.1 coordinate 20,113, forward strand.
GGCGCAACTGGCTGGCCGCGCACGGCGAGGAGGCGCGCGTCGACTGGCTGTTCGCGGGGCTCGGCAGCCGCTCGCCGGAGATTCGCTTCGCGTCGTCGGAGGAGCTGTGGAAGATCACCGGCGAGTATTTCGGCTACCACCACGAATCGCCCAAGCGTGAACGCGACGAGGCGCGCGACCGCTGGCGCAACTGGTGGCTGAATCACCGCCACAGTCCCTAGGACCCCGGCGGCGCAGCCGCCGAGCACGCGAACGCCGAATTCCGCGACGCCGCTTGGCTCTGCGGCGGAAGACAGGCTAGATTCCGCCCCTCATGTTCGAGACACTGACCAAGGGATTCCGAACCGCCAAGCAAAAATTCCAGGGCGTGGCGGAGCTGGACGAGGCGACCGTCGACGACGCGCTCAAGGACGTGCGGACGGCGCTGCTCGAGGCCGACGTCGGCTTCGACGTCGTGCAGGACTTCTGCAAGCGCGTGCGCGAGAAGGCGATTGGCGTGATCGTCAAGGTCAAGGCGTCATCGAAGGAGAAGGTCCGCCGCGTCAGTCCCGAGGACCACTTCGTCAAGCTCTGTCACGACGAGCTGGTCGAGCTCATGGGTCCCGTCGACTCGAACCTCAAGTTCGCGAAGAAGGGAGCGACGGGCGTCATGCTCGTCGGCCTGCAGGGCTCCGGCAAGACGACGACCATCGGCAAGCTGGCCCACTACCTCGAGAAGAAGCACAAACGCCCGCTGCTGGTCGCCGCCGACGTCTACCGCCCGGCCGCGATCGAGCAGCTCAAGATCATCGGCCAGCGCCTCGACATCCCGGTCTACTCCGAGGACAGCGGCGATCCACCCGCGATCTGCGAGCACGCCGTGCGCTACGCCGCCGAGCACGGACGCGACGTGATCCTGTTCGACACCGCGGGCCGTCTCGCGATCGACGAGCCGCTGATGAAGGAGCTCGAGGAGATCAACCGGCGCGCGCGGCCTGGCAACATCCTGCTGATCGTCGACGCGATGATCGGTCAGGACGCAGTCGGCACGGCCAAGGCGTTCAACGACCGGCTGGATCTCGACGGCGTCATCCTGACCAAGCTCGACGGCGACGCGCGCGGCGGCGCCGCGCTGTCGGTCAAGGCGGTCACCGGCAAGCCGATCAAGTTCGTCGGTATGGGCGAGTCGTCGGAGCGGCTAGAGGAGTTCCGGCCCGACGGCATGGCCAGCCGCATCCTCGGCCGCGGCGACGTCGTCGGCATGATCCAGCAGTTCGAAGAGGTCGTCGACGAGGAGAAGGCGGAGCAGGACGCGGTCCGCATGCTCAAGGGGAAGTTCGACATGAACGACTTCCTCGAGCAGATCGGCGTGCTCAAGAAGATGGGCTCGCTGTCGGAGATGGTCGAGAAGATCCCGGGCGTCGCCGAAGCGATGCCCGAGGGCGCCAAGGTCGACGACCGCGAGCTGGTGCGCATCGGATCGATGATCTCGTCGATGACCGAGGACGAGCGCCGCCACCCCGAGCGCTTCGTGGTCACCAGCTGGGAAGAGGTAGTCGACGGCGGCAAGCGCAAGAAGAAGCGCAGCGCGTTCTACGACCAGGGGCGCCTG
>CAZNCQ010000106.1:0-21602 GCA_964571275.1 uncultured Myxococcales bacterium
TGCCGACGCGCGAGCTGGCGCTGCAGGTGGCGGCCGAGCTGGCGCGCATCGCCGCGCACTCGGGCATGGTGGTCGTGCCGGTCTACGGCGGCGCGCCCATGGGCCGCCAGGTCGAGATGCTCAGCGCCGGTGGGCAGATCGTATGCGGCACGCCGGGGCGCGTGCTCGACCACCTTCGCCGGGGCACGCTGCGCCTCGAACGCGTCAAGTGTGTGGTGCTCGACGAGTGCGACGAGATGCTGTCGATGGGGTTTCAAGAAGACATCGAGGCCATCCTCGAACGCACGCCGGAGACGCGGCAGACGCTGCTCTTCTCCGCGACGGTGCCCGAGGGGATCCAGCGCCTGTCGCGCCGGTTCATGCACAACCCGGAGTTCATGAAGCTCTCGGCCGACTTCGTCGGTGTGCATGAGATCAAGCACCTCTACTACGCGATCCCGGGCGTCGACCGCGAGAACGAGCTGCTGCGCATCCTGACGTTCGAGGATCCGAAGTCGGCGATCATCTTCTGCAACACGCGCGAGGAGACCGGGCGCATCGCGGCGTTTCTGCGCAAGGTGGGACACGACGCGGAGGCCATCTCGTCGGACCTGTCGCAGACCGATCGCGAGCGGGTCATGAAGCGCATGCGCGAGGGCGGCGTGAAGTTCCTTGTCGCCACCGACGTGGCGGCCCGCGGGATCGACATCGAGAACCTGTCGTACGTCTTCAACTACACGTTCCCGGAGTCGCCCGAGATCTACATCCACCGCACGGGCCGCACCGGCCGCGCCGGCAAGCAGGGCACGGCGGTGTCACTGATCGGGCCGACCGAGGTCGGGTCGTTCTACTACCTCAAGCTGCTCTACAAGATCCGGCCGGAAGAGCGCGCGCTGCCGTCGGAAGTGGAGATCCGCTCACGGCGCGAGGGCGAGCGCGTGCAGACGCTGCGCGCGGCGCTGGCCGCCGATCCCGGCGGCGAATGGAAGGGGCTGGCGCGACGCCTCATGAACGCGGTCGACGGCGAGCGATTGATCGCGGCGCTGCTGGCGCGCGGGTTCGCGGATGTCGAAGGGATGCCGGTCGCGCCGAAGCCCGCGCCGGTGGCGATCGCCGTCGCGCCCGCGCCGCGCGAGAGCGTCGCCCGGCCGCGCGAGCGTGAGGGTGAGCCCGAGCGGCCGCGCGAACGAGACCGCGACCGCGGTGGCTTCGGCGGCCCACCCGCGCGTGCCGGTGGGCGAGCGCGCGGCGGTTTCGATCGCGGGCCGCGCCCCGAGCGCGGTGAACGCAGCGAACGCAGTGACCGAGGCAGCGAACGCGGCGAGCGGAGTGAACGCGCCGCGCGCCCCGAGCCGCGTCGCACCGACCGCGCCCCGCGCCCCGAAGGCGAAGGTACCGTGCCGCCGCAGCCAGCTTCGCCGCCAGCGAGCAACCTCCCCGAGAAGGAATTCTGGGAGGTCTGGAGCGAGGAGCGCGCGTCGTCACCGGCCGGCGCCGAGGTCGGCGCCCACGTCGACCTCGACCTCAACGTCGGAGCCGGCGTCGGCGTCGATGCCGCTGCTGACGTCGCTCCCGCGCGCGAGCCCCGCGAGGCCGTCCGCTTCGGCGACGCGCCGCCTGCGGACACGGCGGCCGCCAGCAACGTCGCCCGCCTCTACCTGAACCTCGGCCGCAAGGACGGCGCCAGCGAAGAGCAGGTCCGCGACCTGCTCGCGACCCATGTCGGCGAGGTCGCGATCGAGGGCATGGACATCATGAACACGCACACGTACTTGAATGTCCCGCCCGACGACGCCGATCGCATCTGCACCGCGCTCAGCGGCAAGCAGGTCGCCGGCCGCGACATCATCTGCGAGCGCGCGAAGCCCCGCCGGCGCTAGGTCTGCCCTACCCCGCGAGCACGCCGCCGCCGCTGCGGCTCGCGGCGAGCGTGCCGCAGCCGGCGCCGATCTCGTTGCCGCCCGAGTAGCGCCGCACCACCGGCGCGCCGAGCGCGTCGAGCGCGTCGCGGAACGCCGCCAGCTCGTCGGGCGCGGGCGCGTGGTAGCGGCCGGTCGCGTCGCTGACGTCGATGATGTTGAGCTTGACCTTGAGCCCGTCGAGCAGCGCCGCCAGCGCCCGCGCGTGCGCCGGGCTCACGTTGACGCCGCCGATCGCCACATAGGCGATGGTCAGGCGCTGGCGCGTCGACGCCGCGTACTCGCGCAGCGCCGGCATCAGCTCGGACAGCGGCCAGCGGTTCTCGATCGGCATCAGCGACCGGCGCTCCTCGGTCGTCGGCGCACCGAGAGAGCAGATCAGCCGAAAACGATGCCCCTCGCGCGTGTAGCGCCGGATGGCCGGCACGATCCCCGCCGTCGAGATCGAGATCGCCTTGGCCGAGATCGCCGGCCCCGCCGGGTCCGACAGGATGCGCGCCGCGCGGATCACGTTCTCGTAGTTCAGGAACGGCTCGCCCATCCCCATGAACACGACGCCGCGAATGGGGTGATCCGCCTCGGCGGCGACCAGGCGATGCTGGGCCAGGATCTCCCAGGTGTGCAGGCTCCGGATGCCACCGAGCCGGCCGGTCGCGCAGAAGTCGCACGCCAGCGCGCAGCCCACCTGCGAGCTCACGCACAGCGTGTACTTCGCCGTCGGCAGCGCCTGAAGCGGCGGCGCGCCGCCGTTGCGCCGGCGTTCCTTCAGCGCCCGCGCCTCGTCGGGGTCGGGCAGCGGAATGCGCACCGCCTCGATCTCGCGGCCGTCGGGCAGACGAAAGAGATACTTCACGAACCCGTCGGCGGAACGGCGCCGTTCGACGATCTCGAGCTCCGGCCAGTCTGCGGCGACGGCGAGCGCCGTCGCCGCCGCCTTCGACAGCCCGCGCACGGTACGGTCCGAGATCACCGGCGCCGCCACCGCGGGCTCGCGGCGCACGGCCCCGGGGCCGCGGTGCACCGCCGCGAAGATCCGCGCGGCCACGTCCCCGCCGATGCCCAGCGGGTGCAGCGCCGACGCCGTCTCGGCGCGGTCGAGGTTGCGGAGGTTGATCATCGCGTGACCCACTTTTGCACTGTTTCTAGGCGAACGCCGCGAAATAGCGGAGCGCATTTTCGCCCAGCACCTTGCGCAGCGCCGCCTCGCGCCAGCCACGGCGCCACAGCACCTCGGTGAGCCGCGGCAAGTCGGCGGCGTCGCGAATGCCGCGCGGCAGCGGCATGAACCCGTCGAAGTCCGACCCGAGCGCGACGCAATCCTCGCCACCGACGGCCACGACATGCTCGATGTGGTCGGCGATGCGGTCGAGCGTGCAGAACATGCCGCCCAGATAGGGCGCCACGAAGATCACGCCGACGATGCCGCCCTTTGCCGCGACCGCGCGGATCTGCTCGTCGTCGAGGTTGCGCGGGTGCGCATGAACGCCGGCCGCACCCGAGTGCGACGAGAAGACCGGCGTCGACGAGCACGCGATCATGTCCCAGAACGTCTTGCGGCTGGCGTGCGCCACGTCGAGCAGGATGCCGCGGGCGTTGCAGTGGGCGACCAGCGTGCGGCCGACGTCGCTGAGCCCGCGATCGTTCGCCTCGGCGGTGCGGCACGACGTGCCGGCGGCGCTGTCGCGCTCCCACAGCGGGCCGAAGAAGCGCACGCCGGCGTCGGCCAGCCGCGCCACGCCGGCCTCGACGTCGTCGTCGACGGCGTAGCTGCCCTCGACGCCGAGGAAGATCGCGATGCGGCCGGCGGCGCGCGCGGCGCGGATCTCGCCGGCGCTGCGCGCGAGCGCGATCTCGTCGGGGTGGTCGCTCGCCAGCCGGCGCGCGCAGTCGAGCTGGCGCCAGAAGCGCCGGTCGCGATCGAGGTGAAAGCCCGCGAACATCAGGCACCCGAGCGCATCGATGCCGCCGCGCCGGATGCGCGGCACGTCCAGGTCCAGTCGCAGCGGATTCCAGAACGTCGCCGGCGCGTGCTCGCGCGTGAAGTCGTAGCCGCTGTGGGTCAGCTTGGTCAGCGCATCGTTGTGCAGGTCGAGCACGAACGCGTCGCGATGGAGCTCCGCGACCTCGGTGCTCACCTCGACCGGATGTCCGCGCATCGCTCGCCTCTCGCTTTCGCCTTCACTACCTCGGGGGCCGCGCTAGGCGGGACCGATCCCTTCCAGCTCGCGGCAGATCTCGTCGTACCCATCGGAGAGCGCAAAGTCGAGCAGCGCCAGCGCCTCGGGGTTGGCGGCGACGTGCGCCAGCGAAAGCGAACGTCCGGCGACGGCCAGCACGACCGAGAGCGCCGCCGGCAAGTGGCCTGACGCCAGGAGGCCGACCTGGTTCGCGCCGTCGCGCACCGCCTCGTGCAGCGCGCCCAGCTCCAGCGCGCCCGCGCTCTCCATCGCAAATGGCATCACCTCTTGCCGCACGCGCCGCGACAGCGCGCGCGCCACGGTCGCGGCGCCCGCGTTCATGAGCTCGGCCGGCACGTCGGGGTGGCGGTAGTCGCTCACGAACTGGCGCACGATGCCACCGACCAGCGCGCCGGTCTGCGGCGGTGTGTCGCGCAGTACGAGATCGAGGTGCGTGCCCGCCAGGCGGAGGGCACGCGCGGCAGCGAACCGGATCGCGTGCGGCCCGAGCGTCAGGATCGCCGCCCCGAGAATCAGCGTCGGCGGCTCGCCGGGCTCGACGGCGAGCCACGCCGGCTCGCTGGCGGCGCGCGCCGGCTTCACGTAGACGTCGAGCTCCTTGACGCCCATCTCGACGGCGAGCGCGTCGACGATCTCGCGCGGGCCCTGCCCGCGCGCCACGCGGTCGCCGCGCGACAGCTCGTAGCGCTTGAGGTCGCTCACCGCCTTGGCCAGCGGCTCGCCGATGATGCGGAAGATATTGCGCACCCCCGACGGCAGCCCGGCGGGAAAGAGGCGCTCGTCGATATCGGGGCGCGCGAGCGCAGCCAGGCGCCGCCCGCGTGCCGGAGGCGCTGCCCAGCCGGTGGCTGCCGCGCGATCGCTGGCGTCCGATGACGCGATCGCCAGCAGCTGTGCCCCCGCTGCCGCCGCAGACATGCGGCCGCGCCATTGCATCACGTGCACCAGCGCGCGCAGGACCTCGACGTCGAGCTTGCCGGTGTGCAGATCGGTGCGCAGGAGCAAGAGCGCGTGGTCGAGCAGCGCGCGGCGCCCGGGTTGATCGCGCGTGCGATCATAGTGGCGCACCATCTCGCCGACCGCTTGCAGGTTGCGGGGCGCGTCGTCGGCCGCGCGCCGAAAACGCCCGCCCGCTTGCCGGAAATCGCCCGCCTGCTCCCACAGCTGCCCGAGCCGGATCAGGTACGGCACCCGCTTGTCGACCTCGGATGTGAGGTCGACCAGGCGCTCCGTGACCGCGATGGCGTTCTTGGTCTCACCGATCTCGATGAGGAGGTCCGAGAGCGTGACCAGCGCCTCGCGGTTCTCGCCCTCCAGCTGCAAGACCCGCTTGTAGGCGTCGGCGGCGCGCTTGGCGTCGTGCTCGTGCCGCGTGTAGATGCGCCCGATGCGCAGGAAGATCTCGCGCAGGCGCTCGGGCGAGCGCTCGGCGAGCGCGCGCTTCAAGTAGAGCTCCGCGGCCTCGCCGAAGGCGCCGCTGTCGTATTGCAGGTCGGCGAGCCGTGCGAGCGCCTTGCCGTGCTGCGGCTCCTTGGCCAGGATCGCGCGCAGCTCGGTCTTCGCCCCCTCGGTGTCGGCAAGCGGGCCGGCGAGCAGCTCGGCGCGAGCCAGGCGCAGCGCCGCCACTTCGAAGGGATTCGTGGCCACGGCGATGCGCGCGGCCAGGAGCTCGCCGAGCGCCACCTGCTCGCCCGCCGCGGTCAGCGCCTCGCGCAGTTGCTCGAACGCGCCCACGTGGGCGGGATCGATCGCGAGGATCCGCCGCAGCGGCTCGATCACCGCGGGATCGGCGGCTCGCGCCGGTGCGCCCCCGATGCGCGGGCCCGCGACGCCTGCGAAGGGGCCTGACCCCGACGCTGCGGCAGGCCCCGACGTGCCCGACGAGACGGCCGCCGAGACCACCGCGGAGATCGATGGTGATTCCGGCGACGCGGCGGCCGCGGCGGCGGCGGAAGCACGCTGGCCGCGGCCGAGATCGGCGGCCAGCAGCAGCACGCGGATGCGCTCGTCGCGCCCTTTGAGCACGTCGGCCTCGCGCGAGCAGAGGGCGGCCGCCTCTGCGAGCGCGCCTCGGGCAATCAGCGCGCGGCGCAGCGCGCGCAGCGCCGGCAGACCGACCGCATCGCGCTCGAGCGCCAGCCGAAGGCGCGTTTCGGCTCGCGCGCCATCGCCGGCGGCCGCATCGCGCTCGGCGGCGCGAACCAGCAGCGCGGCGCTGGAACGCGGGTCGCCGGCCGGGAGCGACGCCGCGATCTCCGCCAGCGAATCGCTGGCGCGCTGGTCCTCGGCGTCGTCGCCGCGCAGGATCTGGTCGGCGATCTCCGCCAGCGCATCGCCGCCCGCCCCGTTCGGAGTGCCTGCGGTGGCCTCGGCGGCGCGCCAGACCGCGAGCAGGCCGGGCCGATCGCCGGCCCGCGCCGCCTCGCGACCCGCGGCCGCCAGCGCCAGCAGACGCGCGGCATCGGCTGCCGCGCCCGCATCGGGCGATGACTCGCGCAGCAGCCCCGCCAGGTACAGCCCCGGCGCCGTCGCGACGTCCTGGTGAGGCGGCTCGCGCTCGAGCCGCTCGACCACCTCGGCGGTCCGTCCTGCCCGCGCCGCCTCGAGGAAAGAGCTCACGCGCGCCCGTGCCTCGTCGAGCGCCGGCGGCGATCGCACCTCGCCCGCCGTTCCTTCCCCGGTCGCCCCGGCCGCGTCGGTTCCCTGCCCTTCGCGGTCGCGGTCGCGGGTGCGAGCCTCGAGACGGAAGAGACCCCGCGCGCCCTCGGCCGCCAGCGGTCCGGTGGCGAGCTCGCGGAAGATCGCTGCCGCACCCGCCAGCTCGCCGGCATCCTCGCTCGCCTCGGCCACGCGCAATGCCGCGCCGGGGTCGCTCGCGTCGAACCCCAGCTGCAACAACGCCCGCGCGCGCTCGAGCGGATCGGGCAGGAGGCGCACGAGCCGCTCGACCAGCGCGCGACCCGGCGCCCACGGACGATCCGACTCGTAGAGGGAGCGAGCGGCTTCCAGCGCCTCGCTGGAGCGCCCCGCGCGCGAGAGCCACTGGACCGCCTGGAGGCGCCACAGCTGTTCGCCGGGCCCGTGCGCCGCCGCCGCGTTGCCATAGATCGCCGCGAGCCGCGCCGGATCCGAACCCGCGTCCAGTGTGACCCGCGCCAGCGCCGCCGGATCCGCTGGAGCGCCGGCGAGCACGCTCTCCGGCGGATCCGCCACGCTCGGCTTGCCTCGCCCCGCGACGGGTGCGGGCCACGGCGCGGGCGCGTCGGAGCGGAGCGCATCAGCCAGCTTCTGCAGCGCCGGGCCGAGCTCGCTCGCGCCCCATGCCAAGGCGCCGCGCGCCAGCGCATCGGCCGCCGCGTGCCTTCGCCCCACCGCTCTCTCGCGCGCCGCCAGCGCCCAGAACGCCGTCGCCATCGGTGCCGCCGCCACCAGCTCTCCCAGCGCCTGGCGCACCGGCTCGTCCCCGCCGCCGGGGACCGTGGCCTGAGCCAGCGTATCGACCACCAGCGACTGCGCGTAGGCGGCGCGCGCGGGATCGAAGCGCGCCCACAGGCGCAGCGCCTCGAGCCGTAACGCAGGATCAACGGCGCGCCCAGCGACATCTTCGGCGACCATCGCCAGCGGGACGGTGCCCGGCGCCGCTTCCAGTCCGGCCGCCGCGATCTCCAGCGCACGCCGGCTCGCCGTGTCGCCCGCGGCGCCATCACCGGCGCCGCCACCGACCTGGCCGCCCTTGGCGGCGTCGGCCTCGGCCAGCGCCAGCTCGGCAGCCATGACGTCCAGGCAAGCGCGCGCGGCACGCGCCGGCCAGATCTCGCGCGCCTCGGTGAGCAAGCGGCGCACGCGCGCGACGCGCTCGCTGTTGCCGCCGTCGGTGCGCACCGCCGACCGCTCCAGGTCGAGCCGATCGCGCAGCGACGCCGGCGACGTACCCCCATTGGCAGGATCGCTCAGCAGCCGATCGGCGCGCTCGACGGCGCCCGAACGCCGCGCCACCGCCGCCGCCCAGCGCGCGCAGCTGACCTTGAAGTCGCCCGGCGGCAACGTCGCGAGCACCTCGTCGAGCATGGACGCGACCGCGCCCGGCGCCGCGCGCGCGGCATCGCGAAGCTGGCCCACGGCGACGAGCAGCCGCTCGCGCGCCGTTCCCGCGAAGCGTACCGCCAGCGCGCGCTGCCGCGTGGCCGCTGCACCATCGCCGCCGATCTCGGCCAAGCGCGCCGCCAGGCCGGCCAGCGCCGCGCCCGCGCGCCCTTCGAGCGCGGTGGCCGCGACCTCGAGCACCAGCGCCGCCTGCCGCGGATCGCCCGCGCGCAACGCGATCTCGGCCTCGGCGAGCGCGCGTGACAACCCATCGCCCAGCGCCGCAAGCGCATCCGTGTCGAGCGCACCGGTCATCGCCAGCGTCCACTCGGCCTGCAGCGCGCGGTAGCTCGCCCCTTCGTCGCCGTCGACGGCGGCGGCAAGCAGCCCCACGGTCTCGAGCGCGCGGGCCGCGTCGCCTTGCCGTTCGGCGAGCCGCAGCCGCGCGCGTAGCGCCGCCGCCGATCCCGGTTGCAACGTCAGCGCGTCGTCGCAAAGCGTGACCGCAGCGTCGGTGTCGCCGAGCGCGTCGGACAGACGTGCCGCCGCCAGCGTGAGCGCGGCCTGCTGGGTCGCGGTGTCAGCGACCTCCATCTCGGCGGCCAGCAGCGACAACGACGCGCGCCGCTCGTCGTCGCTGGGCGCGGCCGGCCGCCCGCGCGGCGGAACCCGGATCATCAGCCCCAGCTTCTCGCGCCAGGGGTCGGCCGCCATCTCGACCAGCGGATCTGCGAAGAGCGGCACCGGCGTCTCGACGGGCGACTCGCGCTGGAACACCGTGTCGCCCGGCGCGCTGGTCGCGATGATCGCCGCGTAGGCGTCGGAGTGCGGCGTCTGGCGTTCGGAGAACTCCTGGGCCGCGGCCTCGAACGCAGCCGCGTCGTCGAGCACCGGCGCGTCCAAGGCGGCCGCGGCGTCGAGCACCGCTGCCTCGAGAGCGGCGGCGTCGTCGACCACCGGCGCCTCGAACGCGGCCGCGTCGTCGAGCACCGGCGGGCCGGAGGTCACCGTCGTCGGGGTGTCGGCGAACGGATTCTCCTCATCGGGCAGCGCGCCGAGCGAATTGGGCTCGAGCAGCGGTGGATCAGCGGTCGCCGCGGGCGCGTCCTGGATCGGCAGGTGCGCATCCCAGTCGGCGAGCTCCGACTCCCATTCGTTTTCGGTCTCTTCCGTGAATGGGAGCACCGGCGCCTTCGGTTTCTCGTGCTCGGCCATGCTCAGCCCCCACCCTGCCCGGCGTCGCGGCGCGCCGCCAGATAGGCCTCGCCGAGGGCGAATCGCACCAGCGCCGTCGTTGCCGGGTTTCGCCGCAGGTCGAGCGGAGAGGGAGGCGCGGTGAAGCGGCCAGCCGCGAGCGCCGCCGCGCGGACGTCGCCGGCCAGCACGAGGCCCAGGCGATCGGCGCCGCGCAAGAGCGAGGCCTGCCAGGCGGCGGCATCGATCCCCTCGAAGCCGAAGCGCGAGGCCTGCAGCGCCAGCGCCTTGCGATCCTTGCGCGCCAGCGCGCGCGAGAGCGCCTTGACCTGCGGCTCGAGGGCACGCGCCACGCCGGGCACGTTGGCCGGGGCGCCGGCGATGACCGCGGCGGCGTCGAAGAGCGCTTGCAGCGCGTCGGCCGAGAGGCGCGCCGCTGTCGTCGCGCGGAAGCGGAGCAGGCCCAGCGCGCGCCCGACCGCAAACGGTGACGTCCCGCCGTCGACGCCCGTCGGCGCGCCCAGCACCAGCGCGGGCGTCGGGAGCTCGACCGGAAGCGCGTCGTCGGCACCGACGGCCGCGCTGCCAGCCGGCGCACGGTGCAACATCAGGCTCGGAACGCCGAGCGCCGCGGCGGTGTGAACCAGCCAGCCCAGGGCGGGATCGCTCTCGGGCGCCACGCGGTTCTGGCGGACCGCGCCCATCGCCGCGACGTCGGGCGGATAGATCTCGATGACCGCGTCGGCGAGCAGCAACCAGACCTCGGTCATGAACCCGAGCGCCGGTGGATCAATCAGCGCCGCCCAGAACGTGTCGGGCAGCGACGCCGGCACCGGCCGCAGGGCCGGCGGCACCTCGGCCAGATCGTCGGGCGGGGCGCCCAGCAGGCCCAGAACCTGCGCGACGGTTTGGCTCGCTTCGCGGCCGCGTCGGTCGCGCCACGCGTCGTCGAGCCGCTGCTTGAGCCCGCGCAGCCGCGGCACATCGAAAGGATCGCGATCCAGCGCCTGCCGCGCCTCCGCGATCGCGTGCTCCATCACGGCGGTGCGCCCCGCTTCGTCGCCGGCGCTCTCGTGCAGCAGCGCCAGCTCGCGCGTCCCGTCGCCGAGGGGGTCCAGCTCGGCGGCGCGCCGAAACGCCAGCGCCGCCTCCGGCAGATCGTAGGCGTCGTCGCGCAGCAGCCTTCCCAGGCGCAGGTACAGCCGCGCCTTGCCGGCCAGATCGTCGACGATCGCCTCCCACGACCGCAGCGAGGCGACGGCGTTCTTCCAGTCGCCCGCGCGCGAGTACAGATCGGTCAGCCGCTGCCAGGATACGGGATCGCGCGGCCGCGCGGCGATCGCGGCGCGCAAGGCCTCTACGGCGCGAGCCCGATCGCCGGCATCCTCGTATGCCTGCGCCAGCTCCAGCCGCGCCGCCGCCGCGCTCGGCTCATCGCGCGTGACTGCGAGGTAGCGGGTCAGAAACATCGCCGCGTCGGCCGGATGTTCCATCGCGATCGCCAGGGTCGCGATCTCCCTCAGCGCGCGCTGGTGGAGCGGATCGAGCTTCAAGATTCGCTTGAGGTCCTGAGCGGCGTTCTCCCGGTCGTCGAGCCGGGCCAGTCGATTCGTCGCGCGCTCGCCGAGCAGCGCGATGATCTCGGTTGGATCGGCGGCTGCGGCCCGTCGCTGCAGGCGGTGGCCGAGCACCCGATCCAGGGTCTTGGCGTTGCCGGGCAGGTCGACGCCGGCGCGGAGCAACGCTGCCAGCGCGCCGAACGCGCCGTCTTCGTCGGGCGAATGCTCCAGCACCTTGAGGTACGCGGCGATGGCCTGCTCCTTGTGCCCCGCCCGTTCGTAAAGGGGCGCCGCCTCGCCGAAGAACGCGGCGGCGCGCGCCGGTGTCTTGACCAGCGCGCCCAGGCGCGCCAGCGCGCGTGCTTCGCCCAGCGCGTCGCCGGCGGCGCGCGCGAGCCGCCGCACCCCGAGCATCGCCTCGAGAGATTCGGCGTCGCGCGCGAGGATGCGGGCATAGACGTCGAGCGCCTCGCCGAGGTTGCCGGCCGCCTCTTGTTCCAGCGCCCGTTCGATCTCGAGATCGATCGCCAGGCCGATGGCTGTAGCCGGGAGGTGCGCCGCGCGGTCGGCGCGCGTGTCGGGCAGCGCGATCCCCTCGGCGGCCCCGGCCGGCGTTCCCGTGCGCAGGTCGCTGATGCTCTGGGCCACGACGGCGTTCCCCGGCGCTGCGGCCCAGGCGCGGCGGTGAACGGCCTCGGCTGTCGCGCGCCCGGCCAGCCGCGACCGCGCGACCGCGCGACCCAGCAGGCGCCCCGACTCCGTCGCCGCCGCGTCGGGCCCAACGGGAGGCGGGCCGCCCGCGAGGCGCGACAGATCGATGAGCGCGCCCGCGACCTGCCGCTGGTCGTCGCGGCGCACGCCCTCGATCCAGTCGCCGAAGGCATCGTCGGCGTCGGCGGCGGCCCGTTCGGTGAGGCGCGCGGCCCCTTCGCCGCGCGCGGAATCGAGCAGATCGGCCTCGCGGGCCGCGGCAGCGCCGATCGTGGCGCCGCTGTCGTCGAACGACATGTCGCCGATGGCGCGCAGGGCGTCGCTCACGGCGGCGTAGTGGCCCGCGACCGACGCCGTTCGCAGCAAGCCGAGCGCGGCGTCGGTCGAACGCCCACTCCGCAGCACCTCGCGAAACGCGCGCTCGGCCCCTTCGCCGTTGCCGTTTCGCTCCAGCGCCTCGCCGAGATCGGCCGCGGCGACCAGCCCCGCGGCGGAGGCCTCGGAGCCGGCCTCACCGAGCGTGAGCACCTCGAGCGCCGGGTCGCCCGACAGTCGCGCGCGGTCGAAGCTCAGGGCGCGCGCGCCCTCGTCGCCGGCGGAGTAGACCGGCGCGAGCACCGAGACCGCGTCGCGCCACTCGCCGGCGCGCGCCCGCTCGAGGGCCAGGCGATGGCGCAATCCACGGGCGACGTCGGTTCGCCCCGCGGCGTCGGCGGCGCCAAGCTCGCGGGCCACCGCGCGCGCTCGATCGGCGGGCGAGGCCAGCTTCGCGGCGAGGTGTCCCGCGGCGATACCGGTGCGGTCGCCGACGGCGGCGTCGCGGTAGAACTGCTCGGCCAGCGACGGGTCGTCGGTCACCGACGCGGCCGCCTCGTTCTCGAGCGCCGCCATGACCGCGGGTTGTCCGGCGCGCGCCGCGAGCTGGATCAGCGTCGCGACGCCTTCCCGGCGCAGCACCGCGTGCGGATCGCCGTTCCCGGTGGCGTTGCCCTCGGCGTTGCCCGCGGGATCGGGCGCGACGACCAAGGCCTGTAGCTCGAGATCGCGCGTGAGCATCCACCCGTCGAGATCCCCGGCGTCCAGCGCCACCCGCTGCCGCTGGAAGACCAGCGCACGCGCGGGCCGGCCGAGGCGATCGCGGTGGAGGCCGACCAGCGCTTCGAGGAGATATCGCCGGCGGGCGAGCGGTGACGGCAAGGGCGCCGCGCCGACCGACGCGTCTGCGCCGGTCGCCTCCCCGGTCGCGTCCTCGGGCGGCGGGCCGAGCGCGGCCAGGTCCTTCTCGAGCACGTCGGCCAGGTCGGCCCAGCGCCCGTCAACGCGCAGCCTCTCTTCCAGCGCGTCGACCGCGGGCGGATACCCGGGACAGCGCTCGAGCGCCTTGCGGTACAGGCCCTCGGCGTGTCGCGCGTCGTGCAGCGCCAGATCGCGCAACGTCGCCGCGCGCACGAATGCGTGCGCCGCCACCTCGCCCTGCCCCTGATCCCCCTCGGCCTCGAATGCGTCGGCGAGCCCGATGGCGTCGCCGGCCTCGGCGTGCAGAGCGATGCGCGACGCGAGCGCCAGCAGCGCGACCGCCGACAACGCGCCCGACGACGCGCCTGCGGGTCCGTCCTCGGGCGCAGCCGCAGGCATCGCGGCCGACCAGGTCGCGGCGTACCTGCGCGCGAGATCGATCGCCTCCATGGCGCGGCCGGCGCGCCCCAGCGCATCGACCAGGCGCGCCGCCGACAGCAGCTCGTCCTGCGGGATCGCCGAGCCCTCCATCGTCTGCTGCAGCAGCTCGACGCTGGCCAGCTGGTCGGCGAGGTCGAGCATGTCGGTGGTCAGCAACGGGTGGTCTGGCAGCAACCGCCGCGCTTCGGCCAGCGCGGCGTGCGCCGCTTCGAGATCCCGGATCACATCGCGCAGCAAGCGCGCGCGCTCGCGGTGCAAGGCCGCCTTGGCAGCGAGCTGGTCGTCGGGCAGCGCGCGCGCCAGCTCCTCGAGCGCGCCGACCTGGACGCGCGGCCAGGCGCGGGCGCGCGCCAGGCTCTCGAGCTCGCCGACGAGACCATCGCGCGGCGTCTCGTCGCCCGCGCCCGCCAGCGCCTGGCGCAGCGTCTCCAGCGCGCGAGCGCCGCCGCCGTCCGCGTCAGACGAAGACTCCGACGAGAGGCGCTGCAGGCGCGCCAGCTCCGCGGCCAGCGCCGCGCGCCGCGATGGGGCGTCGGCGCAGTCGATGAGCCCGGCGAGAGCCGTCTCGACCACCCCAGCATCGCCGGCGCGCGCGGCGCCGATGAGCCGCGCCAGCTGGGCAGCGGTGTACTCGGGCGCGGCGGAGGCGGCCTCGCGGAAGCTATTCGCGGCGTCAGCGGTCCGCGACAGGCGATCCTCGAGAACGCGCCCGCGCTCGATCCACAGATCGGCCACACGCCGCGAGCGGCCGCCGTCGGTGCCGAACACGCCCGCGCGGATCGCCGTCTCGTAGACGGCGGCCAGCACCTCCCACGAGCCGCGCGCGGTCAGCAGCCGGCGCACCGGCGCCAGCGCGGCGACGAAGGTGCCGTCGAGCGCGAGCGCGTCGCGATACCAGCCGAGCGCGCCGTCCCCGTCGCCGAGCGCGCGCTCGCGCAGGTGCCCCGCTTCGTGAACCAGCGGCGCCGCACGCGCCGGCTCCGCCAGCTTCGCCTCGCCGAGATAGAGATCGATCTCCGACGCCGCCTCGAGCGCGGCCGCCTCGAATGGAGGCGGCGCCGTCGGCGCCGTGACCGTCACCGGCCCTGAACCGAAAGATCCGTCCGCGGACTCCTCCAGATCGGCGGTGATCTCGATTGGAAGGTCGTCGTCGTCAGCGGGTCCTGGTGACATGCGTGATTGGTCGGGCGTTCCAGGTTCGACGTACCTACCGCCGATGATTGAACCGAATAAGTGAGGCGAACGAGTGACCGAACTGAGCAACCGAGCTGAGCTGCCGAACTAGGGAACCACGAGCGTGGACTATTATGGCCACCGCCAGATCAGGGGTCAATTCTCGGAGGGCAATCGTCCGAGGTCAATGGACAGCCCGCGTCGGTCGTGTGCATGATAGTGAAGGCGTTTCCCAAAAGGTGCGACCCTGCCCAACCTCATCGTCTACATCGACCGGCGCGACGGCGCCGCGACGCCCGCCTCGTTGTTCGCGCTGTCCGAAGCACGGCGGATCGCCCACGGGGCGGGTCTGACGGTGTTTGCGCTGGTGCTGGGCGAACCGCACGAGAGCGCGCGCTCCGAGCCTCTCGCGACCGCTCTCGGACGCGCGGGCGCCGACCGGGTGCTCATGTGCGAGGCGGCCGGATTGGGCGCGCCGCCGCTCGACGTCACCCACGGGCCGGCGCTCTTCACCGCCGTCGAGCGCGTGCCGCCGATGGTCGTGCTGTTCCCCACCGGTGGGCCGGGCGACGAGCTCGGACCGTCGCTGGCCATGCGCCTCGGCGCCGCGTACGCACCCGCCGTCGACATGGTGCTGTCCGAGGAGGCGGGCCCGCTGGCCGACGGCGTGGGACGCATCAACCTGCGTCGCTGGCGCGCGGATCGTTCCGGCTACCGGCAGCTGGACCCGGTCGAGATCGAGCGGCCGGTGGTCGCGATCCTGGGCGCGCACGGCGTCCCCCGCGAGCACGGGACATCCGACATCGACGTGGAGGTGATCACCTGCACCGCGCTGGTCGACCCGCCGCTGTCAGAGCTCGCGTCCGAGCCCGACGAGCTGGACGCCGTCACGCTGGCGCGGGGACTGGTCGTGCTGGGCCCACAGGTTTCGCCCGAGGTCGGTACCCGCCTGCGCGCGGCCGCGCCGCCCGAGGTCGCCGTCGTCGACGGCCGCGTGTCTCCGCGCGCGCTGGCCGCGGCATCGCCCGAGCTGGTCCTGGTCGTGGGTGGCGCACCCGCGGCCGCCGAGATCGGCGTCTCGCCGCGCGCGTTGATCGGAGCGATCGAGCTTGTTCCAGATGGCGCGTTTGACGGCGCGGGCGGAGCGCCAGCCCGTGATCTCGTTTGGAACGCGGACTCGGTCGTCGACCCCTGGTCCGAATTGATCGCGGCGCTGGCCACCGGGCAGGTCGTCCGTTGAAGGTGATCGTCTGCCTCCACGCCGCGCCGCCGGGGGGATCGCCGCTGACCGCGAACGATCGCGAAGCGCTGCGCCTGGCGCGAAGCCTGGGCGACGACAACGAGGTCATCGCCCTCATGGCCGGTACCAAGGAAGAGACCGCGGCGCTCGAGGCGGCGTGGGCCTGCGGCGTCGATCGGGCGGCGCGCGTGAGCGGCGAGAGCTTCGCCGCTGCGGACTTTCACACCCTCGGCCAGGTGCTCGGCAGCGCGGCGCGCACGCTGGGCGCCGACCTGATCCTCGGCGGCGCGCGCAGCGACACCGAGGGGCTGGGGGCGCTGACCGCGTCGATCGCACGCCACGTGAGCCTGCCCCACCTGGCGAACATCGAATCGCTCGAGCACTACGGCCAACCGCCGCTGGCGGTGGCGGTCACTCTGCGCGGCAGCGGGCGGAAGCGGCGCCTGGGCGTTCGCCTGCCGTTCGTCATGTCGGTCGCGCGCGCATCGGGGGTGCCCGCGGCGCCTCCGCCGCCGCGCGACGCCGCGCCGTCGATCGAAGCGCTCGCGGTCTTCGACCCCGAAGTGACGGTCATCCGCCGGCGCACCGAGATGCTGGGGACCTCGGCCAAGGCCGAGCGCGAGACACGCACCGTCGCATCGGCGGCGGAGCTGGTCGCCGTGCTCGGACGACCCACCACGTAGACGATCTAGGCCGGAACTTCGCGCGCGGCTTCTGGAACCAGCGCCGCCAGGCGATCCGGCTGGTTCAGCGACGGATCGTCGAGCACGCGTTCGAGCAGCCGTTCCAGCACGACACCGACGATGCGGCCGGGCGCGATGCCGAGGATCCGCATCACGTCCTTGCCGTCGATCGCGAGGTCGGTGATGCGCAACGCCGCGTCCTCGGCCGCCACCTCGGCGACGCGGCGGCGCAGCTCGCCGAGCTCGACGTCGGGATCCTCGCCGAAGCCGCGACCCGCGATGTCGCCTTCGCGCAGCGCGAAGAGCGCCGGCAGCGCGTCGCTGCCGACGCGGCGGACGAAGCGGCGCACCGTGCCGTCGGTCCAGTCGGGCGAATAGAAGAACATGTGGTTCGCGACGATCCCGACGACGCGCTCGCGTTCGGCGGCCGACAGCTTCAGGCGGCGCCCGATCGCATCGGCCATGTCGGCGCCGACGTACTCGTGCTTGAAGAAGCTGAACTCGCCGGGCGCGCCCTCGCGCGGCTGGCGCGCACGCGGCTTGCCGACGTCGTGCAAGAGGGCGCCGAGCCGCAGCACCGCCAGCCCCGCGCGGTCGCCGTGGGTGTTGTCGACGACGGCCAGCGTGTGCTGGTAGACGTCGAACTTGTGGAAGCGGTTCTGGGTGACGCCGACGCCTTCGAGCAGCTCGGGCAGCACCTCGCCCATGAGGCCGGTCGTGCGCATCAGCTCGAGGCCGTACGACGGCCGCGGCGACGCCAGCAGCTTGAAGAGCTCGTCGCGAACCCGCTCGACGGAGACCTTGCGAAAGACGTCGAGCGTCTCGCCGATCGCCGCCAGCGTTGGCGGATCGATCGTGAACATGAGCTGCGTCGCCTGGCGGACAGCGCGCATCGGCCGCAGCCCGTCCTCGCGGAAGCGCTGCAACGGAGCGCCCACAGCGCGGATCAGCCGGCGTTCGAGATCGGCGCGGCCGGCGAAGGGATCGGTGAGGCGATCGTCGATCGGGTCATACCCGACCGCGTTCATGGTGAAGTCGCGGCGCGAGAGATCCTCCTCCAGCGACGACACGTAGCTGACCGACGACGGGCGCCGGCCGTCGAGGTACGCGCCCTCGCCGCGGAAGGTCGTCACCTCGACAGCGTGGCGCGACGCGCCCTGCCCGGTCAGGACGGTCACGGTGCCGTGCTGCAGGCCAGTCGGGATTGCGAAGGTCGAGCCGAAGAGCGCGAGCACCTCCTCGGGGCGCGCGCTGGTGGCGACGTCGAAGTCGGCCGGCGTGCGCCCGAGCAGGAGGTCGCGGATGCCGCCACCCACCAGGTGGGCCTCCCGGCCCGCGCCGCGCAGGCGACGGCAGAGCGCGACCACCTCGGCGGGGATGCGGCTGCGATCGATGGCGCTCGCGGTGGTCATCCCTCTCCGGTCGGCGGCGCACCGCGGTCGAGCACCTCCAGCGCCTGGGCGGCGGCGCTCTGCTCGGCCTCTTTTTTCGAGCGGCCCTGCGCGCGCCCGTACTCGCGCCCATCGAGCAGGATGGCCACCAGAAAGCGGCGATCGTGGTCGGGCCCCTCCTGCCCGACAACGCTGTACTGCGGTGTCGCCTGCAAGAGTGCCTGCGATCGCTCCTGCAGGCGCGATTTGAAGTCGAAGCGCACGGAGCTGTCGGCATCGCGCAGCGCCTGGGCGAAGAGCCGCTCGGTCACCTCGTGCGCAGCGGTGAATCCCCCGTCCAGGTAGACCGCGCCGACCAGGGCCTCGAGCGCGTCTGACAAGATAGACGGCTTGCGTCTTCCGCCTGCCTGGTCCTCGCCGCGGCCGAGGAAGATCCACTCGCCCAGGCCCATCCCCTCGGCGGCCTTCGCCAGGCCCACCTCGCTGACCAGCGCCGCGCGCGTCTTGGACAGCTCGCCCTCCGAACGGTCGGGGAAACGCTTCATCAGCATGTCGCTGACCGCCAGCGCGAGCACGGCGTCGCCCAGGAACTCGAGCCGCTCGTTGTCGGTCCGCGCCGCGCCGTGGCGCTCGTTCAGCCACGACTTGTGCGTCAAGGCGGATTCGCACAGCGTGCGGTCGCGGAAGGCATAGCCGATCAGACCCTCGAGGACGGCGTAGCCGGCCGGTTCCGATGCGCTCATCGCGTTTAAGTTACCACTGCGGGCCGATGACCGGAGGACATGGTCGGGCTCTGGACCCGACCGGCCGGGCGCGGTTACAATGGCGAGCCATGGGTCAGGCGAATCTCTGTTGTGTGAAATGCAACTCGATCCTCGATCGAGCGACGTTCCAGGGTCTGGAGGTCGATCTCTGTCCGAAGTGTGGGGGGCTCTGGCTCGACCGCGGGGAGATCACGCGCGCCGCCCAGCTGCCCGAGAAGGAGCTCGCGCGCCTGCGCACCCTGCTGCGCGGCTCGTCGGGGCCGCCGCCGATCCCGACCGAGAACAAGGCGCCCTGCCCCGCTTGCGAAGGCCAGCTGTCCGAGGTGATGCTCGGCAAGGTGCACGTCGACTACTGCGGCACCTGCCACGGCATCTTTCTCGACCGCGGCGAGCTCGAGGACGCGATCACCGCGGTCCGCGTGCGTGAGCGCAACACCTCGCCCAGCGAGGTGATCGCGGCGGCGATCTCGGCGGCGAACGAGCAGCGCGGCGAGGCCTGATCGTCTACGTTCAAGGGCGGTGAGCCGACCGACCCGCGGTCAGTCAATCCAGCCGCCGCCGAGAACCGCTTCACCGTCGTAGAAGACCGCCGCCTGGCCGGGGGCGACGCCGTCGGCAGGTTTGTCGAGCTCGATGGTCACGGCGCCGCCGGCTTCGTTGGCGGGCGCGGCGACCCAGCCCGGCAGCGCCACGGCGTGATGGCGAATCTGAACCGCGCAACGCAGCGGCCACGCGGAGGGCCGTGCGCGCATCCACCGCACGTCGGATATCTGGAGCTCGCGACGCGCCAGGCTCGAGCGCGGACCGACCACGACGCGCCCGGTGGCGGCGTCGATGCGTACGACGAACCGCCGCTCACCTCCGGAGGCCGCGGGCACGCCGCGCCGCTGCCCGACGGTGAAATGGTGGGTGCCGTCGTGGGTCGCGAGCTCGGCGCCCTCCTCGTCGAGGATCGTCCCCGGGGCGCCGGCGCCGCCGTGGGCCTCGACGTAGGCGCGGTGGTTCCCGTCGGGGATGAAGCAGATCTGCTGCGAGTCGGGCTTGTCGGCGTTCGGCAGACCCGCTCGGCGCGCGATCGCGCGCACCTCGTCCTTGGTCTTGTCGCCGAGCGGGAAGATCACGCGATCGAAGACCTCGGGCCGCACGCCGAACAGGAAGTACGACTGGTCCTTGTCGCGGTCGAGCGCGCGCAATAATCGCGGCGGCGCGACGGCCTCGCGTGCGCCGGCAGCGTCGGCACCGGCGTCCGCCGGTACGAGCCGCGCGTAGTGGCCGGTCGCCAGCGCGTCGGCACCGATCGCCTCGGCGAAACGCACGAGCGGCGCGAACTTGAGGCGTTCGTTGCAACGCACGCACGGGTTGGGCGTCCGTCCGAGGCGGTGCTCGTCGAGGAAGTCGTCGATCACCGCGCGGCGGAAGGTCTCGGTCTCGTTGATCACGTAGTGCGGAAAGCCGAGCTCCACCGCGGTCGCGCGTGCGTCCTCGATGTCGCGCGGGCCGCAGCAACGGCCGCCGATGCTGGCCGACGTGCCCGTCGCGTCGTAGAGCTTGAGCGTGACGCCGACGACCTCGGCGCCCGCTTCGAGCAGCAGCGCCGCCGCCGTCGAGGAGTCGACGCCGCCTGACATCGCCACGGCGATGCGCGGCCGGCTGGCGGCGGCGCGCGGAGCGCGGCGGCGGGCCGGACCTTCATTCGCGCCGCGTACGCGTTCGACGATGCCCGGTAGCACGTCGAGCAGGCGATCGACCTCCTGCTCGGTCGTCGTGCGGCCGAGCGTGATGCGAACACCCTGCGCGGCGCGCTCCGCAGGCAGGCCCAGCGCGCGCAGCACCGGCGACGGCTCGAGCGATCCCGAGCTGCAGGCGGCGCCCGTCGACACGCAGATCCCCTCGAGATCGAGGCCGATCGCGACCAGCTGGCCGGTCGCGCCATCGAAGCCGATGTTGGTCGTGCCGGGCAACCGCGCCGCCGGATCGGGATCGCCATGAATCGATGCGCCCGCGATCGACGCGAGCCCGCGCTCGAGCCGCGCGCGTAGCGCCCTGACATGCATCGCGGTTGCGGCGAGCTCGGCGGTCGCGAGGCGCGCCGCGGTCCCGAACCCGACGATGCCGGCGACGTTCTCGGTGCCGGGGCGGCGCTCGCGCTCCTGGTGCCCCCCGGCGAGCAGCGAGTCGAGGTCGACACCGCGCCGGACGTAAAGCGCCCCG
This sequence comes from uncultured Myxococcales bacterium, assembly GCA_964571275.1. Lineage (GTDB taxonomy): Bacteria > Myxococcota_A > Polyangia > Fen-1088 > Fen-1088 > DASRQZ01. The sequence continues at coordinate 20,783 of CAZNCQ010000106.1, forward strand.
ACGCCGGGCGGCCCTTCGATCTTGTGCGCTGAGATGGTCGCGGCATCGATGCCGAGAGCGCGGACGTCGAAGGGGACGCGGCCCGCGGCGGCGACGGCGTCGGTATGAACGAGAGCGCCCGCGGCGCGGGCGATCGCGGCCAGCTCGGCGATCGCATACACGTTGCCGATCTCGTGATTGGCAGCGGCCAGCGTGACCAGCACCGTGTCCTTGCGCAGCGCCGCGCGCAGGTGGGCCGGATCGATGTGGCCGTTCGCATCGACCGGGAGCCGCGTGACCGCGAAGCCGTCGCGCTCGAGCGCGGCGAGCGCCCCCAGCACCGCCGGGTGCTCGATCGCTGAGGAGACGACGTGGCCAGCGCCATGTTCGCGGCGGGCGGCGCGCGCCGCCGAAGCCAGCCCCCGCACCGCCAGGTTGTCGCCTTCGGTGCCGCCCGAGGTGAAGACGATCTCTTCCGGCAGCGCGCCGATGAGGCGCGCGACTTCGGAGCGCGCGTGCTCGACGACGGCGCGCGCTCGGCGGCCCGCCGCGTGAACACTCGAGGGATTGCCCACGACGGCGGCGAGCGCGCCCTGCATCGCCGCAACGACCTCGGGTCGGAGCGGCGCGGTGGCCGCGTGGTCGAGATAGATCAAGCTGCGCATGGTGCGTCTGTGAGAACACGTTCGAGCGCGCCCTCCCCAGGTCGGCCGGGGAGACCACGCTCGCCGAAGCCTAATTCATCAGGTCTTCGGCGTCAGCGTGAGCTTCTGCTCGATGGTCACCGCGGTGCCGGTGAAGCTCGGGAACTTCCAGCGCAGCACCGTGGTCTTAAAGCACT
>CAZNCQ010000107.1:0-21428 GCA_964571275.1 uncultured Myxococcales bacterium
GCCTAGACCACGGCAACCTTCTTGGAGGAGCTCCACGCGACGAGCCCAACCCGTCTCACCCGTCGGGTGCCCCCCCTTCGCGTCACCCGCACAGCTTCCGTAGCGCCGCCACGCTTTGATCCCCGCTCTCCCCTCGACACCCCACTGCAGTTTTTGGGAGATGTGCCGATGGGACTACTGACCCCCAGGGGCAGCCATGTCTCAACGACGATCGTTTCTGTCTCTCCCGTTCTTTAGATCCACGATTGCCAGCGCGTGGCTCTTGCCGTTCGCGTCTTTGCTCGCCACCGGGTGCGCGACGATGCCGGCGCAACCGTCGCGATCTGCGGAGGTCGAGCGCAACATGGTCGAGCTACGCGCGCAGAACGCGGGCTACCTGCGCCAGATCGACGAGTTGCAGAACCGCGTCTTCATCCTCGAGGACAAGCTCGAGAGCGGCCGCCGCGTCGCCGACAACCGTCGCACGGGACCGATCTCGCGCGTGATCGGCGGCGACGATCGGCCCGCGAGCCCGGTCGCCCAGCCGGCGCTGGTCGTCGAGGATCCGAACGTCCCCGACGTCGAGTACGCTGGTGAGGCCGCACTGCCGCCCAAGCGGGGCGGCGCCCGCCCGTCGTTGCGCCTCTCGGGCAACGGACGCGCCGTGATCACCAGCGTCAACGTCGCCGTGAACGAGCCCCGCGCCGAGCCCGCGCGCATGAGCACCAGCGACGCTCAGGCGGCCGCGGGCCTCTATCGCAAGGGAATGGCGTCTTTCCGCAGCGGCCACGACGCCGCCGCGATCGCGACGTTCCGCAAGTTCCTGAAGAGCTACCCGCACCACCACTACGGCGACAACGCACAGTTGGCGCTCGGCGAGTGCTACTACGACCTCAAGCAGTATCACGCGGCCGTGCGAGAGCTGCGCCTGGTCGGCGAACGGTACCCGCACGGCAACAAGGTGCCGGAGGCGATGCTCAAGCTGGGCGAGGCGCAGCTCAAGCTGGGCGAGACGCGCGAGGCGCGCCAGGTGCTGGAGTCGCTGCAGCACATGTATCCCCACCACGCGGCGTCCCGCCTGGCGACCGACCGCCTGGCCAAGGTCGACGACAAGGCCTCCTCGACGGTGACGTTGGAGATGAGCGGGCGATGACCCGCGCCCGCGCCGGGGCGTGGTCGCTCTTCCTGGTCGCGTCGCTCTCGCAGGCCGGTGCGGCGTCCGAGCGGCCGCCCGATGACAAGGACGCCGAGCAACGGCGCGCGCTGCGCGGCCTGGGCGAGAAGGACAGCCGGCCGCCGCCCGACGAAGAGCCGGGCGACGACGAGGCCGAGACCGAAGCGGCGGGCCAGCCGACCGATCGGGCGCCCGATCGCTACACCGTCCAGAAGGGCGATACGCTGTGGGGCATCTGTGACACCTATTTCCACGACCCCTGGCGCTGGCCCAAGGTCTGGGCGCTGAACCCCGACGTCACCAACCCGCACTGGATCTTCCCCGGCCAGACCATCCACATCGGTGGCATCACCCAGTCGGCGCCTGCTTCGGACGTGACCGTGGCCGCGCCGGCGGCGCACCGGGAGATGGGGCTGGCGCACCGGTCACAGACGGACCCGCCGCGCCCGTCGAGTCACGGCGCCCTGCGCGAGGCCGGCTTCGTCGATACGCAGGAGCTGACTCTTGCCGGCACGATCACTGGATCGCGCGAAGAGCAGATCATGCTCGCGACCGGCGATCAGGTATACGTCGAATTCGCGAAGGACAAGCCGCTGCGTCTCGGCCAGCGCTACACGATCTATCAGGTCGACCGCGATCATCCGGTCACGGACCCGAGCTCGTCGACGGTGCTCGGGTACATGGTGCGCATCTACGGCGACGTGACCATCGAGATGGTCGACGAGCGGACGATCGCGACCGGCACGCTGCGTGACGTGGTCGAGCCGGTCGAGCGCGGCTACCGCGTCGGGCCGCTCTTCCGCCAGTTCAAGACCATCAAGCCGCGCCCGAGCACGGCGTCCGGCTCGGCGCGCGTCGTCGCGGCGGTGCAACCCAATCTCTTGATCGCCGAGGGTATGCTCGTGGTGCTGAACCGCGGCCGGCGTCAGGGAATCGAGCCGGGCAACCGCCTGCGAATCTTGCGCCAGGGGGACGGATATCGCCCGGTCATGGAGAGATGGGAGACCAACGACGAGCGGTTTCCCGCCGACGCCGTCGCCGAAGTCATCACGGTCGACGTGCGAGACGAAGCCTCGGTCGCCTGGGTTCTGGGGGGCAATCGACCCATCCGGATCGGGGACATCGCCGACCTCAAAAAGGGCTACTAGCAGCCGCTCACGGGTGGCCCCCCCGGCCCGGCCAGGGTAACCCACGAAATTTACAGGGGCTTTGCCCAGGTTGCTTGACCGCGTCCTCGGCTGGCGCTATCTGCAACGGCTCGGCATGTTGCGTTTCTCGACATGGGAACCCTCGGCGGTTTCCTTGATCCTCCCGCGATGGGCTCCCGCGGGGGACCCACCTCCGCCCGCGCGTGCGGCTCACAACCCGGCTGGAGAAGTCCCGAAAACGACCGATATGTCCCAAGCCATGAGCTTCGTTGCCGCCGTCGACCCCCCATTTCCCACGCGCTTGCGGCGCCTGGCCAAGGTGCCGGCCGGGCTCTGGTTTCGCGGGCGATTGCCGGCGGCGCACGAGCGCGGTGTCGCGATCGTTGGTTCGCGCGCGACCAGCGCGGCCGGTGTGGCGCGCGCCGAGCGCATCGCGGCGACGCTGGCACGTGCGGGGCAGTTCATCGTTTCGGGCGGCGCGCTCGGGATCGACGCCGCCGCGCATCGGGGCGCCCTCCAGGCGGGTGGCGTGACCTTCGCGGTGCTCGGCTGTGGTGTCGATGTGGTTTATCCCGAGCGGCACGCGAAGCTCTTCGACGAGATCGCCGTCGCGGGAGGGCTGCTGTCCGAGCACCCTTCGGGTACGCCGCCCAGGAAGCAGCATTTCCCGGTGCGCAACCGCATCGTGGCGGGGCTGGCCGATGCGGTCGTGGTGATCGAAGCTCGCCGGTTGTCGGGCGCGCTCATCACCGCGCGGCTCGCCCGCGCGGCGGGCCAGATGTTGATCGCGGTCCCCGGTAGCGCCGGAACGGACGAGCTGCTGGCGTCCGGAATGGCCGGCGCGGCCGAGAGCGGCGAGGAGATTTTGCGACGAATGGCGGGCGAGGCGGTTCCCCAACGGCGCGCCCCGGCGGAGCTGGCTCCGCTGCTGGCGGCTCTGGAAGATGGCTCGGACAGCGCGGTCGGGATTGCCCAACGCCTCGGTGTCTCTCTGCCGGCGGCGCTGGGCGTGCTGGCCGAGGCCGAGCTCTCCGGCTGGGTGCGACGCCTGGCCGGCGGTCGATACGAGGTGCCCCATGTCAGTTAGCAAGATGCCGGTCCCCAAGACGGCGCCGGCCAAGACGCCGGCCGACAAGGCTGCCGTTCCCAAGACGGCAGCGGAAAAAGCCCCGGCGAAGAAGAAGGTGGCCAAGGCGAAGCCCGTGGCCGGCGCCGAGGCAAAGGCCGAGACCAAGACCGTGGCGCGCGCCACGAAGTCGGCGAAACCCGCGGCCGAGGCGAAGACGAAGAAGAGCGCATCCGCCGATGCCGCGCCGGCAGCGGAGAAGAAGACCGCGGCTCCGCGGCGCGGCAACGACAACGCGCTCGTGATCGTCGAGTCGCCCGCGAAGGCGAAGACCATCAAGAAGTACCTGGGCTCGGGCTACACCGTGAAGGCGTCGGTCGGTCACGTGAAGGACCTGCCCAAGAAGAAGCTGGGCATCGACATCGAGCACGGCTTCCAGCCCGAGTATGTGGTGATCGACGGCAAGAAGAAGGTGCTGGCCGAGATCAAGGAAGCGGCCGCGACCGCGTCACAGATCTTCCTGGCGCCCGACCCCGATCGCGAGGGGGAGGCGATCGCCTGGCACATCGCCGAGGAGATCCGGCCGTCGAACCCGAACATCCATCGGGTGTTGTTCAACGAGATCACCAAGAAGGCGATCATCGAGGCGATCGGCAAGCCGATCGAGCTCGACAGCAAGAAGTTCGAGTCGCAGCAAGCGCGCCGCGTGCTGGACCGACTGGTCGGCTACCAGATCAGCCCGGTGCTGTGGACCAAGGTCCGGCGCGGGCTGTCGGCGGGGCGCGTGCAGTCGGTGGCGGTGAGGCTGATCTGCGAGCGCGAGGACGAGATCGCGGCGTTCAAGCCGCAGGAGTACTGGTCGGTCGAGGCGAACGTCGAGGGCAAGAACCCGCCCCCGTTCGTCGCCAAGGTGGCGCGCATCGACGGCAAGAAGGCCGAGCTGGTGCACGAGGGCCAGGCGCGCGAGGCGGTCGACGCGATCCGCTCGGCGACGTTGCGCGTGGCCAGCGTCGAGCGCAAGGAGCGCAAGAAGTATCCGCCGCCGCCGTTCATCACGTCGAAGCTGCAGCAGGAGGCGTCGAGCAAGCTGCGCTTCTCGCCCAAGCGCACGATGTCGCTGGCGCAGCGCCTGTACGAAGGCGTCGAGGTCGGCGACGAGGGTCCGGTCGGCCTCATCACGTACATGCGTACCGACTCGACGCGTCTGTCCGATGACGCGGTCACCGACGCGCGCGCGTACATCGCCGAGCGTTTCGGCGCGGCGTCGCTGCCGGCGGCGCCGATCGTTTACAAGACCAAGAAGAGCGCGCAAGACGCCCACGAGGCGATCCGTCCGACGTCGCTGAAGTTCGATCCGGAGAAGGTGCGGCAGGCGTGGTCGGGCGAGAAGGGCGGCGGCCGCGACGCGCGCGAGACCGAGGATCTGCTCAAGCTCTACGCGCTGATCTGGAACCGCTTCGTCGCCTGCCAGATGGTGCCGGCGGTGTTCGATCAGACCAGCGTCGACATCGAGGCGGGTCGCGTCGGCCTGCGCGCGAGCGGCCAGGTGATGAAGGTGCCCGGGTTCCTCGAGGTCTACGCCGAGACCATCGAGGAGGGGGCGGCGGTCGCCGAGGACGATCTCGCGGGCGCGCTGCCCGAGGTGGCGGAGGGCGAGGAGTTGCGCCTGCTCGACGTGAAGCCCGAGCAGCATTTCACGCAGCCGCCGCCGCGTTTCTCCGAAGCGTCGCTGGTCAAGGAGCTCGAGGAGAAGGGCATCGGCCGGCCGTCGACCTACGCGGCGATCCTGTCGACGATCCAGGACCGCGGCTACGTCGAGAAGAAGGAGAACCGGCTCCACCCGACGGAGCTGGGCGTGATGGTGAACGGGCTGCTCGTGAAGAGCTTCCCCGGCATCGTCAGCACCGACTTCACGGCGCAGATGGAAGAGCAGCTGGACCAGGTCGAGGACGGCACCGCCGACTGGGTGAAGCTGCTGAGCGCATTCTACGTCCCGTTCAAGATCGACCTCGACAAGGCCAAGATCGAGATGCGCGACGTGAAGCGCGAGGAGCAGAAGACCGACGAGGTCTGCGAGAAGTGCGGCAAACCAATGGTGATCAAGTGGGGGCGCAACGGCCACTTCCTCGCGTGCTCCGGCTACCCGGAGTGCCGCAACACCAAGGAGTACACGCGCAACTCGGACGGCAGCCTGACGGTGCGGCCGACGACGCGCCCCTCGGACCAGCTGTGCCCGACGTGCAACTCGCCCATGGTGATCCGGCGCGGGCGCTTCGGTGAGTTCCTGGCCTGCTCCCGCTACCCCGACTGCAAGACCACGAGCCCGATGTCGCTGGGGATCGCTTGCCCGAAAGAGGGGTGCGGCGGGTACCTCACGGAAAAACGCTCGAAGCGTGGCAAAGTGTTCTTCGGATGCTCGAACTACTCGAAGACCCAGTGCGACTTCGTGTCGTGGGACCGTCCGATCCCCAAGCCCTGTCCGACCTGCGGCGCGCCATTCATCGTGCAGAAGGTCAGCAAGGCGGGCACGCGATTGCGCTGCATCAAGCCCGAGTGCGACTACACGGCCGACGGCGAGGCCGAGGGCAGCGGCGAGGGTGGTGGTGGAGCGGAGGCGCCGCCAGCGACGACGCCGGCGGGACCCGCGTCGTCGGTCGGCTGACGGCGGGAGACGGTCGGCCTTTCCCGCTTGTGGGAGAGGGTCGGGTTGAGGGCAAGCCTCGCGCGAGGCGACCATGCTCGTAGTCGGTGGCGGCCTCGCCGGCTGCGAAGCGGCCTGGCAGCTCGCCGAGCGCGGCATCGACGTCATCCTGCGCGAATCCAAGCCCGAGGTGATGTCCGCCGCGCATTCGACACCGTTGCTCGCGGAGATCGTCTGCTCGAACTCGTTGCGCTCCGACGCCGTCGAGTCCCCCGCCGGGCTGCTCAAGGCCGAGCTGCGCCGCGCCGGTTCGCTGATCCTCGCGTGCGCCGACGCCACGCGTGTTCCCGCGGGCGAGGCGCTCGCCGTCGACCGCTTCGCGTTCGCTCGTCTGGTCACTTCGCGCATCGCCAATCACCCGCGCATCCGGCTCGAGCGCCGCGTGGTCGACCAGTTGCCCGACGGCGACGCGATCATCGCCACGGGCCCGCTCACCGGCGGCCGGCTCGCGCGCCAGCTCGGTGAGCTGTGCGGGCGGCCGCTCTATTTCTACGACGCCATCGCGCCCATCGTCGACGCCGAGACCATCGACCGCACGATCGCCTTCCGCGCCTCGCGCTGGGGACACGATACGAAGGTCGCGGCCGACGCCGACGCCGACGCGATTGCCGACGCGCCCGCCGACGCCGAATCCGGCGACTACCTCAACTGCCCGCTCGACCGTGACGAGTACGCGGCGTTCGTCGCCGCCGTGCGCGCCGGCCGCAAGGTCGCCCCGCACAGCTTCGAGGAGGCGCGCTATTTCGAAGGCTGCCTGCCGGTCGAGGTCATGGCCGATCGCGGGCTCGACGTGCTGGCGTTCGGGCCGATGCGCCCGGTTGGTCTCGTCGACCCGCGCACCGGCAAACGGCCGCACGCCGTCGTGCAGCTGCGCCCGGAGACCCGCCACCTGTCGGCGTACAACCTGGTCGGCTTCCAGACACGGCTCGCGTATCCGGAGCAGCAACGCATCTTCCGCATGATCCCCGGCCTCGGCGCTGCCGAGTTCCTGCGCATGGGCTCGATCCACCGCAACTCGTACGTCGATTCGCCACGGCTGCTCGGCGCCGAGCTCGAGCTTCGCAGCCGGCCGACCATCCGCCTCGCCGGCCAGATCACCGGCGTCGAGGGCTACATCGAATCGACGGCGATGGGTCTGCTCGCGGGCCGCTTCGCCGCGGCGCGCGCGCGCGGGACCGTCGCGCTGCCGCCGCCGCCCGAATCGGCGATGGGCGCGCTCTACGTGCACGTCACGCGCCCGCGCGCCGCGCGCGAGCCGTTCGAGCCGATGAACATCAACTTCGGCCTGCTGCCGCCGCTGGCGGCCCGCGCGCCCAAGCGCGACCGCCGCCGCCTCTACGCGGCGCGCGCCGTCGCGGCCTTCGGGGGTTGGGTCGGCTAAGCTTCGGGGAATGAGGCCGCCCCAGCCCGAGCCGCGCTTGCTGCCCGCGCTGCCGTTTCATACGCGCCCGGTCCGCTTCGACGAGCTCGGCCAGGTGCTGCGGCTGATCCGGCGCGCCATCGATCACGGCTGCCGTGATCACTACGATCAGCGCCAGCGCGACGCGGTCTTCGTCAGCTATGCGTCGACGCTGTTCGGCGAGGCGCTGGCGCCGCTCGAGACCATCGCCGTCGAGGGCGCGCGCGGCGAGATCGTCGCGGCCGCGCAATTCGACCCTTCGGCGTCGCGTCTCCGTGCGCTGTTCGTCGACGGCGATCGGCAGCAACGGGGCGTCGGCAGCGAGCTGCTCGCGGTCGTCGAGGCCCGCGCGCTGAAGCGCGGGTGCACCAGCCTGAACGGCGCGATGTCGCTGAACGCGGTTCCCTTCTATCAGCGCGCCGGATTTCAACCGTGCGCCGGCCCCGAGCGTTTGACCACGGCGGGCGTCCATGTTCCCGTCGTGCGCATGAGAAAGGATCTGCGTCGCTGATGGCCGGCGCGCGCGCCGGCTGGTGGATGCTCTCCGTCGTCGCGGCCGCCGTCTCCTGCACGACCACGACGACCGGCGCGCGGTCGACCGGCCCGAGCCCGGTGCAGGCCGTCGCCGTCGCGCCGCCGGCGGGGCCAGCGCCTTCGCCCGCTCGCGCAGCGGCGCTCGCGCGTCTCGCACGTCTCAACCGTTCGGACCAATTCCTCTTCGGCGAGGAGAACGCGACGCTGTGGGGCATGTTCCTCGACGGCGCGATCGTGTCGACCAATACCTGGTTCGAGGCCACGGCGCGCGCGGGACGCTTCACGTCGGACGGCGCCGCGATCGTCGGCGACGATCCGGCGGTGCTCGGCGTGAGCCTCGGCATGCTGGCATTCGAGCCGCCCGCCTGGAACCGCCGCGCCGCGGTCGCGGCCGCGATCAAACACCAGATCGCCGACGGCGGGATGGTGACCATGGACTGGCACGCGGCGAGCTGCACCGCCCGCGCGCCCGCGGGCGAGGAGCTGGCGACGGTGCGCGTCGGCGGCCTCGCGATCCCGATCCACGCCGTCGCCGGCGGGACGCAGTTCTACGCCGAGGAGGACTACACCCGGCCGATCACATCGCGCGCCGACGTGCCCGAATCGCTCAGGTGCCTGTGCGAGATCGCCAACGACCGCCCGCTCGGCGCCGGCGCAAATTCGGGCGTGCCCGGCAAGAGCTGGCTCGTCGCGCAGGCCAGGTATGCCGCGCAGGTCATGCGCGACGAGGGTCTCGCCGGGCTGCCGATCATCGTGCGACCGTTTCACGAGCACACCGGGTCCTGGTTCTGGTGGGGCCAGCCGTACTGGAACTGCGCAGCGCTGCTCGGCGAGCGGGGCGCGGTGTCGGGCGCCGACGCGTACAAGGCGGTCGTGCGCACGTACATCACGGCGTTGCGTGGCGAGCCCGGCATGGATGGCCTGGTGTTCGCGTACTCACCCGATCGCCTGCTCGCGAAATCGGAAGACGCCCCGTTCAGCGCCGCCGAGAAGAAAGTGATGGACCCGGTCGGCCGCGCGCGGGATCAGTTGCGCGAGCGGCTCGTGCGCGAGCTCGAGAGCGCCGGCCTGGCCTACGTCAGCGCCGCGGAGCGCGCGACGACGTTGACCTCGGCCGAGGTCGGCGCGTCGGCGGCGCGCGCCGACAGCTACGTCGCGCAGCGCCGGCCGCGCTACGCCGAGGCTTACGCCGGCGACGACCTCTTCGACGTTCTGGGGATCGATCTCTATCACCCGGTCGCGCGCGCGGCGAACCAGGCCGACCTCGACCGGTTTCGCTTGCAGCTGCGCGTGCTGGCCGACGAGGCGCGGGCGCGCGGCAAACCGTACGCGCTCACGGAGGCCGGAACCTACCGCCTGTACCTCGAGCAGCTGACCGCCGCGACGCCGCCCGGACAGCCGTTCACCGTGCACGGCCAGGCGACCGTCGACGAGGCGCTGGCTCGTCTGTTCGATCCCGCCGATCGCGCGGCGCTGCTCCGGCACTTCGGGTTGGCGGCGCCCGGCCCGGTTGCGCTCGACGCCGCCGAACGCGCCGCGGTCGTGCCGCGCCCGGCCGAGGATTGGTACAACCAGCAGCTGCTGGTGCTGGCCAGGGAGGCGCACGTCGCCTACGCGCTGGTCTGGCAGACCTATCGCGACGGCAGCGCCAAGGACCGCTACGTCTACTATTACGTGCCCTATCCCGGACACCCCGACGCCGACAGCTTCCAGCGCTTCTACGCCGATCCCGCCACCTGCTTCCTGCGCGACGGGTGTGGTCGCTAGTGCACTAGGTCTCGGACCGTGCCTAGAAATTGAAGCGCGACACGAACGCGATGTCGCCGAAGATCAGATCGAGGCCGGGCCCCGGGTCGAAGTCCTGCGTTCCCGAGCTCGTCCCCGCGACGGCGAACGACGTCGCGTTGCTGCCGATCGAGGTCACGGAGACGGACGAATCGCCGACGGGAAGCGTCCAGACCGAGTCGCCGCTCGCGGTCAGGCGCGTGACGAACCCCTGCGTCGAGATCGCGGCCGCGACGACACCGCCGTCGGGTGCGCTGGCCATCTCGACGATGCGCGACGAATTCAAGACCCGCGACCACTGGTAGGTTCCGTCCGCGGCGAGCTTGGTCACGAAGGCCGACGGTGCGTAGGTGCCGAACCATCGCCTCGCCATCCCCGGTCCGGGATCCGTGTCGAAGTCGTTCATGGCCAGTCCGCCGAGGTAGACCGCTCCGTCGCGACCGGCAGCAATCGCGGAGCCCGCCGCAAGCTGATCGTCAGCGAGTAACCAGGTCGTTCGGCTGTTGCCGGCTGCATTGACCTTCAGGATGAGCACCGTGTTGAACGGGGACGGTTGCGCCGGTGCGAGCGTGCAATCTGGTCCCGGCGCGAGCGAGCCGGTGGACCACGCGCTGCCGTCCGTCGTGATGGCGACCGCGTTCAACACCGACGTGCAGTTCGTGTCGTCGAGGGTTTGTGCCCAGGCGCGGCTGCCCCCGCTGGTAAGCTTCACGAGAAAGCCGCTCCCATCCGCCTGGCTCGAGCGTGCGTCGTTACCCGCGCCCAGAGAGAAGTCGACCGTCCCCCCGTAGTTGCCCGAGAGATAGACGGCGCCGGCGGCATCGAGCGCGACGCCTGTGCTCGTGGCGTTGGAGTAGGAGACCACGCCGGGCAGGGTGCGCCCCCAGACCTCCGTGCCGTTGGCGCCGAGCTCGACGACGTAGGCATCGTTCTGAGTGCCATCGGTCGTGACGTGGATGTCGCTCGCCGGGCCAGGATCGAGATCGATCGTGTCCTGATAAGAACCGGCCGCGACGGCCCCGCCGGATGACGTCGCCGCGAGCGCCGTCAGTGTCGGCACGCCGCGCCCGCCCAGCGTCGCCGTCCAGGCGTAGCCGCCGTCCGCGTTGAACTTGGTGATGAAACCGTCGGTGTCGGTCGCGGTTCGAATGTCCTTGCCGGCCGCCGACGGATCGAAGTCGACCGTGTTCGCGTATGTGCCGGCGATGAAGAATGATCCATCGGGGGCAACCGCCGAGAGCGTGACGTCGAGGACCTGGGTGGCGAGACCCACCGACCCGACGTACTGCGGGAGACAGCTCGCGCCTCCGGGCGATGTGAACGCCGTCTCGCAATCGGCGCTGGTCGTGTCGCAGTTTGCGTATCCGATGTCGCAGACCGAAGCGTTGCAGCCGAGACCGTCGCTGCATGTGTACATCGTATTCGCGAGCGTGCAGGCGGGGTCGTTGCAGCCGCCACAGTTCACCGGATCGCCGAGCGTCGTCTCGCACCCCGGGTCGCTCGTGCAATCAGCCACCGTCGAGTCGTTGCACCCCAGGGTCACGCACTTGCCCTGCTGGCAGTCATACCGCGTGTTGGGGACGAAGCAGGAGTTGTCACAGGTGCCGCAATTCGTGACATCGCTCTGAACATCGACGCAGGAGAAGATGCCGCACGCGTCGGGTGTCGGCGGCTGACAGGGCTGGAGACAGTAAAAGCTGCTGCCCGACCCCCGGCACTCGTCGCCAGCTGGACACTGGATGGTGCAGCCGCCGCAGCTGGAGGGGCTCGACAGATCGGTTTCGCAGCCGATGTTGGGAACGGTGCCGCAGTGGGTGAATCCATCCTCGCACGCGCCGAAGTTGAGATTGCAGGCGCCGTTCACGCACGGCGCGTATGCGCCCGCGCGCACATGCGGCAACTGGGTGCAATCGGCCGGGCATCCGCCGACGTCGGGCGTCGAGCTGCGATCCGGCGCGAGATCGGGGATGCGCGCGTCGCCGACATCGAGGGACGCGTCGGGGAGCGGCGGCGGGCGGTCGTTGCCGGCGTCGATGGGGGGCGTCTGGTTTCCGCCATTGCCGCTCGAGCCGCCGACGCCACCCGAGCCAGCCGCGCCGCTCCCGCCTGCGCTCGCGGTGTCACCCGCATCGTTCGAAGGGGACGTCGACGATCCGCCGGCGCCGCCGCTGCCGGGGCGGCCGTCCTGTGTGAGGCTGCGTCCACACGCCAGCCCCGACAAAACGATCAGCGTCGGCGCCGCGACTGACCAGATCCGTCTGCCCTCTGCTCGCGTTACCATCGGCGTTTGTACCTCGAGTTGGCGCTACGTGAACGACGCATCGGTTGGGTTGCCTGCGCGCTGGTCTCTAGAAACTGAATCGAGAGACGAACGCGATGTCGCCGAACAAAAGATCGACCGCGGGGCTCGGATCGAAGTCCTGGGTTCCGGAGCTCGTGCCGCCGACGACGAACGACGTGGCGTTGCTGTTGATTGACGTCAGTGATACCTGCTGGTTCAGGCCGTCCCCGAACGGGATCGTCCACACCGACGCGCCGCTCGCGGTCAGACGGGTCACGAACCTGGTGGTGGCAGACCCGGCGGCGATCACGCCGCCGTCGGGCGCGGGGGCCATGGCGCTGATCGGCGATGTGCTGAGGACACGGGACCATTGATAGGTGCCGTCAGCCGCCAGCTTGAGCACGAACCCCGACCCCGAAAAGAGCGGACCCAACCATCGTCGCGCGACGGCCGGGCCGGGATCCATGTCGACGTCGCCCGATCCCGATCCGCCGACATAGACCGCGCCGTCGCGGCCGGCGGCGATCGCCATACCGGCGCCGCCCTGGCTCTGCGAATTGGCGAACGCCCAGGTCGTGCGGGTGTCACCGGTGGTGTTGACCCGGATGATGAGCGCGCCCGAGTACTGCCCCTGGGTGAGTGCACACATGCCGTCCACCGGCGACACCATACCGGTGGCCCAGGCGCTGCCGTCGCTCGCGACCGTCACGGCTTGCAAGCTCGACATGCAAGCCTGGTCGTCGATGATGCGTGACCAGGCACGATCGCCGTTGCTCGTGAGCTTCACGAGAAACGCGATGCTCTCGTTCGGGGGGCTGTCGTGGGCGTCGCTGCCCGCGCCGGGGTCGAAGTCGACCGTCCCCGAGAAAGAGCCCACCACGTAGACCGCGCCCGCGGCGTCGACGGCGATCCCGTTGCTCGCGCTGATCGAATCGAACGCCGTGCTCGCGAAGGTACGGCCCCAGGTTTCGGACCCACTGGCGGCGATCTCGACGACGTATACGTCATTGGAATAGATGTCGTTGGTGACGTGGATGTCCTGGCCCGCGCTCGGATCGAGATCGATGGTGTCCGTGTACGCGCCGGTCGCGACCACGCCACCCGCGGGCGTGACCGCCAGCGCCTGCAGCGACAGGGCGCCGCGTCCCGCCAGCGCGGCCGTCCATGCATAGGTGCCGTCGGCGTTGAACTTGGTGATGAAGCCGTCAGGGTCGTTCGCGGTGCGGATGTCCTTTCCCGGGGAGGACGGATCGAAGTCGACCGTGCCCTGGTACGTGCCGCCGATGAAGAACGACCCGTCGGGGGCGATGGCGGTGGCCGTGAAGAGGAGCACCTGTGTGGCCAGGCCGACCGAGCCGACGTACTGCGGGAGGCAGCCTCCGCTGGTCGGCGTCGTCGACCCAACTTCGGTCTCGCAGTCGGGGCTGCTGGTGTCGCAGTTGGCGAAGCCAACCTCGCACACCGATGCGGTGCAGCCGAGACCGTCGCTGCACGTGTACATCGTGTTTGCCAGCGTGCAGGCCGGGTCGTTGCAGCCGCCGCAGTTCGGGTCGTTGCCGAGCACGGTCTCGCAGCCGGGATCGCTGGTGCAGTCAGCGACCGTCGAGTCCGAGCACCCGAGCGTCGCGCACTGGCCTTGCTGGCAGGAGTAAAGCGTGTTGGGCAGGTAGCAGGAATTGCCGCAGGCCCCGCAATGGTCGACGTCGGTTTGCAAATCGACGCACAGGACGACGTCGCAGCGGTCGGGTGTAGGCGGCGCACAGTCCTGAACGCAAAAGGAGCCGGCTCCCGTTCCGCTGCAGCCATATCCGACGCCACACTGGAGGCCGCAAATACCGCAGTTGGGGCTGGCCGACAGATCGCTCTCGCAGCCGACGTTGGGGGTCGCGCTGCAGTGGGCGAATCCGGGCTCGCAGTGTCCATAGGACAGATTGCAGACGCCGTTCACGCATGACACGGGTACGCCGGGGAGCACGTGCGGCAGTTGGGTGCAATCAACCGGGCATCCGCCAACATCGGGCGTCGACGTGCGATCGGGGGCGAGATCGGGCGCGCGCGTGTCGGCGACGTCGGGGGACGCGTCGCGCGGGCGGTCGTTGCCGGCGTCGATGGGGGGCATCTTCGTGCCGCCGGTACCGCTCGAGCCGCCGACGCTGCCGGCCCCGGCCGCGCCGCTCGTGCCGCCCGCGCTCCCGGTGTCGCCCGCGTCGTTCGGGGTGGACGATCCGCCGGCGCCGCCGCTGCCGGGGCGGTCGTCCAGCGTGAGGCTGCGGCCGCACGCCATTGCCAGCACCGCTGCCAGCGCCGGCGCAACGGACGCTGCGCACCGAGGCATCGCCAATCTCCATCGCAAGCTCGCTCTGCCCCCTGCTCGCATCGCCATTCGGGTTTGTACCTCAATTTGGCGCTGCGTGACCAACGCATCGGTTGGGGCAGCGCGTCTGGTTTGATCAAATCAAATTCAATAGGTGAACACCGAGACGAACGAGAGGTTGCCATCGAAGGGATCGACCCCGGGCCCGGGATCGAAGTCGTTGGATCCGGTGCTGTGACCGGCGACGACGAAGCGATTGCCCGCGGCCGCCAGCGACAGCGCGGTGCTGCCGGCACCGCCGATGATCGTTGTCCACGCCGCGTCGCCGCTCGACGTGAGTCGCGCCACCAGCGCCGGTGAGCCCGCGCCCGCCGCCAGCACGCCGCCGTCGCGCGCGGGCGCCAGCGCCGTCAGCGTCACGCCGTTCAGCGGGCGGACCCACGCCGCCTTGCCGTTCATCTGGAGCTTGAGCACGAAGCTGCTGGTCGAGACCGGGTCGATCCACCTCTTTACCGCCATGGCGAACGGATCGAACGTGACCGTGCCGGCGGCGATGCCACCGATGTACATCGACCCGAGGTCGCCAGGCGCGATGGCGACGCCCGAGTCCAGCGCGACGTCGCCGAGCGTCCAGATCGCCAGCGTGCCGCCGACGGGCGTGAGCTTGACGACCAGCACGTCGTTTTGCGGCGCCTGTCCCGTGCGGCGGAGGATCGTGCACCCCTCGCCGGTTTGCGCCGTCCCGGTGGACCAGACGTTTCCTTCGGTCGCCACCGCCACCGCCACGAGCGCGGAGGCGCAGCCTCCGTTCAAGAACGTGTGCGCCCAGGCGAACTGGCCGGTCGGGGTCAGCTTGACCAGAAAGCCGGTGGGAGCCGGCGCGAAGAACGAACGCGTGCGCGAGCGCGGATCGAAGTCGATGTTGCCCGAGAACGACCCGGCGAGATAGGCCGCGCCCGCGCCGTCGACGGCGACGCCGGCGCCGCTTCCTCCCGGCTGGTTGAAGTCACCGGCGAACGTGGCTCCCCACGACCAGCTTCCGTCGGCGCCGAGCTCGACGATGAACGGATCGCCGTGGCTGGAGCCATTCGTGCGATGCAGGTCCGTGCCTGGTCCCGGATCGAGATCGATCGAGACGCTGTACGTTCCGGTCGCGACCACGCCGCCTGCCGGCGTCGCCGCGAGCGCGGCGAGCGTGATTCCGGTCGGTCCGATCAGCGTCGCGGTCCAGGCGTAGCTGCCGTCGGCGTTGAGCTTGGTGATGTACCCGTCGGCGTCACCCGCGGTGCGCAGGTCGGTGCCCGCCGAGGGGTCGAAGTCAACCGTGCCCGTGAAGGTGCCGCCGAGGAAGAACGATCCGTCGGCTGCCACGGCGGTGGCCGAGTCCTGGTAGCGGCCATCGGAGACCTGGCGCGTGCCCTGATATTGCGGCACGCAGGCGCCGCTCGCCGCCGGCGTCGCCGCGATCGGCGTCTCGCAGGCGGGGTTCGAGACGTCGCAGTTGGCGTAGCCGGGCGCGCAGACAGCCGCCGTGCAGCCGACGCCGTCGTCGCAAGTCAGCAGCGTGTGGGGAATCGCGCACGCGGGCCCGCTGTCGATCGGGCAGGGCGAGGGCGCGTCCAGCGCGACGCCACCGTCGCCGGCGTCGGGCGCTCCGTCAGAAGGCGCACCGGTGTCGGGTCGTCGATCCGCGGCGCTGTCGGAGCCAGCTTCGCCGGCACCGTCGGGTGTGATTCCGCTGGCCGCGTCGGCGTGGTGCGGTCCAATGCGATCGGGGCCCGGCACCAGCGGCAAACTGCGATGGCACGCGAGCCACAGCAGGGGCGAGAGCGACAAGATCCAGATCGCCGTCGTGCCGCGCTGTTTGGTCGATAGCTGGCTCGTCGTCACCCCACACCCACCTCCCCCTCAAAACATGTAACGCGCGACCAACGAGACGTCCCCGAAGATGGGATCGATCGCAGGATGGGTATTGATGGTCACCCGGTGCCCGCAGGCAACCGCGGGCAGCGCCGCGAGCGCGAGGACCGGCCAGCGTCGCCGTGAGAAGGCCGCGGACTTGCTTCGCCGGTTGGAGTCGAGCGCCGTGGCCATCGTTGCCTCTTCCGTCAGAACGTGAAGCGCGAGACGAACGAGACTTCGCCGAAGATCAGATCAACCGCCGGGCCGGGATCGACGTCGACGGTGCCGTCGTTGGAGGACCCGCCGACGACGAAGCTGTTGCCCGCGCTGCTGATCGAGAGCGCGCTGGCCTGGCTGGCCCCGAGCTCGAATGACCAGACCGACGCCCCGCTCGTGGTCAATCGCGTGACGAACAGGCCGTCGTCCTCGCTCAGCCCGGCCGCCAGCAGGCCGCCGTCGCTGGTAGCGGCGATCGAGTTCAAGTAGGGCCCGTTGACCGCGCGGACCCAGAACAGCGCGCCGCCGGCGTCGAGCTTGAGCAGGAAGCTGGCGCCGCCGTTGTTGCTGAGCCAGCGCATGACCGGCGGTGGCCCGGGATCGAACACGGTCTCTCCCGATCCGTTGCCGCCCAGGTACATCGATCCGTCCGGGCTCGCGGCCAGCGCGAACCCGCCGCCGTCGGTCTGGTTGCCGAACGTGCGGACCGAAAGCGTGCTGCCGCCCGGCGTGAGGCGCACGATGAGCACATCGTTCTGAGGCGATTTCCCCGCAACGGGCGCGATCGTACAGCCGTCCCCCGCGCCGGCGGCGCCGGTCGCCCAGACCGTTCCGTCCTTGGCCACCGCGATCGCGTTCAGGTCGGCGTCGCAGTTGCCGTCGCTGATCGCCTGCACCCAGCCGAAGGTCCCGCCCGCGGTCAGCCTGGCAACGAAGCCGGTGCCGCTCGCCGCTTCCAGCGTGCTCGTGCCCGCGCCGGGATCGAAGTCCATCATGCCCAGGAACGTGCCGGACACGTAGACCGCTCCTGTGTTGTCGACAGCCACCGCCGTCGCGACGCCGTTCGAGCCGTTCGTGCCCGCGAAGGTCGCCGCCCAGGCCAGCGATCCGGTCGCCGTCAGCTCGACGACGAACGGGTCGGGCTGCTCGGCGGTCGCGGTGAAGCTCAGGGCGGAGCCGGGGCCCGGATCGAAGTCGACCGTGTCCATGTAGAAACCGGCCGCGACCACACCGCCGCCGGGTGTGACCGCCAAACCATTGACCAGGAAGTCCCCACGTCCCGCGAAGACTGCGGTCCATCCGTAGCTGCCGTCGGCGTTGAACTTGGTGACGTACCCGTCGCCATCGGTGGCGGTGCGAACGTCCTTGCCCGCGGAGGGATCGAAGTCGACCGCGCCCATGAACGTGCCCGCAAGGAAGAACGATCCATCGGGTGCGATCGCGGTCCCCGCGCCGGCGAAGGCGCCGGTGGCGATGGGCAAGGTGCCGACGTAGTGGGGAAGGCAACCGCCGCTCGCGGGCGGCGACGCGAACGAGGTCTCGCAGTCGGCGCTCGTCGTGTTGCAGTTCGCGAACCCGGCGGCGCACACGGCAGCGCCGCAGCTGGTTCCGTCGGCGCAGGTGAACAGCGTATTGGCCAGCGCGCACGCGGGATCGCCGCATCCGCCGCAGTTGTCGGGCTGGCCGAGGATCGTCTCGCATCCGGGATCGCTGGTGCAGTCGGCCCACGCGGGGTCGTCGCAACCGAGCGACACGCACTTGCCGGCGTGGCAAGCAAAGTCCGCGTTGGGCAGGAAGCACTCGAACCCGCACGTGCCGCAGTTGTTGAGATCGTTCTGCAGATCGACGCAGAGGTCGCCACACGCGTCGTCGAACGGCGCCCGACAGGGGTCGGCGCAGAAGAACGCGCCCGAGCTGAGCTGCCGGCAGGTCTGCGTGGGCGCGCATTGGTAACCGCACGTTCCGCAGTGGGAGGGGAGGGAGAGATCGGTCTCGCAACCGGTGTTGGAGCTGCCGCTGCAGTTGGCGAACCCCGGCAGGCACGCGTTGGCCGGCAGCATGCACTTGGTCTGGAAGCACGTCACGCGGACGTTCGGCTGGATATTCGGTAGATGGGTGCAGTCGACCGCGCACCCCGCGGCGTCTGGGGAGGTCGTTCCGTCGGCGGCGCGATCCACGCTCGCGTCCTTCGGCATCACCTTTTGATCGCCGCCCGCGTCGGCGCCCGTCGAGCCGCCGTTTGCGCCATTGCCGCCGCCACCGTTGCCAACGGCACCGCCGGTGGACACGCTTCCGTCGCCCGCGTCGGTCCGACTCGGCGAGCCGCCGGCGCCGCCGCCGCCGGACGAAGGACCGTCGATCATCAAGCTGCGCCCGCAGGAGAGTGCCAGCAATGCCGCGAGCGCCGTTGCCCGCGCCGCGCGAATCGACGTCGCGGACCCGCGTGCCGGCGCCGGGCACGCATCCATCGCTGTCGGCCGCGCGCGGCGGGCCGTCATTGCCGCCAACGACAAGCTCATCTTCCCCCCAGGTGTCCGTTCGAAAGTGCCGTTTTCCATCAAGTACGGCTCACGTCTTGCGATGGGTTGCTGTTCGGGCGCAGGCTGTCGCGGATGTCGCCGTCCGATTCGCCGGTGGATTCTCCGCTCGACTCTCCGCGCGTCGCCGAGATCGTCGCGCGCCTGGGGATGCAGCCGCACCCCGAGCGCGGCTACTACGTCGAGACCTTTCGCGCCAGGGCGGTGGTCACCGCGCCCGCGAACGGCGCCGCGCGCGCGGCCGGAACGGCGATCTATTTCCTGGTCACACGGGCACAGCCAACGACGTATCTCCACCGCCTGCTGTCGGACGAGATCTTTCACCTCTACGAGGGCGGACCGCTCGACGTGCTGCGGTTGCGCGAGGACGCCTCGGGCCGTCACGGCGAGGTCGCGCGCCTGGGCCTGGAGCTCGCCGCGGGCGAGCGCCCGCAGCTGGTGATCCCGGCGGGCACCTGGTTCGCCGCCGAGCTCGCGGCCGGCGCGAGCCACTGCCTGATCGGCTGCACGGTCGCGCCCGGATTCGACTTCGCCGACTTCGAGCTCGCCGCCGGTCCGGAGCTGGCGCAGCGCTTTCCCGTGCACGCCGAGCGCATCGCGCGCATGACGCGCCCGACGTCGCATCCGACCACGACTTGATCGCGCGCCCGGCGTGATTCGCGCCGGCGGTCAGGCTGGGATACGATCCGCGCGCCATGTCGATCCTTGCCGCGATCGAATCCTTTCAGCAATACCTCGTCTCGGAGAAGCGCGCGTCGTCCCACACCGTGCGCGCCTATCTGCACGACGTGCAGGAGCTGGCGGCCTTCGCGTGTGCGGCGCGCCGGGGCCAAGGCCTGGGCCCAGGCGACCGCGGCGCCGGCGACGATCCGCCGCCGCTCGCGGCGCTTGACGGCGTGCTCTGCCGTTCATACCTTGCCTCGCTTCATGGGCGGAACGACGCGGTGACCATCGGGCGAAAGATCTCGTCGCTGCGCGCGTTCTTTCGCCTGGCGGTGCGCCGGCGCCTGATCGCCACCAGCCCGGTCGCGGGCCTGCGCAGCCCCAAGCGCGCGAAGCGGCTGCCGGCGTTCCTGGGCAAGGACGACGCCGGGCGGCTGCTCGACGCCGCGCCCAGCGGCGCGCCCCACGGAGCCCAAGATGGTGAGGTCGACGGTAAGGTCGACGGTGAGGTCGACGCCGCGCTCGCGCGCGCGCTGTGTGAGGTGCTGTACGGTGCCGGGCTGCGCATCTCGGAGGCGTGTCAGCTGGATCTCGGCGACGTCGAGCGCGAAGGCGCTGCCGCCCAGATCACCGTGCGCCAGGGCAAGGGACGCAAGGACCGCATCGTGCCGCTCGGCTCCAAGGCCTGGCAGGCCTTGCGAGACTACTTTCCGATTCGCCTGCAGCGCCTCGGCGGCGAGCCGAATGCGCTGTTCCTGACTCGGCGCGGGCGGCGCCTGGGCCCGCGGGTGGCGCGCCGGCTGCTCGCGCGCCGGGAGGCGCTCACCGGCGTGCCCGCGGTCTCGCCGCACGCGCTCCGTCACAGTTTTGCGACGCACCTCCTCGGTGAGGGCGCGGATCTACGGGCGATCCAGGAATTGCTCGGACACGCGAGCCTACGGACAACCCAGCGCTATGCTCACGTCAACATCGATCACCTGATGGCCGTCTACGACAAGTCCCATCCCCGGAGCCATATCAAACCGTGAAGTCCGCCCGATCGTCCGACGAATCGAATCCATTGCGCCCGCGCATCCGATCCACCACGGTGCTCGCCGTGCGGCGCGCGGGCCACGTCGTCATCGGCGGCGACGGCCAGGTCACCATGGGCAACACCGTGGTGAAGTCGACGGCGCGCAAGATCCGGCGGCTACACGACGGCAAGATCGTCGCGGGCTTTGCGGGCTCGGCCGCCGACGGCATCACGCTGTTCGAGAAGTTCGAGACCAAGCTGAAGGAGTACAACGGGAATTTGTTACGTTCGGCGGTGGAGCTCGCCAAGGACTGGCGCACCGACCGTGTGCTGCGCCGGCTCGAGGCGCTGCTGATCGTCGCCGACCGCGAGAAGATCCTGCTGCTGTCCGGCACCGGCGATGTGATCGAGCCTGACGGCGACGCGGCGGCGGTCGGATCGGGCGGGCCGTACGCGCTGGCGGCGGCGCGCGCGCTGCTGGGCGCGACCGAGCTACCGGCGCGCGAGATCGTCGACCGCGCGCTGGCGATCGCCGGCGAGATCTGCATCTACACCAACGGCAACCACGTGATCGAGGAGCTCTAGGACCATGTCGCCGCCGTCGCTCAAGCGCCCGCAGGATCTGACGCCCCGGGCGATCGTCGAGGAGCTCGATCGCTACATCGTGGGGCAGAAGGCCGCCAAGCGCGCGGTCGCCGTGGCGCTGCGCAATCGCTGGCGGCGGCAACAAGTGCTGCCGCCGATGCGCGATGAGATCGCGCCCAAGAACATCATGCTCATCGGGCCGACCGGCGTCGGCAAGACGGAGATCGCGCGCCGCCTGGCGAAGCTCGCCGGTGCGCCGTTCGTCAAGGTCGAGGCGTCGAAGTTCACCGAGGTCGGCTACGTCGGGCGCGACGTCGATTCGATGGTGCGCGATCTCGCCGAGACCGCGGT
>CAZNCQ010000108.1:0-9823 GCA_964571275.1 uncultured Myxococcales bacterium
GAAGAAGAAGTCGGTCAGCGGCACGAACTCGTCTAGGCGCTGCATGCGCTCGCGCGCGAGCGGGATCAGCGCGCGCAGCCGCTCGTCGGAGAGGCGCCACTCGCGCAGCCGCGCCACGATCGCGGCGTCGTCGAGGGCGCGCAGGTAGTCGGCGTTCATCGCCGACAGCTTGACGAGATCGAACACCGGTCCGCCCAGGCTCACTCGATCGAACGAGAACGCCGCGACCATCTCGGGCAGCGTGAACTGCTCGCGGTCGCCCGAGATCGACCAGCCCATCGTGCCCAGGTAGTTGAGCAGCGCCTCGGGCAGGAAGCCGGCGTCGCGGTAGTAGTCGAGCGACACCGGGTTCTTGCGCTTCGAGATCTTCGACTTGTCGGCGTTGCGCAGAAGCGGCATGTGGACCCACTCCGGCGCCTGCCAGCCAAACGCCTTGTAGAGCTGCACGTGCTTCGGCGTCGACGACAGCCACTCCTCGGCGCGGATCACGTGCGTCACCGCCATCAGGTGATCGTCGACGACGTTGGCCAGGTGGTAAGTCGGAAACCCGTCCGTCTTGAGCAGGATCTGGTCGTCGATCTGCGCGTTCTCGAACTTCACCTCGCCGCGCAAGCGATCGACGAACACCGTCTCGCCGGTGCGAGGCATCGCCAGCCGCACCACGTACGGCTCGCCGGCCCCGAGGCGCGTGGCCACATCGTCGGAGGTCCGCCCGTGGCACAGGCCGTCGTAGCCCACGAACAGCCCCTGGCGCCGCTGCTCGATGCGCACCGCCTCGAGCCGCTCGGCGGTGCAGAAGCAGCGGTAAGCCGCGCCCGACGCCAGCAGCGGCTCGAGCTCGCGCTTGTAGATCGCCAGCCGCTCGGACTGCCGGTAGGGGCCGTGCGGCCCGCCGATGTCGGGGCCCTCGTCCCAGGCCAGGCCGACCCACGAGAGCGCGCGCAAGATCGCCGCCTCGGATTCGGGCGTCGAGCGCGCGCGATCGGTGTCCTCGATGCGCAGCAGGAACTTGCCGCCGCGGCTCTTCGCGAACGCGTAGTTGAAGAGCGCGATGTACGCGGTGCCGACGTGCGGGTCGCCGGTCGGCGAGGGAGCGATGCGGACGCGCACGGGGCGCGTGTCGGCGGAAGCACTGGAATCACCGGCGGGCGTGGACATCGGGCCCCGGTTCATATCACGCCGGTACCGTGGCGGCGACTAGGCCCCGAGGCGCAGACCCAAGCGCAGACCCAAGCGCAGACCCAAGCGCAGACCTAAGATCAGGAGGTCGCGCTCCACGCCGTCGAGCACGGCCACGCCCGGCATCAAACCCCAGCGCTCGAACCCGAACGACTCGCACAGCGCGACGCTGGCGGCGTTGTGCGCGAACACGAAGCCCAGGAACGTCTGCAGGCCCAGCTCCGGCGCGCGCGCGATCGCGCCTCGCATGAGCCCGCGCGCGATCCCGCGCCGCTGCTCCGCCGGATCGACGTAGATGCCGATCTCGGCGGTCGCCGCGTAGGCGGGACGGCCATAGAACTTCCCGAAGCTGAGCCACCCGAGCACCTGGCCGCGCTCTTCCCAGACCCACACCGGATGGCGATCCACGTGGCGATCGCTGAGCCAGCTGCGCCGCGATTCGACCGAGATCGGCTCGGTGTCGGCGGTGGCCATCCGTCCCGGGATCGCCGCGTTGTAGATGGCGACGATCGCCGCCAGGTCGTGCTCGCGCGCGTCGCGGATCATCCGCCGGCCTCGTCGTCGGCGCGCAGCAGATCGACGTGGTGCGCCTCGACGTACTCGAGCAGGAATCGGTTCAGGCCGTCGACGTGTGGGCCGATCTCGCGCTCGATGCGATCGAGCGCGCGCGTGGGATCGACGTGCGCCAGCAGATCGCCCCAGCCGAGATCGTCGCGCGCGCCCAGCGCGGGCTGGCGCTCGAGCGCGCCGGTCACGTACGCCACCATCTCGTTCAGCAGGCGGGCGGCATCGCGCGCGCCGACGGTCTCCAGCGCGACAGCGACCTCGCGGATCGCGGCCCAGTCGAGCCAATCGGCGTACAGCAGGCCGCTGAGCCCGCCCTGGATCATCCGGTACTCGAAGTCGTTGACGCGATCGATGGTGCGCTCGACCGCTGTCAGGCAGCCGGCGCCGCGGCGATCGACCTTGGCGATGATGTGATTGCAGATCTCGGACAATCGGACCCAGCGGTTCTCGATGGAGAAGATCTCGACCAGCGTTCTTCGGGCCGCACGGTTCATCGACGCAGCGACATCTATATCCCAGATGCCGCACAAAATGCCCCACCGGATCGCGTCCGGAAAACGTCGCAGCACGATTCCGAACTGTTACAGAACGATCGTGCAGACGAAACCCGGCAGATACGCGACTCAATGCATATTCGCGCGTTTATCGAACGCGCGCCACGCCGCGCAAGCGGCGTGACGCCGTCCCGATGTCATGCCCTGCGTCTACTGCGCGTTCCCCGCGCGATCGCAGGTGTAGAACACCGAGTACTGCGAGTCGGAGTTGCTCACGTTCGACGGATACGCGCAGGTCGGGCGGCAGCAGTCCTGCATCGTCGTCGTCGTGTAGCCGCTGCGGAAGCCGCTCGTGGCGCTGGCGACGTCCTTCGCGGCGGGGTTTGCTTGCGGCAGCCCCTGCGCGTTCAGCTTGCAACCGGTGACGCGCGTGAGGTTGACCGGGCACTCGATGCGCATGGCGCGCACGCTCCAGTTGATGTGGTAGTGGCTGTTCGGGTAGTTCGCCTGCTCGCACGACGCCTGGCTGGTGCTCTGGTTGATCGCCGAGAAGGTCGACTGGATCTCCTCGCACTGCGAGGCGACGTAGTCCTGGCAGGTCTGCGAGGAGATCGACGCCAGCGTGAAGCCGTTGTTCGAGCACTGGCTGTTGTAGCGCGACGCGCGCACGCCGCCGGTGAAGTCGCCACCGAGGTCGGGAAACATCGAGTACATCGGGTTCGCCGGGTGCGAGTCCGCGGTGACGGCACAGCCGTTGTTGGATCCGAAGCCGCCGGCCGCCATGTAGACGTCGAAGTTGTGACCTCCGCCGGCCGCGGTGTTGAACGCCTGCACGATCATCGGCTTGGGCGTCGGCAGCCCCGAGGCGCCGGTCGGCGACTCGAAGATCAGCTGGTAGCACTGGCAGCAGGCGTTGCCGCCGCTGGCGTCGACCCCGCCCGCGTCGAGATCGTGCCCGACGACGCCGTACACGAACGGCGGATCGTCCATGCCCCAGTCGTCGAAGACCGCTTGCTTGAACTCCGGCGAGAACACCATCTGCCGCGCGCACATGTACCCAGGGCCGCCGTTGCAGCTGCTCCCGAGGGTGTCGGTGCGATTGGGCGCGTTGATCTTGTAGCTGGGACAGGCCGGGCAAGAGCCGCCGCAGTCGATGCCGGTCTCGGTGCCGTCGCGGCGATCGTTGGTGCACGACGGCGTCGTGGTCGCGCCGCCCGCACCGCTGCCAGCGGTGCCGTTGCCACCGGCTCCGTTTCCTGCCGCGCCGCCGCGGCCACCGGCGCCGCCGAGCTGACCCGCCTGACCGCCGCTGCCGGAGCCGGCGTCGGTCGTCGTGTGACCGCCCACGCTCCCCTGGGTTCCACCGCCCGCGCCGGTATGGCCGCCGGTGCTGCTGGAGCCGCCCTCTCCGCCTGTGCCCCCATCGTGTGAAAACGGATTGCATCCCGCAACCAGAACCGCCGCCACCGCCGCCCCCACGCGCAAACGAGACCAACTTCGAACCTGCGAACAATTTTTATAAGTCATGCCAAACCTCCGAATAGCTCGACGGGGAGAATCGCCGAAACCGACGGAGATGGGTAAAGGTTTTCGCCGTTTATAGTGAAAACCGGTCGTTGGCTGGCGAAAACAGGTCAACGTTCCGTGTTGACGTTCCTGGCCGAAAACCGGCGTCGATCCTGGATGTCGTCGTGACCGCCGTTCCTTGACGCGGATCGCCCGCGACCTGACGATGCGGGCGATGCGAAATCGAACTTGGGGGATCGTGGTCGCCGTGCTCGGGGCCGGGGGATGGGCGGCGGGCTGCGGCTCGACGTCGGGCCCCAGTATCCAGCAGGCGTGCGCGGACGTGGCGGCCGCGCGCTGCAATCAGCGCTCGACGTGCACGGCGCTGGCCGGCTCGAGCGCCGCCGGCGCGAGCCTGGGGCGCGTCTATGGCGACATGGCGACGTGTGTCCAGCGCGAAACGCTGGCCTGTCAGAACGGCCTGACCGCGCCGCAGACCGGGAACAGCCCGACCGAGGTCGAGGCGTGCGTGAAGGCCTTCCCCACGTATTCGTGCGCGGACTTCTTCGACAACAACCCGCCCGCCGACTGCGCGATTACCGGCGCGCGCGCCAACGGAGCCACCTGTACGTTCGGCGGCCAATGCGGAAGCGGCTTCTGTCAGGGCGCCAAGACGAGCGTGTGCGGCGCCTGCGCCGATCCGCCGGCCGACGGCACCGACTGCAGCGACTCGGCGTGCGGCCACAACCAGCGGTGCGTGAACGCCGACAACACCTGCGAATCAGTCGTCTCGCTCAACGGCGCCTGCGACGGCACGCACCCGTGCGACAGCGGCCTCGCCTGCGTCGGCTCCACGGCGACGACGATGGGAACCTGCCAGAACGGTGGCTCGATGATCGGCGTCGCGTGCGGTAACGGCGCCGCGACGACCGCCTGTGACAACTCCCTCGGCCTCTATTGCGCCGGGCCGAGCGGGTCGAAGACCTGCATGCCGATCGTGCTCGTCGGCGACGGGATGCCGTGCGGCTTGCTGCCCGACGGCTCGCGGACCGACTGCCTGGCCGGCGACTGCTACACGGCGACCGGCATCGCCACGGGTTCGGCCGTCGGCACGTGCAAGGCGTCGGTGCGCGAGAACGCGGCCAACCCGGCGTGCGACCTCGCGCTGGGGCCGGGCTGCCTCGCGCCCGCGCGCTGCGTGGTCACCGGGGGCGGCGGCACGGCCGGCACCTGCATCGTCCCGGTCGCCACCATGTGCGGCCAGTAGGCGCGCTCCACGCACGGCCGGTAAGAGGCGGGCTGCACCAATCCAGCGCGCCGCCGCCCTTAGTCGGGTGTGAAGCGCTCGAACGGATCTCTTGGGGGTTTCTGGAACACCGCCGCGGCGCTCCTCGTCGCAGCCGGACTCAGCGCGCCCGGCTGCGGCAGCGGTGACGCGGGCGACGGCACGCCGAGTGGCGCGGGCGGTCAGTCCACCGGCAGTGGCGGCGAGACGACGGCCGGCGTGGGGGGGAGCGGTATGGGCGGCAGCGGCGCGGGCGGACAAGGCGACCAGCCCGACGCAGGGAGCGGCAGCGGCGGCGCGGGCGGCGCGAGCGTCGACGCGGGCTCCAACCACGACGGCAGCGCGGGCAGCGGCGTCGGCGGCAAGAGCGGCGCGGGCGGCGTGACCGGCGCGGGCGGCGCGATGACCGGCGCCGGCGGCGCGCCGCCGGTGGGGCCGAACCCCACCACCACGACGCGCGCGCTCTGCACCGGGACCGATCCGATCGCGTGCCACTTCGGCGGCGCGCCCGGCAACTACGACGTGACCGTCGTGCTCGGCGGCGCGGCCGCCGGCAACACCCTGGTTCAAGTCGAGACACTGCGAACCATGCTCGCGCCGGTCGCGACCGGCGCGGGTCAGACGGCTCGCTTCACGTTCACGGTCAACGTGCGCCAGCCCGAAGGCCAGCCCGTCGAGCCGGTGCCCGCGGGCACGCCCGGCCTCGACGTCTACTTCCTCGGCAATGCCGGCCTGCCGCCGCAGCTGCAAGCCATCGGCTACGCACCCGCGACGGCGCCCTTCATGATCTATGTCGGCGGCGACTCGACGGTGTGCGACCAGCCGACGCTCGACTACGGCGGCTGGGCCCAGCAGCTGCCGCAGTTCTTCAACTTCCCGGTCTCGATCGCGAACTACGCCGACTCGGGCGAGAGCTCGGCCAGCTTCCTCGCCAACCCGGCGCTCTTCGGCGCGATCGAATCGCGGCTCCACGCGGGTGATTGGGTGCTGCTGCAGTTCGGCCACAACGACAAGACCAACACCGCGCAGGACTTCCACGACAACATGACCGCGATGGTGACGCGCGTGAAGGCCAAGGGCGCGTTCCCCGTGGTGGTGTCGCCGGTCGCGCGCGCGCAGTTCAATGGCACCGTGGTCGCGCCCCAGCACATCAACAGCACCGGCGCGAACCTGCCGATGATCGTCGCGCAGGTCGCCACCGAACAGAATGTGCCGCTGCTCGACATGACCGCGCGAACGATCCAGTGGCTGATGCAGCTCGGCCCGAACGGCTGGCAGCAATACCACGCGCTCGGCACCGACGTGACCCACACCAACCCCGCCGGCGCGCTCATCGAGGCGGGCTTCGTCCGCGACCTCATGGTGCAGGGAAAGTTGACGGCGCTGACCAGCCGGCTGCGCTGAAGACGCTGCGGGCCGCGAGCTGCAGAGTCGCGGGCCGGGCGCGACAGCGCCGGTGGTACCTCAGCCTGACGGGTTCAGGGATTGAAGTACGCGTCGCTGACCATCGTGACGAACGCGGCCTCCGACGCCGGAGAGGAATCGATTCGCCAGTCGGTCTCCTTGTTCATCTGGAACCAGACCAGAGCCTTGACGCCCGGGAACATTGTCTTCAGCGACGGCAGAACTCCAGCGATCCACGCCGCCTTGTCACCTCCGAGCTCCGTGCTGGCCGTCTCGGCGATCATGATCGGCTTCGCCTTCGTGGCGAGGCCGGCGTAGATCTGGCTCGCGATGGTGGGGAAGGTCTGCCATGTCGACGTCGGCTGAACCGTTCCCCAGTTGTAGCCGTCGAACCCCATCCAATCGACGTAGGTGTCGCCCGGATAGTAGTTCTGCCACTGGTTCCAGCTGTCACCCGGGACGCTGGCGACGTTCGGGCAGAAGACCCAGAGCGCGTTGGTGGCGCCGGCCGCCACGAACAGATCGTGGATATGTCGATAGGCCGAGATGAAGGTGGTGGTCGCAGCGAGATTGGCGCCGTTGTTCGCGCCGTCCCACGGGTACCAGTTCCCGTTCATCTCGTGTCCCCAGCGCAGAAAGAACGTCTTGCCGAAGGCTTTCACGGCCTGCGCGCGCGCCATGATCATCGTGTCGTACGTGCCGCCGATGATATCGGTCAGCGGCGCGCCGACGCCGTTCACCCACGCCTCCCAGGTGATGAGCGGAACTCGTCCACCAGCCGCCAGGCCCGCGAGGAGCGTCGTGAAGTCTTGCGTCCATGATACGAACTCGTGGTTGATCGCGATCTGACGCCCGAGCTCTCCTTCGAACCCGGACAGCGTTCCTGTCCCGACGAACGCTCCCAGGAGCGCGCCGGAGCCCGGAACGAGCAACGCGGACGCCCCGGACTGACCCGCCGCTCCCGAGGTTCCCGCGACGCCCGAACCTCCTCGACCACCAGTCGCGCTCAGCGAGCCGCCGTTGCCGCTCGAACCACCCGAAGCCGTCGTCCCGCCAGCACCGGAGCCTCCGATGCTTGCGGTCGATCCGCCGCCACCACTCGCGGACGATCCACCGGCACCGGGCGCGCCCGGAGATCCTCCCTGGCCGGCATCACCGCCAGTGTCGACGGACGTCGGTGAAGCGCAGCCAGCTAGCGCCGCGGCGACCGCGAGCGTCGAGAGCCACGCCGATCGACCGGACACCGTTGACGCCACTCCGTCGACGACCGTTTTCATCAAGACCGCTCTCATTTGTAGAAGGCCACGTTCGAGACGGTGAAGTCTGCGGCGCAGGTGCCGCTCGCGGGCGGTGCGAGCTGCCACTGGACGGTGACGAGGGTGGATGGGTCGAGCGCGCTGACGGGCATGCCGCCCGCGAGCGCGGTGAACGGGATCTTGACGGTCGTCGCCGCGGCCGGGGTGACCGGGGCCGATGGGCCGTAGCAGGAGCTGGCCCCAGCGGTACACGCCCCGCGTCCGGGGTTGACCACGCTGTCGAGGTCACCGCTGGACGCGCTGCCCAGGGCCAGCGCGCAACCGCCGAGATCGCCGGCGAAGTCGAACTGGATCCCGGTGTACGTCGAAGCGTCGAGGCACATGGTGCCGACGAAGTAGAGGCCGACACCCGCGTAGTTTCCGCCCCCGTCAGCGGGACTGAAGCTGTCGACGATCTCGATCCCGTTGCCGTCGGCGGTGGCGGTCGCCACCGGCATGATTTGCCCGGGGGCGGCGTAGACGTACGACCCCCAGGAGCTCGACACAGGGCCGAATGTGAGCGTGGTGCCGGTCGCGCGCCCCTGGGTGGTGATGGTCGCGCTCGGCGGTGGGACGGTCGGGCAGGTCAGGCCCGCATCGACTCCGCCGTCCCCAGCACCCGGGGCACCGCCGTCGGAGACCGTGCCGGTGCCGGGCGGCAGCGTCTGCGGCCCGGCGCCCGCGGCTTGCTGAGCGCTTCCGTACACCACCGCCGTCGGCGGCGTGGCGCTGTCGTCGGGGATCTCCACCGCCGCCATCGAGAGCGCGGGCAACTCGAAGATCGCCGGCGGCCGCGCGGTCGGACGTCCGGTGATCTGGAAGGCCAGCGGCGCGCTCGCGCTGTTCCAGTTGATCGCGATGACCTCGGTGGCCGTGCCCGCGGCGTTGCGGGTGGCGTACGCGCGCACGTTCGCGGGCGTTGACGTCACGTCGACCAGCGACGGCCCGAAGTGGCCGGCGTAGAGCGCGTACGCGTAGTACTCGGGGCGAGGTTCGTGCGCGGGCGGCAACCCGAGGAGCCCCAGCGCGTACGAGTCCGGATCGCTGATGTCCCACTCCGCGACGGTCCAGAGGCCGAGATCCAGCGCGGAGCCGACGATGTCCGCCATCCACAGCCCGGACGCGACCGTGCCCGGCGACGCGCCGATCACCGTGGTCGTCGCGTTGTAGACGATGTTCATCTCGGTTATGGCGAGCGGCTTCGACCCCTGACCGGTCGCTTGCATGATGTTGCGCAGCGACGAGACCAGCGCGCGGAACGTCGCCGCGTCGGCGATCGCGCTCGGAAGCGTGGCCTTGTCCGACGAGAACGGATAGCGGTGAACGGCGACGATGTCGAAGAGAGCGCCGCACGTGCTCAAAATCGGGGTCAGCCAGTCGGCGAAGGGCTGGTACTGGTAGGAGAGGTCGGGACCGACAATCTGAATCGTGGGGTCGGCTCTCTTCATGGCCGCGACGTACGCGGTCGCATCCGCACAGAAGGCCGCTGGCGTGTAGCCGGGGCGCGCGGGTTTCGTCGCGTCCGACGGCAACCCCGACGTGGGGTAGAGATCCGGTTCGTTGCCGATCGAGAAGTACTTGATGCCGTAGCCCTTGGTCACGTTCGCGTACGTCACCATCGCGGCTGCCGTCGCGCTCGTTGCCGGCTGTCCCGTCGGGTCGGCGAGCAGCGGCACCTGCAGGATCGGCTCGGCGCCGATGGCGCGCGCATAGGCCACCATCGTGTCGACCTGGGCGTCGTCGAAGGGATCGGGCGTGTTGGCGTCATTGTTGTAGCCGCCCACGCGCATGTACGCCGGTGTCAGCGCGGCGACCGGCGACTCGGTCCCCGCGACCGAGTTGCCGTAGGCGGCCGGCCAGGTCCAGTAGTTGACCGACCAGGTCCCCGTGCGCGCGCGCGGCGCGGCGACCGAAACCACCACCGGCGCTGCGAC
This sequence comes from uncultured Myxococcales bacterium, assembly GCA_964571275.1. GTDB lineage: Bacteria > Myxococcota_A > Polyangia > Fen-1088 > Fen-1088 > DASRQZ01. The sequence continues at coordinate 9,665 of CAZNCQ010000108.1, forward strand.
CACGCCACCGCCGCCGGTTTGCCCGTGGCTGCCGCAGCCACCCTCACAGGCGAGCAAGACGGCGGCGTGCAGCATCATCAGCGCCCGTGATCGGTGCGAAGTCGGGTGCGAAGTCGGGTGCGAAGTCGGGTGCGAAGTCGGGTGCGAAGTCGGGTGCGA
>CAZNCQ010000108.1:9923-21397 GCA_964571275.1 uncultured Myxococcales bacterium
AGTCGGGTGCAACGTCGGGAGGAGCTTCTTCGTTCGCAATTGTTCCATCACATCTCTCAAAGAGTGCCTGCCAGCGGTCCGTGGCCCAACGTTGTCTCCACGAACGAGGAGACGCCGTCAGAAAGACCACAGAATGCGAAGATTGGGCTCGCTGACGGCCCTTGCACCCGGCTGCCGCCCGGCTCGACCGCCTTGCCCGCTCCGCGGTGGGAATGCTAAGCGTGGGCGACCGATGCGCCGATCGACGATGGCTCGTCTCACGATGGTCGTGCTGGCCATGTTCGGGCTCGCGCCGGCCGGCGCTCCCCTCGTCGCGGCGCCGGCCACGGCCGAGCCCGCGATCCGGATCGCCGTCATCGACTTCCAGGGCTCGGGCGCGGTCGCCGGCTACGAATCGCTGGGCGCCGGCCTGCAATCGATGCTGACCACCGACCTGGCGGCCTCTCACAGCATCACGGTCGTCGAGCGCACCAAGCTGGCGGCGCTGCGCCAGGAGATGAAGCTCAGCCGCTCGGCCGCCGCCGATCCCGCGACCGCGCTGCGCCTGGGCAAGCTCGCCAGCGCGACCCATGTGGTGACCGGCACGTTCACCCTGGTCGGCAAGGAGCTGCGCCTGGATGCGCGCGCGATCGAGATCGCCACCGGGCGCGTGGTGCTGGCCACCGACGCCAAGGGCGAGCGCGATGCGTTCTTCGAGCTCGAGAAGAAGCTGGCGAACGAGATCGTCGGCGGCATCGGCGTGACGCTGAGCCCGAAAGAGCGAGCGAGCTTCGCGCGCATTCAGACCGCCGACTTCGAGGCGTTCCGCCGCTTCGGCGACGGCCTGCGATTGTTCGACGACGCGGACTACGACAAATCGCTCGAAGCGCTGCGCGATGCGACGGCGCGCGACCAGGAGTTCAAGCTCGCGCGCACGACGCTGGAGACGTACCAGAAGATGGCGGACGAGATCCGCGGCCGCGCCGACGTCATCGAGGCCGGCAAGCGCGTGCAGAGCGCCGAAGCACGCCGCCAGCTGCGCACCGAGGAGCAGGCGCTCATCGATCGGCTGATGGCGGTCGCCACGCGCAAGGGACAGGCCGCGCGGCCGCAGCGCGTGGCCGCGCTCTATCTCGCGGTGCGCATCCTCACCGACGGCATGGACGACGAGGGCCTCGACCGCTTCGCGCGCATGCGGCTGCGCGACGCGCTGGTGAGCCGCTACGTGCGCGAGGCGGATGGCCTGTTCCCGGATCTGCCGATGGTGCCGTTCCAGCCGATGGGCGAGCGCTGGGGCGGTCCCGAGGTGCCCCGGTCGCCGGCCGACGTCGACCGCGCGATCGCGGCGGCGATCGATCGCTTCGCACGCTACGGCGGAGACCCGGTCAAGGACGCGCAGGAGATCCGCAGCGACAAGGAGGAGCACCTCGACTCGATCTTCGAGCGTACCTTCAAGGAGACCGCGGCATCGATGCACCTCGACTACCGCGCCGCGACCGATCTGCTCGATCACTTCTACGCGGCCGGCGCGCGCTTCTCGCCCAGCGGCCGATGGCGCACGCGCGCCCTCGAGGAGCGCGCTGTTCGCCGGCGCTGGCTGCTCGACATCGACGCCAGCACCCGCCTGTTCAAGGAGGCGGCCACCGTCGAGACCAATCCCGCGGCGCTGCGCAAGCTGGCCGAGGAGGTCGAATCCAACGCCGGCATCGCCGAGGTGCTGGGATCGGGCCGGCCGGATCCCTGCTTGCGCGAGTGGGTCCTGTCGGTTCTGTCGCAAGACGCGAGCACCGTGCGCCGCCGCATGGAGCATGACGCGAAGCTCGCCAGCCTCTGCACGTCGGACTACGTGAAAATCGATCGCCGCCGCCTCAACTCGGGCGACATGCTCGACACGGTGCCGATCTGGCTCTGGGGACCATCGAACGCCCGCCCGTCGTTCGGGGGACCGCAGACGGAACCCAGGCGCTTCGCCGACGTGCGCTTTCTGGGCGACCGCGATCTCAACGGCCGCGCGCCCTGGATGCTGGCGATCGTCGAGGGCGTCCCGCGCGCCGGCGCCGCGCTGACGATGGAGCTGCGGTACGACCTGCCCGCGGACGCGCCCTGCCGGCCAGGCTACGACTGTCCCTCGCCGGCGGAACGGCCGACGGTCACGGTCTTCTTCGACGCGGCCAACGTCCAGGTGCGCGCGCCCCGCCACGGCGGCGACGTGCGTGACGACGTGCCGATGGAGGCGATCGGCGTCGCGCTCGGCGGCGGGCGCGCGCGGCGGGTCGACCTGCGCGTGCTGCTCGATTCCGAGCGCTATCAGACGACCGGCCCGTCGGCGACCGAGCGTGCCCAGGCGCCGCTGCCGCTGTCCCCGTCGCCGTCCGGCGCGGTGCCCATCACGATTCGGCGCGAGGACCGGCGCGTGGTGATCGAGACCCGAGGGCGCGACGGCGCCCGCGAGGTCGCGCTCGACGCCCCACCTGCCGCGGGCGGTTTCCTGGGCTTTCTCGTCGAGGGGCACGGGTTCGTGCGCATCGGCGGTGTGCGCGTCCGACCGCCCAAATAGGAGACGAAATCAGGAGACGGAATCACGCCACAGCGCCGGCGCGACCCTGGAAGTCCGACCCCATTTTTGGGCTTGACCGCCTCGATCGCCGTCGGCGATCCTCTAGCAGGGCCGGTCCTTCCATCCGGGGTGCCCGGCTAGAGGGCGGATGGCATTTGAGAGGGCGACGATTCCGAGCGGCAACAGTGCGGAACGGCGGGGGGAGCGGCAGCAGGGAGTCTCCATGGCAGCACTGAGCGACGAGCGGGGAGGTCCCCTCCCCGGCCACGGCCACAAATACGACCGACGCCCGCGGCAGTCCGGCAAGGACGCGCTGGTGCTGATCGTCGAGGACGACCGTGCGATCCGCGAGCCCCTGAGCGTGCTCCTGCGGGGCGAGGGCTATCGCGTCTCTCTCGCAGAGAACGGCCATGAGGCGCTGCGGAAGCTGCGCACCGAGCCGAGCCCCGACATCATCGTGCTGGACCTGCGCATGCCGGTCATGGACGGCTGGGAGTTCCGCGCGATCCAGCAGCAGGATCCGGTGCTGGGATCGATCCCGGTGATCGCGATTTCGGCCGACGGCAGCGCGCAAGCCGTCACGATGTCGGCCGACGCCTACCTGCGCAAGCCGCTGGATCCGAGCGATCTGCTGCAGACGATCGACGGCATCCTGCGCGAGCAGGAGTGGCAAGCGATGTCGAGCCGCCTCGAGGAGGCCGAGCATCTGGCGTCGCTGGGACGGATCGCTGCGGCCGTCGGGCACGAGATCAACAACCCATTGGCGTTCGTGGTGTTGAACCTGGACCATTCGCTGGCGCAGCTGCGCGCCATCGCCGGCGACAGCCTCGCGAACGTGACCGAGATGCTCGAGACCTGCCAGACCGGTCTCGAGCGCATCGGCCGCACCGTCGGCAATCTGCAGCGACTGTCGCGGTCCGACGACGAGATCCGGGGCTCGGTCGAAGTCGGCAAGGTGCTGGACCAGGCGATCGCGATGGCGTGGAACCAGATTCGCCATCGCGCGCGCTTCGTGACCAGGCTCGACGAGGTCCCGCCGATCCAGGGCAACACCGCCGCGCTCGAGCAGGTGTTCCTGAACCTGCTCGTCAACGCCGTGCAGGCTATTCCTGAAGGCAACGCCGAGCAGAACGAGATACGCATCACCGCGCGCGCCAGAGGTGGCGACGTGATGGTGGAGATTCGCGACACCGGCACCGGCATCGCGCCCGATCTGCAGGCGCGCGTCTTCGAGCCGTTCTTCACGACGAAACCGGCTGGCGTCGGCACCGGTCTCGGCCTGTTCATCAGCCGTCAGACCGTGACCGACCACGGCGGACGCATCGAGATCGAGAGCGAGGTCGACAAGGGCACGGCGTTCCGCGTCTTCCTGCCCGCGACGGCGCGGGTCGCGTCAGCGCCCGCGCCGCAGCCCACGCCCGTGATGAGCCACGCGCCGGGTCCGTCGACGCGCGGGCGTGTGCTGGTGATCGACGACGAGCCGGCGATCGGCGCCGCGATCCGCGCCGGGCTGTCCGGAGAGCACGATGTGGTGGTCGCCCACCGCGCCGCCGACGCGTTCGCGCGGCTCGGCGCCGGCGAGTCGTTCGACCTGGTGCTCTGCGACCTGGTCATGCCCGACATCGGCGGACCCGAGGTCCACGCCACCGTCGCGGAGCGCTGGCCCAAGCTGATCGCGCGGATGGTCTTCATGACCGGCGGCGCATTCACCGCGGCGACCGGCGACTTCATCGAGCGCGTGCGTCCGTATGTGTTCTCGAAGCCGTTCCGCCTCGACGAGCTGCGTGGCCTGGTGCGCCGCCGCCTCATCATGCTTCGGTCGTGACATGAAGCGCAGCGACTGGCTCGATCTCGCGCGCAAGCTGGACTGGACGTTCTCCTACGTCGACGAGAAGGACGTCTTTCCCGCGGCGATGAGCGGTACGCCGTGGCTGCCGTCGGCCGCGTGGCAGGGATGGGACGAGCCCTACCGAACGACGTACGCGGAGTACGTCGCGACCCAGCACGACAAGGAGGTCTCGCTGCAGGCGGTGCGCGACATGCTGGGCGGCGCCGACGACTTCAAGAAGCTGCCCGCGCCCTGGCGCGACGCCCTGAAGCTGCACGCGGCGACCCTGCCGCTGGCCGAGTTCGCCGCCGTGATCGGCAACCTGCGCGCCGCGCGCTTCGGCCGCGACAGCGCCTGGCGCGCGACGGCGACGCTGGGCGCGCTCGACGAGCTCCGCCACACGCAGATCCCGCTCGCGGTCATGCACGGACTGGTGCCGCTCGAGGGGCAGTTCGACTGGACGCACCGGTTCTATCACTCGGAGAACTGGGTCGCGATCGCGGCGCGCCACATGATGGACGAGATGCTCCTGGGCGCGAACCCCATCGAGCTCGCGATCGGGACCAACTTCGTGTTCGAGACCGGCTTCACGAATTTGCAATTCGTCGCCCTCTCGGCGCTGGCGCACGACGTCGGCGATCGGTTGTTCGAGGCCATGCTGTCGAGCATCCAGACCGACGAGGCCCGACACGCGCAGATCGGCGGGCCGGTGCTCGCGCGCGTCGTCGAGCAGGACAAGCCCTACGCGCAGTATCTCGTCGACAAGTGGTTCTGGCGCAGCTGGCAGCTGTTCGCGGTCGTGACCGGCTTCGCGATGGACTACCTGACGCCGCTCGCGAACCGCCGCCAGTCGTTCAAGGAGTTCGTCGAGGAGTGGATCATCGACCAGTTCATCCGCTCGCTCGAGGACTACGGCCTCGCGCGCCCCTGGTACTGGGACACGTTCATGAGCGCGCTCGACTCCTTTCACCACATGGTCTACGCGAGCGCGTACACCTACCGAGCCTCGGTGTGGTTCAACTCGGTGGTGCCCAGCCCCGACGAGCGCGCCTGGTTGCGCGAGAAATATCCCGCATCGTTTGGCGCGATCGAGCCGGTGTGGCGGCAGATCACCGATCGCTGGCGCGCCTCGGATCGCGGCAACGACTTCGCCGTGCACGGTACCGCGATCGTCAGCTTCTGCGACCTGTGCCAGCTGGTGCTGTCGGGCGGCACGCCCGCGCACAACACCGCCGAGGTCGTCGAGCGCGGCGGCCGCAAGTACATCTTCTGCTCGGCGCCGTGCCGCTGGATCTTCGAGCGCGAGCCCGAGCGTTACGCCGCGCACAAGGGCGTCGTCGCGCGCGTGCTCGCCGGCGAGATGCCCGCGAACCTCATCGCGCTGCTGCGCCGCAGCTTTGGCCTCGACCACGCGTCGTGGGGCAAGGACGCGTTTCAGGGAGATTACGCCTGGATCGACCGCGGCACCCCCAAGCCGCGCGCCGGCAACGGCGCGGCCGGCGGCAACGGCGACGTCGCACGGCTGGCGCCCTCTGTAGCCGGACGACCACCGGTGATGCCGGTCTACGGATTCGCCGAGGGCGACACCATGGGCGTGGTCGTCCTGGTGCGCCCCGACGAGACCGTGCGCGATCTCGCGCGTCACTTGCGCGAGGCGGTCGCGGTGCGCGTCGCCTCGCGCGACGAGCCGCGCGTCTTGGTCCGCGGACAGCTCCTCGACCCGCGCGCCACCGTGCGCGGTGAGGGCATCGGCGCGCTCGATCGCGTCGACCTGGTTTGGCGGAGCCACTCGCACGGGGCGAGCTGATGCCGTGGAAGGCCGTGCTGCGTGAGGAGGAGCTATGGACTGGAGAGACCTTGGGCCTGGAGATCGGCGGGCAAAAGTTGCTGCTGGTGAATGTCGACGGCGCGGTCCACGCGTTCGAGGATCGCTGCGCGCACCAGTCCTGGCCGCTGAGCCGGGGCAAGCTGGTCGGGCGCGAGCTGACCTGCAGCCTGCACCACTGGCGCTACGACGCCTGTACCGGCGCTGGTCTCAACCCTGCCGGGGTGGCGCTGCGCGCCTACGCAGTCCGGATCGCGGATGGTGAGATCTGGGTCGAGCTCGATGTCGATGGCCAGTGACACCACGCCCGCGAGCGAGTGCGTCGGACCCGTGCTGGCGGCCGGCCCGGTCGCCGACGCGATCATCGCGGCGATCCGCCGCGACAACGCGGACGTGCAGGTGACCGACCGAGGCTCGTATTTGCGCGTGCTCGTGCCCGCACGCTGCGCGGTGTCGCGCGCGGCGATCGAGTCGCTGCTGAGCCGAGCGTTTTCCCTACCCGGCGATCTGGAGCAGGTGATGCCGTCGTTTCGCGGGCGCTTCCACGTCTCGGAGGAGCAGGCGTCCTGGACCCTGAGCGCGTCGGAGCGGCAGCGAGCATGAGCGGCGCGCGCAAGACCTTCTCGCACCTCGCGGGTGCGCAGCGCATCCCCACGACTTACGAGATCGCGACGTCGCGGCTGCTCTACTACTTCGACCGCGGCGGCTTCGCGCTCGAGCTGCCGACGTCGGAGTGGTACCGGCGGTATCAGGTTGGATCGCCGCTCGGCGCGGCTCACCCGGCCGGCACGACGCCGGGCTGGGAGGCGTTCGAGGATCCGCGCGCGACGACCTATGCGAGCTACGTGAGACAGCAACGCGATCGCGAAGCGTTCGTCGCGCGCGTGCTCGACGCCGCGTCGGTCGCCCGCCAGGACCCGACGCTCGCGGCGGCGTGGGTCGAGACCCTGGAGCGGACGTTGTCGCCGCTGCGCTTCGTCTATCACGGCCTGCAGATGGCGGCGGCGTACGTGGGGCAGATGGCGCCGAGTGGCCGCATCACCGTCGCCGCGCTCTTCCAGACCGGGGACGAGCTGCGCCGCATCCACGGCATCGCGTTTCGCATGGTGCAGCTGCGAGCGACTGGGGGGCCGGCGTTCGGCGACAGCGGCCGCGAGCGCTGGCAGGACGATCCGTCGTGGCAGCCGCTGCGCCGGACCATCGAGACGCTGCTGGTGACGTACGACTGGGGCGCGGCGCTGGTGGCGCTCAACGTGTGCGTGCGCCCGCTGTGCGACGAGCTGTTCCTGATCGGCCTGGCCACGCTCGCCGAGCGGAACGGCGACTACGCCGATGCGCAGCTGCTGCGCTCGTTCGCCGAAGACAGCAGCTGGCAGCGCGAGTGGACCGAGCGCCTGTTGCGGGTCGCGTGCGGTGACGCGCCTGGCGTGGGCGAGACGTCCGGCGCCGCGCAGGCGCGCGACGCGATCGCCGCCTGGATCGCCGAGTGGCGCCCGCAAGCGGCCGAGGCGCTGACCGCGGCGGCCGCGAACCTGGGCCCCGACGGTGCGGCGCTCGCCGCGCGCGCGTACCAGGCCGTGGCGCCGTTCGTCGAGCCGTTCACGCGGGAAGGCTGCGATGCCGTCTGAGCCGTCCGCGAACGGCGACGCATCGCTGTCGCTCCTCACCCAGCTGGCGGACCACTCCGGCGACGCGTTGCTGGCATTCGACGGCGACCTGCGCTGCATCTACGCGAATCGGGCCGCGCGCCGGCTGGCTGGCTTTGGCGACGCGGCGGACGCCGGGCCGCGGCGCTGGCTGGGCGCGTCCGCGGAGGAGACGTTCACCTTCATCCCGATGGCGCCGTTGCGCCAGGCGCTCGCCGGCCAGCCGGCCACCTCGCGCGGCGCTGCCGTCCTCGGCGCCGACGGGGGGGAGGCGCGGTTCTTCGACGGGCAGTACTTCCCGCTGCACGGCGCGCTGGGCGAGCGGCTGGGCGTGGCCGCGGTGATCCGAGACGTCACTTCGCACCAGCGCGTTGCCCAGGCGATGGGCGAGATCGAGAACCGCTTCCGCAACATGGCGGACGCGTCGCCGGTGCTGCTCTGGATGGCGGGCACCGACGGGCTGTGCACGTTCTTCAACCAGACCTGGCTCACGTTCACCGGGCGCAGCGTGGAGGAAGAGTGGGGCGTCGGCTGGGCCGAGAACGTGCATTTCGAGGACTTCGCGCACTGCATGAACACCTACGTCGAGGCGTTCAACGCGCGCTCGGTGTTCGAGATGGAGTATCGGCTGCGACGCCACGACGGCGAGTACCGGTGGATCCTCGATCGCGGCACGCCTCGCTACACGCCGACGGGCGTCTTCGCCGGCTACATCGGATCGTGCATCGACATCACGGAGCGGCGGCACCTGGAGCAAGAGCTGCGCGGCGCCGTGCAGGAGCGTGACGAGTTCCTGTCGATCGCGTCGCACGAGCTGGGCACGCCGATCACGGCGCTGCGACTGCTGGTCGAGACGCTGATACGCGCCCTGCGCCGCAAGGTCGACGAGCGGCAGACCGCCGAGATGGTCGGGGCGATCGAGGACCAGATCCTGCGGCTCTCGCGGCTGGTCGAGACCCTGCTGGACGTGTCGCGTATCGCCGAGGGCCGCCTGACCCTGGCGCCCGAGCCCGTCGATCTGAGCGCGCTCGTGCATCGCGTGGTCACGCGCATGACCCAGGTCGCCGTCGACGCGGGCTGCCCGGTCACCTTCGAGGCGCTCGGGTCGGTGCACGGCGTCTGGGACCGCGTGCGCACGGAGCAGGTGATCACGAACTTGCTGTCGAACGCGTTCAAGTACGGCGCGGGCAAGCCGGTGGACGTCGTCGTCAGCGGCGACGACAGCGCCGGGCGCGTGCGCGTCATCGATCGTGGCATCGGCATCCCCTTGCACAAGCAAGAGGTGATCTTCGAGCGCTACGAGCGCGCGGCGCCAAAGAACCACTACGGCGGCTTCGGCCTGGGACTGTGGATCACACGCCGCACGTTGCAGGAGATGGGCGGCACGATCCGCGTCGAGAGCGAGGAAGGCGCCGGCGCGTTGTTCGAGGTCGAGCTGCCGCGGCGGTCAGCGGAGGATCGTCCGAGCGCGAGCGCGAATGCGGGCGACAGTGAGGCATTGCCGGTCGCCCCTCTCCGGCTGTCCTCGCCGCCTCGCTAGCGGATTAAACCTCCAGCCCCACCGCGCGCATGAGCTCGAGCGCGTTGCTCTTGCGCACGATCCCCTCCTTCATGCGGTAGTCGAACGTCATCACCCCGCCTTCGAGGTGGTCCTCGAAGTGAACGTTCGTCGCGCGCGCGCCCAGCGTCTCCGCCACCTCGGCGAGCGCCAGATCGTGCGTCGTCACCAACCCCACCGCGCCGCGGTCGATGAGCCCGCGGATGATCGCCTCGGCGCCGATGCGTCGGTCGTGAGAGTTGGTGCCGTGCAGGATCTCGTCGAGCAGGAACAGCAACGGCGGCGCACCCGCCGCGCGATCGACGATCTGCTTCAGGCGCGTCAGCTCGGCGTAAAAGCGCGACTTGCCCGCCTGCAACGAATCATTGATCCGCAGCGTCGCGCCCAGCGCCACCGGCGAGAGCGTGAGCTGCCGCGCGCACACCGGCGCGCCCGCGAGCGCCAGCACCGCGTTCACGCCCACCGTGCGCAGCAACGTGCTCTTGCCGGACATGTTCGAGCCGCTGACCAGGATCAGCCGGCGTTCGCCACCGAGGCGCAGATCGTTCACCACGCGACGCGCGGCGGGGATCAGCGGATGGCCCAGGCCCTGGCCATCGAACACCGGCAGGCCGCCGGCGCGCGCGCCGACGCTGCCCGCGGGCGCGGCTTGACCCTCGTCGAGAATCGCCGGAAACGGGTATTCCGGGTGCTCGAAGCGAAATGTGGCCAAGCTCGACAACGCCTCGACTTCACCGACGGCGGCCATCCAGCGCAGCACCGCCGGGCCGACGGCTCGCCGCCAGCTCTCGACGGCCAGCGCCAGCTGCGCGGTCGCCTGCAGCGGGGCCATCAGCAGCCCCGCGAACTGGTTGCGGCGGTTCTCGAGCATGTCGACCACCCGCCGCAGCTGCGCGATCCGACGCGACGGCGGTTGACCTTGCGTATCCAGCGCCGTGCGCAGCGCGCGCAGCGCCGGCGCTTCGAACGTCTCGCGCTCGAGCCGCGCCATGAGCACGGCCAGTGTCTTCAGCTCGTCGGCGCGGTGGTCGACGCCGGCGAGGATCTGTTCGACCGGCTGACGCAGCCGGCGCGACAGCGCGCTGCCGACGAGAAAGGCGCCGAGCAAGGGCCACGGACCGACGACGCCCGCCGCCCAGAGCGCGGCCGCCGCGACGGTCGCGAGCGACACCAGCGCCAGCACGGCGCGCCAGGGGCCAAGCCCCGCCGGTAACCCTTCGGGCACACGCACCGCCCAGGCCGTGAGTGCTTCGTCCCGCACCTCTTCCTTCACCGCGAGCGCGCACATCGCCAGGTCCTGGCGCAGATCGACGCGCGGCGCGAGCTCCGCCACCGCGCCCTGCCGCCCGCGCGCCACCGCGGCGCTCGCCGGCACCTGCAGCCAGGCCGCCAGCGTCGCGCGCCCGATCGGCGCGCGCGCCACGCTGAGCAGCTCGAAGAGCCCGCCCGCGCCGAAGAGATCGAGATCGGCGGCATAAAGATGCGCCTCGGCCGCCGCCTGAAACGACGCGCCCGCGTCGCCCTTCCCGGCCCAGCGATCATCGATGCGCGCGATCCCGTCTTCGCACAACGCCACGGCGACACGCAGCCGCTCGCGGCGACCGAGCACGCGCCCGTGGCCGATCGCCAGCGCCAGAAACACCGCGCCCGGCGCGATCAGCCAGCGCGCGCCGATCTGACCGCGCACCGCGAACACGGCGATCGCGATCGCGACGACGAACACCGCCGTCCGCGCCCAGACGATCGCATTGTCCCACCGATCGAACCCCGCGATCCTTGCGCGGAACGCCTCGATGCGTCCGCGATAAACGGAGAGAGGTTCGGCGGACGTAGACGTGGTCATAGACGTGGACGGGGACGTGGTCGTAGACAAAGTCGTAGTCGTAGTCACTGTCGTGGCCGTGCCCGTCGCTACTCTACAGCACAGCGTCCCGCGCTAAAGTCGCCCGAGCCTCACCGCCCCCGAGGCCGACCTCAGAGCACCAGCTTGTAGCCCGTGCCGTAGATCGTGACGATGTGGCGCGGCTTGGCGGCGTTCTCCTCGATCTTCTTGCGCAGCTTGACCACGAAGTTGTCGACGC
>CAZNCQ010000109.1:0-21113 GCA_964571275.1 uncultured Myxococcales bacterium
CGTCGCCGGGGACGTAGTCGCGGTGGTCGGCGAACTCGATGCCGGCGCCGACGCGGCGGCTGCGGCGTTCGGCGCGGATCTGACCGAACGAGATGCGCGAGCGGCGCGTGAGGATCGCCAGCGATTCCAGCTTGCGCAGGAAACGCTCGTCGAAGCGTTCGGCGCGCTCCGCCGTCGTCGCGGACGTCGTCGCGGCTCTGGCGGCGCTCACACCTGCTCCGGCAGCTGGGCGACGATGTCGGCGAGGATCTTGTCGGTGGTGATTCCGTCGGCCTCGCCCTCGAAGTTCAGCAGCACGCGGTGGCGCAGCGCGGGCGTGACGGAGCGGCGGACATCGTCAAAGGATGGCACGAGGCGTCCGTCGGCGACGGCGCGGATCTTCGCCGCCAGGATCACCGCCTGCGCGCCGCGTGGCGAGCTGCCGTAGCGGACGACGCGCTTCACCTCGGGTAGCTGCGAGCGCGCGGGGTGCGTCGCTTCGATCAAGCGCACGGCGTAGTCCTGGATCGGCCGTGCAACGGGCACCTGGCGCACCAGCTCGCGCATCTCGAGGATGCGCTCGCGGCCGAGCGCCGCCGTGATCGCGCCCTCGCCGACGCCGGTCGTGCGATCGAGGATCGCGTGCAGCTCCTCGCGCGCCGGGAAGTCGACGCGCAGCTTGAAGAAGAAGCGGTCGAGCTGCGCCTCGGGCAGGGGATAGGTCCCCTCCATCTCGATCGGATTCTGCGTCGCGAGCACGAAGAACGGCGGCGACAGCGCATAGGTGGTCTTGCCGACGGTGACCGATTGCTCCTGCATCGCCTCCAGCAGCGCGGACTGCGTTTTGGGCGTGGCGCGGTTGATCTCGTCGGCCAGCACCAGATTGGCGAAGATCGGCCCCTTCTGGAACTCGAAGCGCCGCTCGCCGCCCGACTCCACGATCATGTTGGTGCCCACGACGTCGGAGGGCATCAGGTCGGGCGTGAACTGCACGCGCGAGAAGGTCAGGTCCAGCGCCTCGCCCAGCGTCTTCACCAGCAGCGTCTTGCCGAGGCCGGGCACGCCTTCGAGCAAGATGTGACCACCCGCGAGCAGGGCCGTGAGCACGCCATCGACGATCTCGCTCTGGCCGACCAGGCGTCGCGCGATCGCCGTGCGCACGCGCCCGAGGTCCTCGCGGAACTGCGACACGGCGCGCGCGATCTCGCCGTCGGCGGTCCCGGGGTCCGTCACGAGCTTGGCGGTGGATTCAGCGGACGTCGACCTGGACATCGATCACCTCGTGGCGGCGGCGGATTGTGGGGCGCGGGTGGACTGTGGCCGGATGAGCTGGAAATAGCGACGGACGATGTAGCGGCGGCCGGGTGGGACCGCGCTGCCGTCGAGCGATTCCTCGACCACCGCTTGATAGTCGGTGAACACGCTCTGGTAGTTGGTGTGCGCGAAGCCGCGCTTCGCAGCCGACTGAATCACCTGCGATCGCGTCGGGCCGGCGCCGTTCTTGACCGCGGCCTCGTGCGCGCGGCCACGCGTGGTCATCGGGCCGCGCGCGCCGAGCGGATCGTTGCCCCGCTGGTTGCCGATTCCGTCGCCGTTGGCGCTGTCCTGGCCGTCGGCGCCCTGGCCGGCGTTGGCGCTGGCTTCCGACGGCGAGCCCTCCGAGCCGCCGGCGCTCGGCGCGCTTTCGCCCGCGGTGTCGCCGTCGCCGCCGGTGCCGTCCATGTCGTCGCCCTCGTCGGCGATGCCGTCGGGATCCTCGGCCAGGGCGCGCGCAGCGCCCGGATTTTCGCCGTCGTCGGGGCTCGCGGGGCGGACGCGTGCGTTCTCGCCGCGCGCCGAACGCAAGAAACGCCGCTCGTCACGTCCGCGCTCGCCGGCACCGCCGCCCTCGCGCCGGAGCCGCTCGCGCAGCTGGCGCACCGCCTCGGCCAGACGCTGGCGCGCGCCCAGGCTGCGCGCCTCGTCTTCCATGCGCGGCAACTCGCGCGACTGGCGTTGCAGCTGGTGCCGGCACGCTTCGGGATTGGTGCGGCAGGCCGCCGCGCTCTCATTGAGCTCGCGCTGCAGCCGCTGCAGCCGGCGCTCGCGGGGTCCGCCCGCCGCGGTGCTCTGTGACGACGAGGCTTGCGAGCTCTGCGCCTGATCGCGCGACAGCCGTCGCTTGTTGGGCTCGCCCGCACCGCCTTTGCCCTGTGAGTCGGTCGCGCCGGTGGAGAGGCTGCCGCTGCTTCCCGATGTCGATGTCGGCTGGCCGGCTTCGGGCATGCCCGAGGCCGGTCCGTCGGCGCGCCGCGCATCATCGATGGTTCGCACGCCGTCGCTCGCGCGATCGAGGCTGGCGGCGATCCGATTGCGCTCGCCGTCGGTGGCGGCGGCGGCGCGATCGGCCAGGTCGCTGAGCGCGCGCTGGGTGGCCTCGCCATCCTCGGCGGCCAGGGCCGTGCCGCTCTCGCGCGTGGCGGCGGTGGCCTGCAGCGCCTTGCCCGCCTGGTCGAGCGCGTGCGGCAATCCCGCGAGATCGGCGGCGTCCTCGTCGGCGCGGCGCAAGAGGTCGGTCAGGCGGTCGAGCGCGTCGGCCGGAGCGAGCCCGCGGTTGGTCAGATCCGCAACCGTCGCCGCCAGAGCCTGCGCGACGCCCGCGAGCTCGGTGTCGCGCAGCTCCCTGGCCGCGCGCAACGCGGCCGCGACTTCGTCGCGTTCGGCGTCGAGCGCCGGGCCGGGAAGGTGCACGCGCGCTGTGTCCGCGCGTGCCGGCGTCGTGCCCGCGAGCGCCGCCGTCGTCGGTGCGCGGCTGCCACGCGCCGGCAGCGGTGACAGCGCACCGACACCCAGCAAGACCGCCGCGGCTGCGAATGCCGGCGTGGCGCGGGGCCGGCGAAACGGCGCCGCCGCGCGCGGGGCCACGTCGCTCGCGCGCGCGGCAGCGTCGGCCATGGCGGCGCGCATGAAGGCCGTGGCGCCGGTCTCGTTCATACGCGTGAAGGCCAGCGCCGACAGCACGCGATCGCAACGCGTGCCTGCGCCGTCGAGCGCGCCGTCGACGAACCGCGCGCAGCGATCGAGCGGAATGCGCCGGAGCGCGCCCGCGAGCGCACCAAGCGCAACGATGGCGACCGCGGCCCCGATCTCGAACCGCCAACCTCGCGGCGACAGCGGTGCTCCTCGCCAGCGCACCGCCGCAACCGCGATCGCGGTTGCCGCGAGCGCGAGCGCCGCGCCAATGAACGCCCCCTCGAACGCGGCCAGCGCCCTCAGCCGCCGCCGGACGCGGGCGAGAATCGCGAGCAGGGCCACGCCATCGGGCACCGGGCGATCTTACCAGACGCGCGGCGCCTCAACTGGTTCCGCGCGCCAGCTCCAGGTCGGCCGACCCGCCCGCGGGGACGATCACGACGCGCCCGCCCCAAAGGGCGTTCAGGCCGAGGGGCTGCGCGCGCTCGCCGTCATTTTCGGCCAGCACGCGCACGGCCGCCTCGAACGGCGTGGGGTTGGTCAGCGTCACGACCAGCCGGCTGCGGCTCTTTTCCTTGACGCGCGCGTCGACGTGATCGAACGCGAAGAGAAAACCGGTATCGGGCTGCACGTAGAGACCGGGCACCTCGGCCGCGGTCAGCATGCCGCAGATCTCCGTCGGGGCTGACCCGGCCGGCGTGGTCTCACCCACGGCGTCGACGGCGTCGCTGGTGTTGACGCGCGCACAGGTCGTCCCCGGTTCGCTGGCGGCGTGCAGCCGGTGGTCCTGACGGTTCAAGTACTGGGTGACGTTGTGCGCGGTGTCGCGCAGCATCTCGAGGTAGAGCGTCTTCCCCGTGGCGCGGTAGAGCTTGAAAAGGGCGTCGCCCGAATAGATCAGGAACCCCGGCGCCGCCTGCTTGTTCTGCACGTTGCCGACGACGGCGCCCGTGGTCTGGATGTCGGCGCGCGCGAACGTCGAGCCTGCGGGGAAGCGAAAGTCGTACGAGATCTGCCAGGTCGCGAGCTGATGCGCGACGGCGGCGGCGCGGTCGCTCCAGGCGCTCTCGCCGGTGATCTCCCTCAGGACGACGAACGACTCCAGCAGCGCCGCCGCCGATTCGCTGTCGGGGCACTGGAGTATGTCGCCGGCGCCGCCGAGGGTCACGCCGGCGCGGACGAAGCGTTGATGGTATGCCTCGGCGGCGGCGACCGCGACGCGCTGGTAGTCGTCGTTCTTGAAGGCGCGGGCCGCCAGCGCCAGCGCTGCCGGCACGATCGCGCCCGCGGCCGATCCGCCGACCACCAGCTGCCCGGTCTCGACGTTCACGAACTGGCCGAGCTGGCGATAGCGATCCCACAGCGTCACGAACGCGTCGGCGCAGGCCTGCAAGCCCGCGGTCCAGCTCGGCTTGGCTTTGAAACCCTCGTCCTGGCGTTCCAGCAGCGCCAGCTGCTTGAGCATGAAATAGAGGGCATCGCCGCTGCGCCGGACCAGGTGCCAGCTGCGCGCGTGCTTGTACAGATGAGGCGTGCCCGCGCGCGCGGCGGCGACCGCGCCCTCGTCGAGCCACGCCGGCGTCCGCCCGTCGCTGGCGGCGTGAAAGAAGCCGGATCTCGCCTGACCGCCGCCACCGAAGACGAAGTCGAACGTGCGCACGACCCGTTCGCGCGTGCGCGGGTCGCCGCCGAACAGCAACGGGTGGGTGGCGACCAGGCCGCCGCCCCAGCCGGTCTGCCAGACCAGGCCGCCGCGCTCCCTGCTGGCCGTGGCGTAGAAGCCGGGCTTCTCCTGCCAGTTGTCGCGGTTGTACTTCTCCTCGTGCATCTGCGCCGCGCTCGAGAACGGCAGCGTGTGGCGCAGCCGCGTCGGGCCCGACAGGTCCTTGCGCACGGCGATGAAGCGGTCGAACAGGCCCTGGCGTTCGGGACAGGGGAACTGATAGACGCGCAGGCGCAGCACGAGCTCGGCGCCCTGCGCGAACGCCGCGGCGTCGTCGTGCGACGGGGCGCGCGTGTTGCCGAGCGCGTAGCGGTGGGTCTCGCGCACGCCGGGCGCGGTGATGAGCAGCGTCGCGCGTCCGCCGTCGTCGCTGCCGCCGTCGTCGCTCGTGCCGTCGCCGCCCGCCGCCACGTCGTGCTCGTCGAAGGTGAGGCCCACGTCGCCGAACGGCGTCGTCTGGTCGGTGAGCAGCACCAGCGCCGCGCCGTTCCGCGCCGACCAGATCGCGGCGGCCGGCGTGGAGAGGTCGCCGGCCAGCAGCTCGATGCGCGACGCGCCGCCGTGGACATCGAGGCGCGGGATGTCCGAGACGATCGGCGGCACGTTGGGCCCGATGTCGGCCGGCTCGGTCAGCAGCGGCGGGTAGGCGATGTGGCGCGACTCGAAGCGGTTGCCGTCGTAGCAAGCGCCGGGTAGCAGCAGGTAGTCGTCGCGCGACCAGCCGCCGAGCTCGAGGGCGATGCCGACGTTGGCGCCGCTACAGGTCCCCTTGACCAGGCGGAACGTGGCCAGCAGTTCGACGGCGTCGGGCTGCTCTTTCGTCTGGCTCTTGATGGCCTGGGCGCGCAACGCGCAGGTCCAGAGCGCGCCGTCGAGATCCACGTGCGCGGCCGCGCCCCCCGCGTCGAGCGCGACGCGCGCCTCCTTGACCAGGCGCCCCGACTCATAGCGCGCGACGCGGGCTTGCAGCGCCGCGGGCCAATGCTTGAGCCGCGCCAGCGCGGCGGCGCTGTTTCGCGCAGCGGCGCGCGCCGTCGGCAGGGCGAGCAGGCGCTGCGCCGCGACGGCCGACCCGGCGACGCCCAAGCGTTTGAGGAAACCTCTTCGTCGCATGTCGAGCCTCGCCGCCCGAGCATTCACCGGCGCCGGGGTGGCGAATCGTCGGCTTGTCTCTAACATGGATTCCCGTAGCATCACACCCACTCTCGAGGACGCCACCGCATGAAGAAGCCGCTGCGCATCGCCATGATCGGCCACCAGTTCATGGGGCGCGCTCACAGCAACGCGTGGCGCCAGGTCGGGCACTTCTTCGATCCGCCGTTCGAGCCGGTGATGAAGGTGGTCTGCGGGCGCGACGCCGAGCGCACGCGCGCGGCGGCGGACAAGCTCGGCTGGCAGGAGGCGTCGACGTCTTGGCAGGAGACGGTGCGGCGGCCCGACATCGACGCCGTCGACATCTGCACGCCGGGCGACCTGCACCTGCCGGTGGCCGTGGCCGCCGCGGCTGCGGGCAAGGCCGTGCTGTGCGAGAAGCCGCTGGCGCGCAACCTCTGCGAGGCGCAAGAGATGCTGGCGGCGGTGCGCAAGGCCGGCGTCGTGCACATGCTCTGCCACAACTACCGGCGCGTGCCGGCGATCGCGCTCGCGCGGCAACTGGTCACGGGTGAGGGCACCGCGTCCGGTGACAGCGCGATCGGGCGGATCTTTCATCTGCGCGCCGTCTACCTGCACGACCGCGGCATCGATCCGCGCGCGCCGCGCACCTGGCGTCACGACAAGGAGCGCGCCGGCTCGGGCGCGCTCGGCGATCTCGGGTCGCATGTGATCGATCTGGCGCGATTTCTCGTCGGCGAGATCGCCGAGGTCAGCGGCACGCTGCAGACGTTCATCGCGCAGCGCACGGCGGCCGGCGCGTCGGCGGCGCAGCCGGTCGACGTCGACGATGCGGCGCTGGCGCTGCTGCGCTTCGAGAACGGCGCGATCGGATCGTTCGAGGTCTCGCGCTTCGGCATGGGCCGCAAGAACCACGCGCGCATCGAGGTCAGCGGCGATCGCGGCGCGTTCGTCTTCGACCTGGAGCGGCTCAACGAGCTCGCGCTCTACGTCGAGGAGGGGCCGCAGAGCGGCTTTCGCACCGTGCTGGCGACGCACAAGCAGCACCCCTACATCGCGGCGTGGTGGCCGCCCGGCCATCTCATCGGCTACGAGCACACGTTCGTTCACACCGTGCTCGATTTCATGAAGGGCATCGCCGATGGGCGCTCGCCCACGCCCAACTTCGAGGACGGCGTGCGCGGGCATGAGGTCATGGACGCGATCGAGCGCGCGAGCGCGTCGCGCCGCTGGGAGCGCGTCGGCATGGCGGCGGAGGTCCGTTGACGCGCCGACTGACCCTCCGTCCCCGAACCGGCTGGCAGCCGCTCGACCTGCGCGAGATCTGGAACTACCGCGATCTGCTCTGGGTGCTTGCTGCGCGCGACATCAAGATCCGCTACCGGCAGACGATCCTCGGCGTCGCCTGGGCGGTGATCCAGCCGCTGTTCACCATGGCCATCTTCACGATCATCGCGCGCCTCGGCAAGATTCCCACCGACGGTTCGGCGCCGCCGATCTTCTACTACGCGGGCATGCTGCCCTGGTTCCTGTTCGCGAACTCGGTGACCAGCGCCGGCAACAGCTTGCTCGCGGGCCAGCACCTCATCAGCAAGGTCTACTTTCCGCGCCTGATCGTGCCGATCTCGTCGGTGATCACCTCGCTCGTCGACTTCCTGATCGGGTTCGTGCTGCTGCTGGCCATGATGGCCTGGTACGGCGTGCGGCCCGGGCCGCAGATCCTCGCGCTGCCGCTGGTGGTGGCGCTCGCGTTCCTGGCGGCGCTGGCGATCGGCTTCTGGTTGTGCGCGCTCATCGTGCAGTTCCGCGACGTGCGCCACGTGATGCCGTTCATGATCCAGGTCTGGCTGTTCTGCACGCCGGTCCTCTATCCGTCGAGCGTGGTGCACTCGCCGTGGAAGCGCACGCTGCTGGGGCTGAACCCGATGTCGGGGATCGTCGATGCGGTTCGCTGGTGCGTGCTCGGCCGTCCCGCGCTGGGGCCAGGCCTGCTGGTGTCGATCGTCGTGGTCCTGGTCGCGCTGGTCGGCGCGCTGTTCTACTTCCGGCGCGTCGAGAAGACGCTGGTCGATACTCTGTGAGCGCCGCGTCCGTCATCACCGCCGCCGGCCTGGGCAAGCAGTACCGCATCGGCCGTCGCGCCACCTACCAGCGGTTCGAGACGCTCGCCGAGACGCTGACCGGCGCGGTCAAGAGCCTGGTGCGCCGGCGCTCCGCCGATATGACGCCGCTGTGGGCGCTCAAGGACGTCGGCTTCGAGATCGCGGCCGGCGACGTGGTCGGCATGATCGGCCACAACGGCGCCGGCAAGTCGACGCTGCTCAAGATCCTCTCGCGCATCACCGACCCGACCGAAGGCATTGCCGAGATCGAGGGTACCGTCGGCAGCCTGCTCGAGGTTGGCACCGGCTTTCACCCCGAGCTCACCGGCCGCGAGAACATCTACCTCAACGGCGCGATCCTGGGCATGAAGCGCGCGGACATCACCGCGCGCTTCGACGAGATCGTCAGCTTCGCCGAGACCGAGGCCTTCCTCGATACGCCGCTGAAAAAATATTCGAGCGGCATGTATTTGCGGCTGGCGTTCGCCGTGGCGGCGCACCTGCAACCGGACATCCTGATCGTCGACGAGGTGCTGGCCGTCGGGGACGCGGCGTTTCAGCGCAAGTGCCTGGGGAAGATGGGCGACGTCGCCAAGCAGGGCCGTACGGTGTTGTTCGTCAGCCACAACATGGGCGCGGTCCGGCAGCTGTGCACGCGCGCGCTGGTGTTCGACGCGGGCCACCTCGCGTTCGACGGCCCCACCGACGAGGCGATCTCGTACTACCTGACCCGGACCGCGGCGCGCGTCGGCGACAACGAGGGGCTGATCGTCTTCGAGGGCGACGGTGACCCCAGGGCCGAGATCGCGCTGTGCGCGATCCGCCTGACCGACTCGGTCGGGCAGGTGCGCGCGTTCTTCGACGCCGCCGACGCGATCCACGTCGAGATCGACTACGAGGTGCGCGCGCGCCTGCGCGGCGTGCGCGCGGTCCTGCAGGTGTCGACGCAAGAGGGGGAGCAGGCCTTCGCGTCGACGGATCACGTCACGCGCGATCCGGAGCAGGCGCCGGGCCGGTACCGCACCACCTGCGTCGTGCCCGGCGGTTTGCTCAACCGGCGCCTGTACATGGTCGGCGTCGGCTTCGAGATCCCCGGCATCCGCGTACCGGTCCCGCGCCAGGACCACCTGACGTTCGTGATCTCCGGCGGCGGCAACCACGGGTCGACGTTCCCCGAGCGCTGGCCCGGCGTGGTCTGCCCGACGCTGGAGTGGAAGACCGGCCCGCTCGGCTGAGCGCGCGGGCGGTCGTTACCAGAGCTGCGCGCGCAGGTTCGTCTTCAGCATGCAGACGCAGCGCTGGCAGGTCGCGTCGGCAGCGACGTCGAGCTGCTTGCGAAAGGCCGGCATGGCCGCGCTCAGGAGCTCGTCGAGCGATCGCTCGCGCAGGTTGCCGACCGGCGCGTGAAAGAAGCACGGCCGCAGCGCGCCGTTGGCCTCGATGACGACGCTGGTCCAGGGGGCGTTGCATTCGACGGGCGGGAACGGGCCGAGGCCGAGGTGCGCGCGGTAGTACGCGGCGAGATAGCGCAGGCGCTGCGGGCCGGGGAAGACGCGGCCCTGCGCGAGATCGTTCCCGTGGAGCGCGATCAGCGACTCGACGATCGCCGCCAGCTCCTCGGTGTCGGCCGCGGTGAGCAGCAACGCGGGCGGCTCGTGCTCGCCGCCGGAAGCGCGGGCGAGCGGCAGCGATCGCGCGCGATTGAACGACTCCGACGTCACGTCCGCGGGCAGGAACGAGATCTGGTCGACCCCCAGCTCCAGCGCCTTGGCGGTGATCTCGCGCAGGAAGCGGAAGTTGTGGCGGTGCACGGTGGTGCGCGCGCGGATCACCAGCGACGGCGCGCACGCGCGCAACCGGCGCAGGCCGGCGCTGACCACGTCGAGGCCGTTGACGCCGCGGATCGCGCGGTAGAGCTCGGGCGTGTGGCCGTCGAGCGACACGGTCACGTCGGCGAAGCGCGCGGCGATCGCGGGCGCCAGCTTCTCAAGCGCCAGGCCGCTGGTCAGGAGATTTAACGCGAAGCCGCGCTCGCGGAACAGGTCGGCGATGTCCATCACGTCGGGGCGCAGCAGCGGCTCGCCGCCCGTGAACACGATCGTGCGCGTGCCGTAGAAGCGCAGCCCGTCGGCGAGCGCCCGGATCTCGCCCAGCGTCAGGTCGTCGGCGCCGTCGGCGCGCCACCAGTCGCACGAGACGCAGCGCGAGTTGCAGCGCGCCGTTGGCGCAAACAACACCAGCGGCAGCGCGTGGGTCTGCCCGCTCCATTCACCGAGCTTGACCAGCAGATTCGAGCGGACGTGCGCGGGTGTCAGCAACGCCGGCGATGCTAGCACTTCTGACGTGAGAGCGTCGCGACGCGCCCTTCGTCGAGAAATATAACTTTAACCGAAGCACCGCCGGGACGAAATGCACACGAAACAACCAGCCGGCACCATGACAGAACGTCGACCCGCATCGATCGGTCGGCACCTTCGCTGATGGACAGTGGACGTTCCGAATTGCTCACGCCTCCCGAATTGCTCACGCCTCCCGAATTGCTCACGCTTCCCGACCCTCTCGCGCTTCCGATTCTGCGGGTCGTCGACGCCGTCACCACCCGAACGCACTGCCCCTACTGCGCGCTTCAGTGCGGTATGGAGGTCACGACCACGTCGGCGGTGGAGACGATGCCGGCGCCGCGGGCCGATATCCGGCCGGATCCGGCGTTTCCTGTCAACCGCGGTCAGATGTGCATAAAAGGATTCACGTCGGGCGATCTGCTGGATCATCCCGGACGTCTCACGGCGCCGCTCTTGCGGACGCGTGCGGGGCGCCTGGCGCCCGCGTCGTGGGACGCGGCGCTCGACTTCGTTGCCGAGAGGCTGGTGCGCTTGCGGGATGCGTACGGCCCGGCGGCGCTGGCGGCGTTCGGTAGCGGCGCGCTGACCAACGAGAAGGCCTACCTGCTGGGGAAGTTCGTGCGCGTCGCGCTGCGTTCGCCCCACGTCGACTACAACGGGCGTTACTGCATGTCGTCGGCAGCGGCGGGCCAGAACAAGGCCTTCGGCGTCGATCGCGGCCTGCCGTTCCCGGTCAGCGACATCGCGCGCACGAAGACCCTGCTGCTGTGGGGCGCGAACTCGTGCGACACGATGCCGCCCCTCATGCAGTGGGTGCATGAGCAGCGCGCGGGCGGCAAGCTCATCGTGGTCGATCCGCGCCGCACCGAGACGGCGCGCGTCGCCGACCTGCATCTGGCGCTGACGCCGGGCTCGGACCTGGCGCTCGCGAACGGCCTGCTGCACCTCGCGATCGAAGAGAAGCTGGTCGCCGCCGATTACGTCGCGCGGCGCACGGAGGGGTTCGAGGCGGTGCGGCGCGCCGTGCTCGAGGTTCATCCGGCGCACGTCGAGCGGCAGACCGGGATCTCGATCGAGCAGCAGCTGCGCACGGTGCGCTGGCTGGCGGCGGAGAGCAGCATGCTGCTGTCGGGCCGCGGCCCCGAGCAGCAGTCGAAGGGCGTCGACACGGTGCTGGCGTTCACCAACTTGATGCTGGCGCTGGGTAAGGTCGGCCAGCCCGCCAGTGGCTACGGCTGCATCACCGGCCAGGGCAACGGACAGGGTGGCCGCGAGATGGGGCAGAAGGCGGACCAGTTGCCCGGTTACCGCCTGATCGAAGACCCCGAGCACCGCGAGGCGCTGGCGCGCGTGTGGGGCATCGACGCCGCGCAGCTGCCCGGCAAGGGCAAGAGCGCCTACGAGCTGCTCGACGCGCTCGGCCCCGAGGGCGGCATTCGCGCGCTGCTGGTGTTCGGGTCCAACGTCGCGGTCGCATCGCCCAACGCGCGCCACATCGAGCGGCGGCTGGCTTCGCTGGAGTTGCTCGTGGTGTGCGACGCGTTCGAGAACGACACCAGCGCGACCGCGGACGTGATCCTCCCGGTGGCGCAGTGGGCGGAGGAGGAGGGGACGATGACCAACCTCGAAGGGCGCGTGATCTCGAGGCGGCAGGTTCACGCCGCCCCGCGCGGCGTGAAGACCGACGTCGAGATCATTTGCGCGCTCGCCGAGCGGCTGGGCGAGGGCGCGCGCTTTCGTTATGCCGGCAGCGAGGCGATCTTCGACGAGCTCCGCCGTGCGACCGCCGGCGCCAAGGCCGACTATAGCGGCATCACCTACGAGCGCATCCGCCGCGAGCAGGGCGTCTTCTGGCCCTGTCCCGCCGAGGATCACGCCGGTACGCCGCGCATGTTCCTCGAGCGCTTCGCGCACGCCGACGGCAAGGCGCGCTTTGTTCCGGTGCGCCACCGCCCGGCCGCGGAGCTGCCGGACGCGCAGTATCCCTACTATTTCACCACCGGGCGCTACAAGGAGCACTACAACTCCGGCGCGCAGACACGCCAGGTGGCGGCGCTGGTCGACGCCAGGCCCGAGCCGCGCGTGGAGGTGCATCCGCGGCTCGCGACGCGGCTGGGCGTCGTCGACGGCGGCGCGTTGCGCGTGGAGAGCCGGCGCGGCGAGGTGACGTTCACGGTGACGGTGAGCGCGAACATCCGACCCGATACGCTGTTCGCGCCGTTTCATTGGGGTGGTCGCGTCGCCGCGAACATCCTCACGAAGCCGGCGCTGGATCCGACGAGCCGCATGCCCGAGTTCAAGGTGTGCGCCGTGCGCGCGCAAGCCGTGGCGCTGGCCGTCGTGGAGGATGTGCCGTGACCGGCCGCTCGAGGCGCCTGGCGATCATCGGCAATGGCATGGCGGCCTGCCGCCTCGTCGACGAGCTCGTGCAGCGCGACGCATCGGCGCGCTACGAGATCACCGTCTTCAGCGAAGAGCCGGGCGGCGCATACAACCGCGTGTTGCTGAGCAAGGTGCTCGCGGGCGCGAGCCCAGATTCGATCGTGACCAAGACGCCGGCCTGGTACGCGGCGAATGGCGTGCGCCTGGTCGAGGGCGTGGTGGTCAAGCGGCTCGACACCGGGGCGAAGACTGTCGAGCTCGCCGACGGTGCGAGTCAACGCTACGACGTCGCCGTCATCGCGACCGGCAGCCAGCCACTGGTGCCGCCGATCGAAGGCATGAGCGACGGGCACGGCGAGATGAAGCGCGGCGTCTTCGTCTATCGCACCATGCGCGACTGCCAGAGCATGCGCGCCTACGCGCGCGCCGGCGACAACGCGGTGGTGCTGGGCGGTGGGTTGCTGGGTCTGGAGGCCGCCAAGGTGCTGAGCGACCTCGGCCTGCACGTCACGGTCATCCACGCGAGCAAGACGCTGATGAACGCGCAGCTCGACGAGCTCGGCGGCGAGATGCTGGAGCGCGAGATCGAACGCTGCGGGATCTTCGTGCGCACCGCGCGCACTGTCGAGGCCGTGCTGGGCGAGGACGCCGTCGGCGGCGTGCGGCTCGATGACGAAAAGACGCTGGCGGCCGACATGCTCGTGCTTGCGTGCGGTGTGCGGCCTCGCGTCGAGGTCGCGCGCGCGTCGGGTCTGCCCATCAACAAGGGCATCATCGTCAATGATGCGCTCGCGACCGAGGCGCCCGGCGTCTACGCCGTCGGCGAGTGCGCGGAGCACGGCGGCCGCACCTATGGGCTGGTGGCGCCGGCGTGGGAGCAAGTGGCGGTGCTGGCCGACGTGCTCACCGGCGCGGGGCCGCAGGCGCGTTATCGCGGGTCGAAAGTCTACGCGCGGCTCAAGGTCGCGGGCGTCGACGTGGCGTCGATGGGGCGGGTCGATCCGGAGCTGGACAGCGACGAGGTGATCCAGGTCGTCGAGACGCGGCGCGGATCGTACCGCAAGCTCGTGGTGCGGGGCGGGATGCTAGTCGGCGCGATCCTGGTCGGCAACACCGAAGCGGCGCCCGCGCTGGTGCAGATCTTCGATCGCGGCGATCTCTTGCCCGACGATCCGCTCGAGGCGCTGTGCAGCGGCGCCTCGTTCGCGGGCGGCGCCGAACGCGAGCGCCAGGTCTGCAACTGCCACAAGATCGGCAGCGCGCAGCTGCGCGAGGCGATCGAGGGCGGCGCGACGACGGTCGAGGCGCTGGGCACCGCGACCAAGGCCGGCACCGGCTGCGGTTCGTGCAAGAGCGAGCTCGCGCAGCTGATCGTCAGGCACGCGCCGCAAGCGCCGAAGATCGCGGCCGTGGGGTAGGCGTGAGCCAACTCCGAGTCGCGGATGTGTTGGACTGGAACTGCCGGACCTCCTCACCCAACCCTCTCCTCCACGCGGACGTGGAGGAGAGGGCATTCGGAACCATCAACCACGCGGATGTGGAGGGGATGGGATTGGGAAGAACACTCACGCGGATGTGGAGGAGATGGGATTGGGAAGAATCGCTCAGGCGGAGGTCGAGGAGATGGGCAATCGCAAGCGTCCTTCTCCCTCTCCTCCATGTCCGCGTGGAGGAGAGGGGTCGGGGTGAGGAGGTCCGCAGAAGCGCGCGCGTCAGCGCCCGTAGCAGGCCTTCAGCGCGTGATACTCGTAGAAGTGCGTGCCGGGCAGGTAGCGCGCGCTGTTGCACGACGGCTTGAAGTCGATCTCCTTCTCGTCGTAGAGCAAGCGCACCAGCAACGTACCGCTACCGTCGCGGAAGACGTCCCACTGCTGGTTGGTCGCCATCGACGATACCACCTGGCCGCGCCAGGGGTTGTCGGCGTAGGTGTACGTGCTCGCCTTGGGTGTCGCCGTCGCCGCGCCATCGAGCCCGAGCAGATTCGCGAACGGCACGATGATCTCGGCGTGGGTGAAGCGCAGCTTCGCGCCGTGCGACAGGTCGCCGCCCGCGATGGCGTCGATCTCGGTGAAGAAGTCGTTCTCCAGCGCCTGCGCCATGCGATAGGTGACCGGGTTGCTCTCGGCGATGCTGGGCCCCATCTGGTAGAAGTCCTGCGCGTCCTGCAGATACGCCAGCACGGCGGCCTGCGCCGGCGGGATGTACTTCGTGAAGTCGACGCCGATCTCGTTCACCATCGCGGGCGCGACGACGTAGACGTTGTAGAGCATCGACGCCGCGTCGGCGAGGCTCTTGACCGTGGTCTTGCCGTCGCCGATGAGGGTCGTCGTGAACAGGCCGTCGTCGCTGGTGAACGTGAACGTCCCGGTGTTCGCGAACGTGTAGACGCCGGTGTCGAGCTTGTTGACGAAGTCGGGCGTGAACAGCGTCAGCAGCACCGCGCGCGCGGCGGCGGTCACCGACGGGTCGGCGAGCACCGAAGCCACCTTGGCATTCATGTCGGGATCGGCGGCGAAGGCCTGATACGCGAGGCTGTCCTGATAGGTCTGAAAGTAAGGATCGGTCGGATCGGTGACGAGATCGGTCTTGGCCGCCAGCTTGTGGAAGTAGAGCAGGAATCGGTTGGTGCCGATCGCTTGCGGCGCCGGCTTGTTGGCCGGGTAGGCGGTCAGCGCCGGCGTCGGCGTCAGCAGAGGCGCGATCGCCGGGTCGTTGCTGGCCAGCGAGCCGGTGAAGAACGCAGCGCTGTCGACGGCGCGATCGACGCCGGAGCTCACGACGATGATCTGGCGCGGTGCCGCCGTTCCGGCGGTGGCGGCCAGTCCGGAGAAGTAGTCGGGCAGGCGCTGCAGCAGGCGCGCCGCCAGTTGCTGCTGTTCGTGAATGCCGATCTGCGTGAGGTTGCCGTAGCCCGGGGTGCTGATGCCGGCGACGCCGTATCCGAGCAGCGCGTTGCCGCGCATCATCTTCTGCAGATCCGGCCCCAGCGAAGCGCCCAGGGACGTGAGCGCGCCGTCGGCCGCCGCTTGCTGCCACATGGCCAGCGCGGCGGCGTCGTACTTGAGGCTCGAGAGCCCGCGCGATCCGTGGCGCGCGACGAGCTCGGTGAAGACCGGCGAGAACCCAGGCGGCGGCGCGCTGGCCGCGGCGGGCTCCTGGAACGGCTGATAGGGCGTCTTGGTCGTGTAGTACGCCGGCGGGCAGTGGACGGTGAGCCACGCTGTGGCCGAGCTTGCCGACTCCAGCGCGGGGTCGGAGATCGTTGCGGCGATCGCCAGCGCGTGATCGCCCCCGCCGAGCGCGTTGCAGGACGACGGCGTGTAGGCGACGGTGTTCGTCGCGCTGATCCAGCTCGGCGCAAAGAGGCCGGTCTGGAATGTATCGAGCCCATCGGTCCAGCTGTAGGTCGCGCCGTTGTGCGCGGCGCCGTCGGTGGCGACCAGCCGCAGCGACGCGCTCTGGCCCGGCGCCAGATCCGCGGGCGATGCGACGAGCTGGAACGCCGCCGAACAGTCGACGGTGAAGCTGTCACTGGCCGCGCAGCCCGGTGACGGATCGCCGTCGCTGAGCGTGAGCGTGATGGTCGAAGGGCCGATGGACGAGCAGGTGAACGCGGGCGAGGCCGCCGTCGCGTCGCTGAGCGTGCCGGCGCTGGCGCTCCAACGGTAGGCGAGCGGCGCGGGCGCGCCATCGGTGTCGTGCACCGATGCGCCCAAGATCAGCGCGCCGCCGACGGTGACCTCGGCCGGGCTGGCGCTGAGCCCGTCGATGACCGGACAGATGTTGATTGTGCCGGTGATGGCGACGTCGCCGGTGCGGGCCGGTTGCTGGCAGGCGATGTGCACCGAGACGCTGCTGGTCGTGCCCGCGGTGATCGCGAAGTCGGCGCTGCCCGCGCAGGTGGTGCTGCCGTCGGACGCGGTGCCGGTGAGCGAGACCTTGTAGCCCGCGCCCGCCGGGATGCTGGCGACCACCACGCTGACCGTGGTGCTGTGGCTGAGATCGATGGCGCCGGTCTGCGCATAGCCACCCGGACCGGTGATGCTGTAGTCCATCGACGACAACGTCAGGTCGCCGCTCGGGACCTGGAGGCGGACGGCTCCGGTCTGACGGACGTCACCGGTGGCGGGCGACGCGCCGCCCGCGCGGTTGGTGCAACCAGGCACGATCGCCGAAGCGGCCAGCAGAGCCAGGGACACCGCGAGCGTGCAGAACGAGTGGCGCTGAGCCATCGAGCGGACCTTCTTTCCGGCCCCAGTCGTCATCCGAGGAGCCGCGCGAACCGTAGCGTGATGGCGGGCGCGCTCGTTCGTCGTTTCTGCAACGAATCGGTGTCACAAAAAGAAAACGCCCCGGGAGGCCGAAGCCCACCGGGGCGCAGTGCGAAACGACGTGAAGCGGAGCGAGCGCTACTCGAGCTCGTTGGTGATGATCGGAGCGCGGCTGCCGCTCACGTCACCGTTGGTGTCGACCGCGCCGTTGCGGACGAAGCTCGAGACCTTCTTGTTGCAGTCGAGATCGCCGGTGGCCGAAGCGACGAAGGTCGCGGCCGAGGAGACGCCCTTGCTGGTGTAGTGGGGCATATAGAGGTGGGGGTCCGGGAGCGAGAACTGCAGGCCCACCCAAACCGGGTCCTGCCACTTGGCCGAGCCACCGGGGCACTTGCCCACGTCCTGGCAGCCGCACTCGGTGCTGAGCTCGTCGGGCGCGACGCCCGGGAACTGCTTGGCGATCGGGTTGCCGTTGGCGTCGGAGTGATCGGTCTCGAAGTAGGTGACCGACCCTGCCCACATCTTGTTCAGATGTCCAGCCGCCTCGGCCGTGCGCGAGCGCTTCACGTACTTCGAGAAAGCGGGGATGGCGACGGCGGCGAGAATTCCGATGATGGCGACGACAATCATCAGCTCGACGAGCGTGAAGCCGGACTGACGGTGCTTGCGGGCGAACTTGAACATTTGAACGATCCTCCTGCCCGCTCTCGAGTGCATCGGTTGTGCCGTCAATCACCAGTCTCGCCGGCCGCGCCGTTCCGGGCCTTTGGGGCGCGGGGCCGCCAGCGCGACCGTTCGCACAGACGAAATTCGTCAGGCCGCCTGACAAGAAACGTCAGTGCACCAACCATCGTGAACTGCGATGCGAAGCGCGCCAGGGTAGGTGCAGCGGGTGCGGTCTGGGCGCAGGTCAGAACGGCAGCGCAGCGCGCACCTGGTGCAGGAGCGGCGGCACGCGGTCGACCAGTGGCGCCGTCCTGGCCCAGCTCGTGCGAAGAAGGTCGCCGGTGACGGTCACGCCGCGCTGGAAGTCGCTGGGCGCCGCGGCGCGTAGCGCGCCGGCGCCGGCGCCGCAGGCAACCAGCAACGCGAGGATCGACAGCCACATCCGCGCCGGCCGTGAACGCCGTAGCCGCGGTACGGGCTCGGTCTTCTCGTGCGGTGGCGCGCTCACGGCGTCGAGCGACGGCGCGCTTGCCGCGGCCAACGTCGTCGCGTCGACCAGGGCAGCCGCGGGGGCGCGGTGCGCGCCGCTGCCCGGTGTGCGGCGCTCGGCAACCAGCTGCGCCAGCTCGGGGTCCGATTGCGACGGCGGCGCGACGACCGACGCCGACGGGCAGGCGCGCGCCGGTTCCATGAGCGCGCCGGCCCGGGCCAGCGCTGACTCCAGCGCGCCCGCGAACGCCAGCACCGACGGGAAGCGGTCCTCACGGGCGCGCGCCATACCCTGGTGTAGCACCGCCTCCACCTCCGCGGCCGGCCAGGCGACATACGGGGCCAGTGGCTCGGGCTCGCCGTGGACGATCGCGGAAAGCGTCGCGAGGGGGCTGTCGCCGGAGAAGGGCGCACGCCTGGCCAGCAGGGTGTGCGCGAGGACGGCCAGCGCGAACTGATCGCTGCGCGCGTCGATGTCGTCGCGCCGCCCCAGCGCCTGCTCGGGCGACATGAACTCGGGCGTGCCCATCACCCGGCTCTCGGTGGTGATCTGGGGCGACCAGTCGGAGATCGAGATGCCGAAGTCGATCACCTTGACGACGGGGGCCTGGCCGGCCGCCGGCATCAAGATGACATTGGCTGGCTTGAGATCGCGGTGCACGACGCCCGCTGCGTGTGCGGCGTCGAGCGCGCTGGCGATCTGGCGGATGATCGACATCGCGTCGGCAGGGGACAGCTCGCGGCCCTCCTCCAGCTCGCGCGCCAGGTCGGGGCCGTCGATGAATTCCATGACCAGGTACGGAACGCCGTCGCCGCTGATGTTGAAGTCGACGACCTGCACGACGTTGGGGTGGCGTACGCCGGCCAGGATCTCGGCCTCGCGCCTGAAACGCGAGACGGCTTCGGCGTGGCCGATGAACGATGCTTGCAGCGCCTTCACCGCGAAGAAGCCGGGGAGTCTCTCATGCGCCGCCAGATAGACCTCGCCCATTCCTCCTTCGCCCAGGCGCTTGACGATGCGGTAGGTCCCGTCGAGCACCATGTCGGGCGCCAGAAAGGGGCGCGGGCCGCGTTCGGGTAGCGGCGTCTGGTTACGGTCGGTGGCGAGCGGCTCCATCGTGGGGGTCTCTCCTGGCCGCGCGACAAATACAAGCTATGTGCCATCTGTCGAATCGCCCGGGAATGCGCACTTTCGAGGCCGGCCCGCTGGTTCCGCGGGAGAGAAAGCGATTCCGTTCGGTAACCAGTGTCACCGAAGGGAAACACTTCAGGTGGGCGCGCCAATCATCGGCGATGAACCGAGGCCCTTCGGCAACGCGCGCCTTCCGTGCGCGGAAACATCATTGCGGGCGCGTTCAATCAAGAGTGAAAAATCGGCGACGCGCGGCGAGCGATCTCTTCCGATGTCTGGAATCGGGCTTACAGTGCAGACGTATTTCGGCAGGTATCCCTGCTATTTAGGATGGCGGTATAATGATCGACGGGGCAACTTCGCGGGTAGCGGGGCATCGCCGAAAGACCGTGCTGGTCGTCGACGACGACCGCGATGCGCGCGGTCTGCTGACGGCGGTGCTCGAGGGGGCCGAATACGATGTGTTGCAGGCGGGCGACGGCGCCGAGGCGCTGCGCGTGCTCTCCACCCACTCGGCCCGGTGCAACATAATCCTGCTCGACTTGATGATGCCGGTGATGAACGGTTGGGACTTTCGGCGCAAGCAGCGCCAGAGCGTCGACCTGGCCGGCATTCCGGTCCTGTTGATGTCGGCCGGAGCTCACATGGATGCCGCCAGCGGCGACATGGACGTCGTTGGGTTCATGACCAAACCGGTGGAGGTCGACGATCTCCTGGCCAAGGTCAAGAAGCACTGCGCCTGAAGGGCGGGTCATCGTGAAGAAACTGTTGGCGACCAACCTGCGTGAGCGACGCGATCTGAGCCCATTCGGGCTTCCGATGCGCGTCGGACGCTATCAGCTGACCGAGCCGCTCGGCGTCGGCGGAATGGCCGAGGTCTACAAGGCCACGTCGACGGGGCCGGGCGGCTTCGAGCGCACGGTCGTCATCAAGCGCATCCTTCCGGCGAGCAGCGCCGATCCGACGTTCGTGCGCATGTTCGTGGCCGAGGCGAAGATCCTGGGCATGCTCAATCACCCGAACGTCGTACAGGCGTACGACTTCGGCGAGGCCGACGGCACGCTGTTCCTGGTGCTGGAGTATGCCGATGGGCCGTCGCTGTTCCGCGCGATGCAGGCGCTGCGGTCGATGGGGCGCTTGATGCCGGTCGTCATCGCCGCCCACTTCGCGCACGAAGTCTGCCGCGCGCTCGACTACGTGCACCGCTTGCAGGGCAGCGACGGCGAGCCGATGGGCGTGGTTCACCGCGACGTCACGCCGTCGAACATCGTGCTGACCTCGGCGGGCGCGCTCAAGCTGCTGGACTTCGGCGTCGCGCGCTACAGCGCCACGGCGGCGTTCTCGGAGCACGGCACGATTCGAGGCAAGGCGGCGTACCTGGCGCCCGAGGCGCTGAGGGGCGATCCCATCGACGGGCGCGTCGACATCTTCTCGCTCGGCGTCGTGCTGCACGAGATGCTGACACTGCAGGATCTCTTTGCCGGCGAGAGCAACCTGGGCACGCTGCACAAGGTCCTGGAGATGGAGATCCCGCGCCCGTCGGCGCGCCGCCTCGACGTGCCTACCGAGCTCGACGCGATCGTGATGAAGGCGCTCGAGCGTGACCCGCGCCAGCGCTACGAGTGCGCCGCCGACATGGCGCGTGATCTGAACGAGTTCGTGGTGTCAAACCGGCTGCGCAGCGAGCAGATCGTGGACTTCGTGCGCGACGTGCAGCTAGAGCTCGCGCGCCAGCGCCTCGCGCTGCCGGTGCGCGCTGGCTCGGGCGCGGGGCCGCTCTCGCCGTGGGACGGGCACGAGACGATGCCAGCCGCTGAACGCCGCCCTCATCTGTCGCGATTGCGTCATTTCTTTTCCCGTTGGCGGCAACGCGAACGGCCTTGAGTACCAAAGAGATCCCCACGTAGACGTAAACGTAGACGTAGACGTAGACGTAGACGTAGACGTAGACGTAGACGTAGA
>CAZNCQ010000110.1:0-20898 GCA_964571275.1 uncultured Myxococcales bacterium
TTGGCGCGCGGCACCTCGGCAAGTTGATCGACGCGCAGTTGAAAGTCGGATACGCCTCGGCTCGTGGGGGGCCGGCGGCCGAGCACGCTGACGTCGAGGGCAGCGGGAGCGCGAACGACGGGCGCAGGTGCGGGCTCGGCGACCGGCGCGAGTTGCGGCGCCGGCGGGGATGGCGCTGCCGGAGCGGCAGATGAGGTTGGTCCCGGGGCCGCTGGCGGCGGGGCGGAAACCGCCGGAAGCTCGAAATGGAACAGCAACTGGACCCGGCTCGGCACCGCGACGCCCGCGCGCAGCGCCGGTCGAAATCGCCAGTGGCTGGCCGCCTCGAGCGCGGCTCGATCGAGCGCTGGCGCCACGCCGCGCGCGAGAGCCACGCCGGTCACGTTTCCATCCCGGTCGATCTCGATCTTGACGGCAACGTCTCCGCGCGCGCCGTTGGGATTGCCGGTCGCTGGGTACGTCGGCTGCTGCTGTTCAAGCACGGTCGGCGGCTCGAGCGCCGGGGAGGCCGCGTCCTCAGCCCGAGCGATGGGCTCGAGGGCAAACAGGAACGCAACACCGAACGCCACCGGCGACCAGCGGGTGTGTCGAGCAAGGAGCGCGCGGCGATGAGATGGGCAATGCAACGGCAACAGCGAACCTCCTTGAGAGACCGAGGACGAAGAAACGCGCGATGGCGGCATCAGACGGCGCGAAGGCGCGAACGGCCCATGCGCGTCGGGATCACGAGCCTCGGCGGAAGGCGCCAATCGAGGCTCGAGCCCCGGAGATCGCGCCCGCCGTCAGCGCCGCTGGCGGGCTTGCCGATCGTGTCGGTCGGCCGGCACGCCGGTTAACAGCCCGACGGTGGAGCCAACCGCAACGATCGGCGAACGCTCAGAGAGGCCGACGGCGCGGCCCAAGCGGCGCGGATCAAACCGTTGGCGGGGAAGTCTTGGGAGCGCTGGCGAGGACGAACGAGCGCCCAGGGCGGGGTGCTGGAGCGCCGGCACGCCGCAGAATTGCGGGCGGCGGCGAGAACCGCACTGCCAATCTCAATACGCGAGATTGCGCACTCGTTCGGAACGAAAACACCACTCCGCAATGGTCGTGCCCGGCCGGAGCCGAGGCCTCGGACCCGGCGAGCGCGTCGTTCGCGACGGGAGCTCGCGCGGCCGAGACGTCGTAATCCGCCAGCGCGGCGACGTGGGTCATTTCGCCGTGCTCCGCACAGCGTACGTGGCGCACGCTGGCCTCGTGCCACGAGGCGGAGAATTGCGCGAATCCGACCGCGGCGATCAGCGCCGCGGCAAAGAGACGCGGGCCGATTCCTCTGCTCAGAAAGCGCAATGCTCTGTGATTGCTGGCACGGCCAAACATTTTCGACCAATCACCCAATTACGCGGCGCCAGCCGGCCTGTCAAGTGCGCGGCAAATCTGTTTCACCGCGCTGCGACCAACGAAGCAATGATCAGAATCGCGATCGACACCGCCGCCGAGAGCGCAATCAGCGGCCGAGCGCCTCGATGAGCTTGGCTCCCCACCAACATCGGCAAACACGTAGCCTGTGAGCCTACCGCGCGAGCTCGGCGCGGCGGCGCTGGGCCTCGCGGCGGCGGGCGGCGTCGGGGCGCGCGAGGTAGCCGTCGAAGGCGCCGCGCGCCTCGTCGCGCCGACCGAGCTTGGCCAGGCAGACCGCGCGCCAGAAATCGCCTTCTCCCTCTGGCAACGCGCGTGCCTCGACGAGCGCATCATCGGGCCGGCCGAGCCGCAGCAGGAGCTCGACGCGCGCGATGCCAGCCTCGGTCGACAGCGTGCCACGGGGAAATCGCCGCCGGTATTCGTCGAGCGCGCGCTCGGCGCCGCCGAGATCGCCGCTGACGTCGCGGCGCAGGCGCGCGATCTCCAGCAACGCGACCTCGGCGGAGAGCCCGGTCGAGCCTGACTGCTCTTGAAAACAGGCGATGGCGCGATCGGTGGCGCCGTCACGCGCATGGCGCAGGCAGTCTCGGTCGGGCGCGGCCGAGGCCGGCGCCGGCGCGACGCCTCGGTCGGGCTCCAATCCGGGCGCACGGGCGTTCGTCGCAGCGAGGCGCGGGGCAAAGCTCCAGTGCTGGCCGGCGATCACGCGCGCGACCAGCCGCCTCGACGAGTAGATGCGCACTTCCCCGCTCTGCACGGAGACGCCGACGCGCGCGCCATCGGTGTCGACGCGGAACCGTCCTCTTTCGCCGAGAATGCGCAGCGACGCCGCGCGGACCGCGAACATCGCCCCGTCCGCCGGCGCCGATCCCGACGACGACTCGTGCGGTGGCGTGGGCGGCCCGCTCTCGGCGTCGATCTCCAGACGTCCGCGCTCGAGCGCGATGGCCGCCGTTCCCGCGCTCTCCGGCAGCAGCGTCGCGATCCCCTGGCGCGCCAGCCGCGCGCGGACGCCATTGGCGGCGATCACCTCGCCGCGGAGCGGGATGCGTCGGCCCACGCCACCGGTCTCGCTCGGACGCTCGGACGCCGGCGCGTCCCGAGTCGTGATGTCGCCTCCGCCACCGGCGGACGGCGGCAGCCGGAGAGCGACGATCGGCGGCGACGAAAGCGACGGGGCGGCCGCGGGAGCGGGTAGCGCGCGGCGCGCGACCTCGTTCGGCCACGGCCCGCGGCGAAGCGCCAGCACGACGATCACCGCCAAAGCCGCCGCCGCGAGCGCGAAGCCGCCCGTTCGCCAACCGCGTCGCCGGGCCGCGGGCGCGCGACGGCGCTGCAACGCGTACCACGCGCGCGCTTCCTCGGACGCATCGGTTCGCCAGTGGCGATTCGCCGCCGCCAGCGCGGCTGCCGGGAAATCCGCGATCGCATCGTTCGCCTCGAGCAGCCGCGGGGGCGACACGAGCAGCGGGCCGGCGGCCGCGGCGGTGAAGCGCGTTTTCTCGCGCCGGCTCACGTCTCGGTCCTCGTTTTCTCTGGCAACGACGCGCGCGCCGTCGCAGGCGCGCGCCCGCTGCCGGCGCCGTCGGCGTCGACCGCCGCGCGAAACAGACGGCGCGCGTCGTGCAGGCGGCGCCAGACCGTCGCCTCGGGACAGCCGGCGATCTCGGCGATCTGCTTGCCCGCCAGGCCCTCCATCTCGTACAGCACGAAGACCAGGCGCAATCCCTCGCTCATCTGATCGAGCGCGGCGCCGCACACACGCGCCAGCGTCGCGTCGCTACGCGCGGCGGCCGGCACCTGGTGGCTCTCGTCGGAGCGGCGCTGAACCAGCAACACCTCGAGCACGCGGCCGATGCGTCCCCGGCGGCGCGCGCGGCGCGCTTCGGTGATGCACAGGCGGTAGAGCCAGGTTTTCAGCTCCGCCTCGCCGCGAAACGACGGCAGGTAGCGGAAGAAGCGCAAGAACACCTCCTGGCAGGCATCCTCGACCTCGCCCGGTCGCGTGCCGAGCTTGCGCAGGAACGCCGACGCGATGCCGTGATATCGAACGTGCAGCTCGCGCGCGGCCTCGCCGTCGCCGCCGACGCAGGCCGCGATCAGCTCGCGGTCGGGCAGGCGCGACGCCCGCTCGGCGGCGGGCGGCGCGGGGCGAGACGCGGCGAGCGAGGCCATCCGATCTGGGTTGGAGTCCTCGCCGTCCAAGACCTTCACCGAAAAATCGCGAAAAGGACGCCAAGGCTGGCGGCCGCGCGCGCCGCGGGCGGCGGCAGCACGGGACCCGAGTCACCGCG
The DNA here is from genome assembly GCA_964571275.1 of uncultured Myxococcales bacterium. GTDB lineage: Bacteria > Myxococcota_A > Polyangia > Fen-1088 > Fen-1088 > DASRQZ01. The sequence goes on from CAZNCQ010000110.1 coordinate 3,696, forward strand.
CACCACGAAGTCGCCGGCCAGGCGTGCGGGGGTTGCATCGACGGACAGGGCCAGCCAGAGCGCCACGGTCGGCCCGAACCACCAGGCGGCGCCAGCGTGCACGCCGGCGCCGCACCCGCCGCGCCACTGCACCGCAGCGCCGGCGAGCCCCGGCGCCTGCGCGCGATCGATCGTCGCTATCAGCTCGGGGCCGAGCCAGACATCCGCCCCGGCCGCCGGCCACCAGACCCGGGCCAGGGAGGCGCGCGCGATCGCCGAGCGCTCGGTCACGGTCGTCGCGGCATCGAGAGCCTGGCGAGCCGGCGCCACCAGCCAGGAGGCGTCGAGACCGGCCGTCCAGCTGGCGAGCACGGCGACGCGGGCGCCGATCGAGACTGCGGCGCCCGCGTGATCGGCCGCCGCGGCCCAGCCGAGCAGCAGACCGGCGGTCACCTGCGGCGCAGGAGCGCCGGCCGTCGTCGCGGCCACCTCGGGCGCGCGCCTTGCGAGCGGACCCTGGCTCACGTCGCGCGCGGCCAGCGAGACCTCGTCGTCCTCTTCGGCACCGCCGGGACGGCGGAAAAAATTGTCGACGACGATCGCGATCGCCTGCGCGATGGCCGCGCAGCTCTCGCCGTGTCGTGGCAGCTCGCGCCGCAGGCGCGGGCGCTGGCGGGGATCGCGCAGCTCCAACCGCAACGCGTCCCCGCTCGGCTCCTCGGGGTGGTGAACCACGCCGTAAGAGACCACCCATTCGCCGGTGCCTTCGAGCTCGCCCAGTCGGTCGCGGACCGCGGCACGCACCTGTGCGGGATCGGGACAAAGGGCGTCGGGCGTCGCGGTCTCGACCCGGAGGCCACCGGCGAGAAGCAGGAACCACGGAAACAGCGCCGCCGGGCCGTTCATTGGCGGTCGACTATATCGAGATCGCGCTCCACCGGTGCTTCGGGAGGACGACGGCGAGCGAAGGTTGGCGCGCCCGCGCGCTCCAAAGGGAGCATGCTCGCCGAGGAATCGCGACGTGCGCAGTGTCGCGAACGCAAGCAGATGCGACGTCTCGTTTCATCTTCGTCGTCGATCGAATCGTCCGCGCTCGCGGTGCTGCTGGCGGTGTGCGCGTTGCCGTCTTGCGGTCAGCGGCTCCTGGGCACGCTGCCGTCGGACGCGGGCAGGGAGGGGAGCGCCAGCGAGGCCAAAGATGCCAGCGATACCCGCGATGCCGGCGCTGGCGACGGCGACACCTCCGACGGCGACGCCGGCCACGGCGACACCGCAGACGCGGCCGACACCGCCGACGCGGCCGCGCCGCGCGTCGTGCAAGTGGTGACCGGAACCGTCCACACCTGCGCGCGCACCGACGACGGGCGCGTGCGCTGCTGGGGCACGTCGAGCAACGGCGAGCTCGGCTACGGCAACACCACGACGATCGGCGACGACGAGCTGCCGATCGTCGCGGGCGACGTGCCGCTCGGCGCGCCGGCATTGCAGCTGGCGGCCGGCGGGCACCACACCTGCGCATGGCTCGCGACCGGCGCGGTCACCTGCTGGGGCCTGGGAATCAACGGCGACCTCGGCTACGGCAACCTCGACAACGTCGGCGATCGCGCGCCCGCGAATGGCGCGCCCGTCGCCATCGGGGACAGCGGCGACACGGTGACCGCGCTGGCGCTCGGCCGCGAGCACAGCTGCGCGTTGCTCGACGGCGGGCGCGTGCGCTGCTGGGGCAACAACACCGCTGGCCAGTGCGGCTACGCGACGCCGGCGGTGATCGGCGATGACGAGACGCCCGCGTCGGCCGGCGACGTCGACGTCGGCGGCACCGTCGTGCAGCTGGCCGCCGGCTACGACCACACCTGCGCGCGCCTCGCGAGCGGTGCGATCCGGTGCTGGGGCGCGAGCTCGAGCGGCCAGCTCGGCTACGGAACCACCCAGCCGGCCGCGCTGCCTCCGTCGGCGGCGGGTGACGTCGATCTCGGCGCGCCCGCGCTGGACATCAGCGCGGGCGGCCTGCACACGTGCGCCGTGCTCGCGCCCGATCGTACCGTGCGCTGCTGGGGCGACGACAGCTACGGGCAGCTCGGCTACGGAAGCACGCAGAGCTACGGCGGCAGCGCCCCGCCCGCCGCGGCGCCACCGCCGCTGACGTTGTTTGGCGCGGCCACGGAGATTCACGCGGGCGGCCTGCACACCTGCGCGCTCGACGCCGGCTTCGTCACCTGCTGGGGCCGCATGCTCGTCGACGGGGCGCTCACCAACATCGGCGACACCGCGCGCGTCGACGGCGCGACGCCGTACGTGACCGTCGGTCCGCCCGCGACGGCGATCGCCACCGCGCACTGGCACAGCTGCGCGCTCACCGGCGCGGGCGGCGTGCGCTGCTGGGGCATGGGACAGGTCTCGACGCTGGCGCCGCTGGGCGGCGGCGCGGGCTGGCTCGGCTACGGCAACGCGCTCGACATCCTGGACCCGAGCCGCACCGGAGCCGGCGACGTTCACGTGTTTTGATACCATCACCGGGTGCTTGCCGTCCGCCCACCCCTCCGGCGCTGCGCCGGCCTCTGCCTGACCGTAGCCGCGATCACGATCGCTGGCGCCGCCGCCGCGGATGACGCGCGCGCACCGGTCATCGGGGACGTCGCCCCGCCGATCACCGCGGAGACGCTGGAGGGCGCGGCGTTGCCCGACGGCGCCAAGCCCGGCAGCCCGACCGGCGCGCAGCCCGGCCGGACGGCGGCCGGTCAGATCATTGTTGTCGATTTTTTCGCGACCTGGTGCCGCCCCTGCCACCGCGCGCTCGCGGACCTGGCGTCGCTTCGCGGCGAGCTGGGCCCGCGCGTGCAGATCCTGCTCGTCGACGTCGAGGAGGACCCGGCGCGCGTGCGGCGCTTCGTCGACTCCGCCCCGGCCGACGCGCCGCTGCCCAGTGGCGCGCGCGTGCTGCTCGACCCGACGGGGGCGATGGCGCGCCGCTGGGGGCAGCAGCGGTTTCCAACGACGTTCCTGGTCGACGAACAGGGCGTGATCCGCCACATCAACCGCGGCTGGGGGTCGGGCTACCGCGACCGGCTGAGCCGCTGGCTCAGGGCCATGCTCGCCGGCGAACGGCCACGACGCGCGGCCAGCAGCGACGCGCCGTGATGACCGGTGGCGCGAGCCGGATTCCGTGTTTCCGGCGGCGATTCGCGCCTCCCCGTCGCGGGCCGCGCGGCCGCACGACCGAGAAACGCATTTAATTGAGCCAAAAACTCCTTCTGAAGATGCACCTCCTGGTGCAGTTTCTCCCCTTAGATACGTGGCACAAGGGTTTGCCACGCTCGACTACAGGAGATTTGAGATGACACGTCCCACGTTCGCGGCAGCAACTGGTTTCGGGGTGGTGATCGCCCTCGGGTTCATCGGGTTTGGATGCAGCAGCTCGAATTCGTCGAGCGGCACCGGCGGTGCGACCGGCACCGGCGGCGTGACCGCGACTGGCGGTGCGACCGGCACCGGCGGCAAGACGGGCAGCGGCGGCGCGACCGGCGCCGGCGGCAGCGCCGTCGATGCGGGCACGACGCTGCCGATGTGCGCCAACCCGGCGCCCGGCGACAAGACCCCCTGTGACAGCAACCCCAGCTGCGCGAAGAACTGTGGGCTCAACATCACGGCGATCACGACGAGCGAGCGCGCGCTCAAGGGTTGCACCTGCAGCGGTCCGATGGCGGACGGCGGCATGTGGTCCTGCCCGAGCACCAACGGCGCTTGCATGTATCCGACCGACATCGACTTGAGCTGCTTCCATCTCCCCTCGCCGGTCCCGCTGTGCTCGGTGGGCGGCAGCGATGGTGGCGCCGACGGTGGTGGCGCCGATGGCGGCGCGGCGCTGATCAAGTCCGGGACGACGGCCTGCGCGCTGCCCAACAGCGAGGTGTGCGGCAACGTTTGCGGCTCGGCGACGGTGAACACGTACCTCGACGGCAGCAACAACCAGAAGATGGGCTACTGCGCCTGCATCGGCGGCTTCTATCAGTGCGCCAGCGTCAACGAATGGCCGCCGCAGTAGTCAGTCGCTGACTCCCCCGCCGTTCACGAGGCGTAGCCACCGGGCTACGCCGATCCGACCCGACCCAACGTAACGAAAAGGAGCGCCCCCATGATCCTGCACCTGTCGATGGGACTGAATCCGTCGCGCGGCCGTTCGCGGCTACGTCAGGCGTTGCTCTGCATGACGTCCTTGGCGGTGGCGGCGGTGGTCGGCTGCAGCTCATCGCCGCCATCCACGACGACGGGTGGCGGTGGCTCCACCGGCTCCGGCGGCGGGTCGGTCACCGGCGCCGGTGGCAACAGCACCGGCAGCGCGGGCGGCATGACAGGAACCGCCGGGGCCGGCGATCTCGGAGGCACGACCGGTACCGCGGGCGTGACCGGTACCGCCGGCACAACCGGCACCGCCGGCACAACCGGCACCGCCGGGACCACCGGCACCGCTGGAACCACCGGCGGGAACGGGGGCGCCGGAGGTGCGGGCGGCGTGACGGCGTCCGTGCGCAGCGTGACGTCGTTCGATAGCAGCTGGCTGTTCAGCCTCGGCGATCCCGCCGGTGCCTCGCAAACCACCTTCGCTGACACCAGCTGGCGTTCGCTCAACGTTCCCCACGACTGGAGCATCGAGGGCGCGTTCGATCAGAACGCGACGACGCTCGGCAACGGCGGCTACCTGCCGGCGGGCATCGGCTGGTACCGCAAGCACTTCACGCTGCCCGCGAGCATGCAGGGGCAGCGCATCTTCGTCGAGTTCGACGGCGTGATGGCAAACAGCGACGTCTACATCAACGGAACGCACCTGGGCAATCGGCCCTACGGATACGTCAGCTTCCGCTACGAGATCACCGCGCAGGCGACCTTCGGCACCACGCAGAACGTGATCGCCGTGCGCGCCGACAATTCGGGCCAGCCGGCGTCGCGCTGGTACGCGGGCGCGGGCATCTATCGCCACGTGCGCCTGATCGTCACCAACCCACTGCACATCGGGCAGTGGGCCACTTTCGTCACCACACCGACGGTGACGTCCACGTCGGCGACGGTCCACGTGACCACCACGGTGGTCAACCAGGGGACGACCGCGCAGAGCGTTTCGCTGCAGGCCAACGTCAGCGATCCGACGGGCGCTCGGCTCGCGCCCATCGCGACCCTGTCGCAGAGCATCGCGGCCGGCGGGTCGGGCAACTTCGCGATCGACATCCCGGTCGGCAATCCCAAGCTCTGGAGCACGACCACCCCGAACCTGTACCAGCTGCTGACCAGCGTGATCGCCGGCGGTGCCACCCAGGACGACGAGGTCACCACGTTCGGCATCCGCACGATCAACTTCGATCCCAACAACGGTTTCACCCTGAACGGCGTGTCGATGAAGTTCAAGGGCATGGGCATGCACCACGAGATCAGCGGCCTCGGCAGCGCGGTGCCGATTCGCGCCTGGCAGCGGCGCCTCGCGCAGCTGAAGGCGATCGGCGTCAACGCGCTCCGCACGTCGCACAACCCCTACGCGCCCGAGGTCCTGGACCTGTGCGATCGCATGGGCATCGTCGTCCTCGAAGAGTTCTTCGACGCCTGGACGATCCACAAGATCGGCGCCGACTACGGTGGCGCGGGCTTCAACATGTGGGGAACGACCGATCTGACTGACACCCTCAAACGCGACCGCAATCATCCGAGCGTGGTGCTCTACAGCATTGGCAACGAGATCCGCGACGGGCTCACCAGCTTGATGGCCACCGCGACCACGTTGGTCAACGTTTGCCACACCACCGACCCGACCCGGCCGGTGACCCAGGCGTTGTTCCGCCCCCTGGACAACGGTTACTACCCGGGAGCGACCGGCGCGCCGACGAGCGGACCGACGATGCTGAGCATCCTGGACGTCTTCGGCGCGAACTACCACGTGAGCGACGTGCTGGCCGCCATCGCGCTCACGCCCAAACACGCGGGCGTGATCACCGAGGACGTATCGACCACGACCTCGAACTGGGGCATGGTGACCAGCACGCCGGCGCTGACCGGCGATTTCTACTGGACCAGCCACGACTACCTGGGCGAGGCGGCGGGCCTGTGGCCGGTCGTCGGCTCGAGCACCGGCATCATGGACCGCATGGGGACGATGAAACCGATCGCCTACAGCTTCCAGACGCTGTGGGCCACGACCACGACGCCGCCGGCCGCCGGAACGACCGCGACCAAGATCGTGCTCACGCCCGATCACACGTCGTTGCTGACCGACCCCAACGACATCGTGTACGTCAAGGCAGCGATCACCGACGCCACCGGCCGCGTCGTCACCACGGCGGCCAACCCGGTGACCTTCAGCGTGACCGGCCCGGGCACGATCGTCGCGGTCGACAGCGGCAGCGTCAACGCCGAGTCGTTCCGCGGCACCCAGCGCATGGCGTTCCAGGGCCTGTGCTTCGCGCTGATCCAGGCCAGCGGCGCCGGCACGATCACGATCAACGCTTCGGCCGCCGGGCTGACGGCTGCGTCGGCAACGGTCAGCGCGTCGGCGGGAACGTTCGTGCCCTGCTCGGGCACCTGCAACTGAGCAGGGCTACGGAATGATCAGGTTGCGGCAACCCGACGGGCACGGGTTGCCGTCATTGACGCCGTCGTCGCAATCCTCGTATTGCGGCTGGACGATGCCGTCGCCGCAATACTCGCCGAGCTTGCAGTTCGGGCCGCACTGGCCGTAGCCGCCGGCATTGACGCCGTCGTCGCACTCCTCGCCGATGCCCAGGATGCCGTCGCCGCAGATCGGCAGGCACTCGCTGGGCGCGGCGCTGAATCCGCTGAGCGTCAGGCGGTACGACGAGCCGTCGGTCTGGCGCTCGGCCTGGAAGACCGCGACCTCGTAGACCTGCTTGTCGGCCAGGCCGAACGTGCTCGCGCCCATCGCCGGCGTGATCGTCACCGAGTTCTGAGCGGGCGAGTGAATGCCGCCGATGTCGACCGCGAGCTTCCTGTTGATGAACAACCAGACGTCGTCGTCGCCGGTGAAATCCAGTACGTAGGTCTTGGTGGCGTCGTACTGGAACCAGTAGCGAACCTCGCTGGTGAAGCTGAAGTTGTGGAGCGGCATGCCGGTCTCCGCGGCGAAGTTCGCCGAGTACGGCGGTCCCACCGTCGCCGACTGCCGTTCCGTCGCGGGCGTGAACGTATCGCCGTCGACCGGGAAGAAGAGCGGGGTGCCGTCGAGCAGCGCGGTCTGGAAGATCGCCGAATAGCCGCCGTTCGCGGCGGTGATGCACTGGAGCCGCGTGTACCCCATCGCCGCATTGCTGTCGCAGTCGGTCGTGCCGAACTTGAACGTGCAGGGGATCGGCGCGCCGGTGGCGTCGAGCACCGCGTCCGCCACGCTGCCGCAGAAGTACGCCATGGTCGTCAGCGGCCACTGCTCTCCGTTCGGCCCCCAGCGGTTGACGTAGGCGCCGTTGCCGTTGTTCCACAACGTCAGCTTGCCCGTCGTCGTGTGGTTGACGCCGGGCGTGTCGCGATACCACTCCGCGAACGACTGCGTGCTGGCGATGTACGCGCCCGTCATTCCGCTGAAGACCGGTTTTCCGTCGGCGTCGAGGGTGGTCTGCACCAACCCGGTCGTCGCGGTGCTCTTTCCCAGCGCGCTCGGCTCGAAATCGGTCGGGTTGTGATAGCGAAAGTCCCGGTAGACGACCGGCACTTGCATCCGATCGCCCAGCGGGGGCTGGTTGCACATGAAGCCGGGCTCGATCTGACAGGTCGACGAGCAGCCATCGCCGTCGATGTTGTTGCCGTCGTCGCAGGCCTCGTTGACGACGATGCCGTCACCGCAGCGCGAGGCGCAGGCCCCGCTGGCGCTGGTGCAGTTGGGCTCGCTCTGGCAGTCGGCGGAGCAGCCGTCGTAGGGGACGGTGTTGCCGTCGTCACAGCTCTCCGCGCCCTCGACGATCTTGTCGCCGCATTTGGTGGGCGTGCAGACGCTGGGATTGCCGCTGCATTTGAAGCCGATCTCCACCTTGCAGGTGGCGGAGCAGCCGTCGCCCGCCGTGGTGTTGCCGTCGTCGCAGAGCTCGGGCAGCACGACGACGCCGTCGCCACAGCGCGCGATGCGGTGACAGGGCTTACCGACAGGATTGCAGGAGTACCCGGGATCGACGGTGCGGCAATCCGACGAGCAGCCGTCGCCCGAGACGGTGTTGCCGTCGTCGCAGGCCTCGTCCTGCGTGCGGACGCCATCGCCACACTGCATGGGGATGTTCGACGGCCCGCGGTCGATGCGCGATCCGCCGTCGGTGTTCGGCTGCGATCCACCGCCGCCACCACTGCCGGTCTGGACGTCGAGCGGGGCGACCCGCGCGCAAGCGCCTGCGATCAAACCCAGGGAGCTCAAGCCAAGCAGAAGCCAAGAGGGAGTCGAGGAACGCATAGGAGCCTCCCAGTGTTGCCGAAAAGCCGGGGCGCCCAGAAGGGCCCAAAAAGAAGACCGCGCGGGGGTGTGGTCTACGGAATTCTGCACCAATGTGCGCAACCCGCAAAGGGCGATCAGCATTGAACGCCGTTATTTGCGGCTCGTATCGACGCTGTAACCACGTCGTTCCGGCCGCGTGCTGGCGGTCAACGTTGTTGACAAGGATTACGGTCGGCGCAGTATGGTCGCCGTGCGGCGTAGCGACGCACGCCTTGGGGGGGGCGTACTAGGGCGAGGATTTCCTTTGGTCGGGCGATGGGCCGGGCTGCTGGCGGTGCTGGCCGCGGGTTGGCCGGTCGCGGCGGCCGAGGCCGACGCGCCCGGGCCCAGCCCGCCCCCGGGGCCGGCGGCAACGGCACCCTCCCCTGAGCTCCCCGCCACGGGGGCTGCGTCGCCCGACGCCGCAAGCGCCCCAGGAACGCCCGCGCCGACGGTAGCGCCCTCACCAGCCCCGGAACCCGCGCAGCCGACCGCGGGCCTTCCCGTTCCACCACCGTCGGCCCTGCCACCGGCCGCACCCGACGCGCCGCCGCCGCCCGCTCCGTCCTGGCTGAGCCTCCCGCCCCTTCAGATTCACGCCTTCGTCGGCCAGGGCTACATACGCACTACCAAGAACAACTACCTGGTTCAGGATTCCACGCGCGGCAGCTTCGAGTTCACCGAGGTCGGCGTCAATTTCACGCAATCGCTGACCGACAACCTGCGCACCGGCATCCAGCTCTTCGCGCGCCAGCTCGGCAAAGACGGAGATTTTCGTGCGCGCATGGACTGGTTCTACCTGGACTATCGTTTTGCCGATTGGCTCGGATTGCGCGCAGGCCGAACCAAGATTCCGTTCGGCCTCTACAACGAGGTCAACGACATCGATTCGGCGCGCGTCCCGATCCTGCTGCCGCAAGCCGTCTATCCGATCATCAATCGCAATATCTTGCTGGCGCAGACCGGCGCCGAGCTCTACGGCTATCTCGCTCTTGGCCAGGCCGGAGGGCTGGAGTACCGGATCTACGGCGGGACGCTGTTCGCGGATCCACCGGTGCTGGGGCCTGGCGCGGTGCTCAACAAGTACGAGGCTCGCTATCTGGCGGGCGCTCGCTTGCTGTGGGAGACGCCGCTCGACGGATTGCGGGTGGGCGGCAATGTCCAAGCGCTGCGCCTCGACACCAACTTGACGATCTCGTTGCCGAGCGGGATGCCGCTGACCATCGAGGAGGACGTCCCCTTCCGCCTCTGGCTGGCGTCGGCCGAGTACGCTGCGCACGATCTGTTGCTGGCCGCCGAGTTCGGCCACTGGCACGCCGACGTCGACATCACCGGCATGCCGCAGGCGAGCGTCACCAACCAACGCTTCTACGGCATGGCGTCGTATCGGATCGCGCCCTGGTTCTCGCCCGGGGTCTATTACTCGTCATTGCTCACCGACGAGCACAAACTGCTGACGCGCGACAACTACCAGCACGACCTCGCCGCAACGCTGCGCTTCGACATCAATCCCTACTGGCTGCTCAAGCTCGAGGGGCATTACATCGACGGCACGACCGATATCCAGGCAGGGCTCAACGGCAGCACGGCGTTGGAGATGCTGGCCCGGCAATGGTTCCTCTTTCTGATCAAGACGACCGCCTATTTTTGATCCCCACGCCATGCGCCTCGAACACTCACCCCTCCCGTCACCCCGGATCGCCCTCATCGTTGCCGGCGCTGCGGCTGCGCTCGCGATCGCCGCCGCTCTCGCGTCTCCGCGCGCGCTGGCGCAATCGCAATCACCTGCGGGGGCGTATCGCGTGATCGTGCACCCGGGCAACCTCGTGCGAGAGGTCGATCGCAGCTTCGTCGCCCAGGCTTTTCTCAAGAAGACCACCCGCTGGCCCAACGGCGAAGCCATCGAGCCGGTCGATCTGGACCAACGGTCGCCGGTGCGGCGGCGATGGAGCCACGAGGTGCTCAGTCGATCGGTCGAGGCGGTCAAGACCTACTGGCAGCAGATGATCTTCTCCGGCCGCAGCCTGCCGCCGCCCGAGGTCACCGCCGACGAGCAGGTGATCGACTTCGTGCTCCACCGCGCGGGCGGCATCGGCTACGTCTCGGCCGGCGCGAACCTGAACGGCGTCCGGGCGCTGAGTCTGGTCTTTTGAACCAAGCTCCACGCCGAGAGCGGGTCATCCCTTGCGGAAGATCCGCTCCGGCGCCGCATGCTCGCGGAGCACCACGCCGTCGATCGTGCCCGGCAGCTGTTCGCTGCTGCCGAGACAAAGGAAACCGCCGCGACACAGGCCGCTCGCCAGCTTGGCGACGACGCGCCGGCGCAGGTCGGCGCCGAAGTAGATGAGCACGTTGCGGCAGAAGACCACCTGCATCTCGCCCGGTGGCTGATCCGAGACCAGGTTGTGCTGGAAAAAGACGATGTTCCGCCGCAACGATTCGTGGATCGCGATCCGGTCGTAGGCCGACGACATGTAGCTGTCGAACGAGCTGGTCCCGCCAGCCGCGCGATGGCTGTCCGCGAAGCGGCGCGCGAGCTCGGCGGCGTAGACCCCTTCGCGGGCCCGCTCGAGCGCCTGCGGGCTGAGGTCGGTGGCGTAGAGCTGCGTGCGATCGTAGAGCCCCTCCTCGGTGAGCAAGATCGCCGTCGCGTACACCTCCTCGCCCGACGCGCAGCCGGCGTGCCAGATCTTGATCTGCGGATAGGTGCGCAGCAGCGGCACGATCTCGCGGCGGAACGCGAGGAAGAAGCTGGGATCGCGGAACATCTCGCTCACCTGCACCATCAGGTGGTCGAGCACCAGCGCGAACAGCGCGGGATCGGCGAGCAGCCGATGTTGCAGGTCGCCGAGATTCTCGGCCTCGCTGCGCGCGAGCGCCGCCAGCACGCGGCGGCGCATCGACGGCGGCGCGTAGTCGCGCAGGTCGTAGCCGTAGCGCGCGTGGATGGCCTCCAGCACCAGGCGAATCTCGATCTCTTCAACCTCGGGCTCGAGCTGCATCCGGTTGGCTCTCCTCCAGCCACGCCTGCAGCATGGTCAGCAGCTGATCGGCGTCGATCGGCTTGCTCAGGTAGTCGCTCGCGCCCGCCTCGATGCACTTCTCGCGCTCACCCTTCATCGCCTTCGCGGTGAGAGCGATCACCGGCAGCCGCTCGAAGCGCGCGTCCTGGCGGATCCGCCGCATCGCCTCGTAGCCGTCCATCTCCGGCATCATCACGTCCATGAGCACCCCTTCGGTGTCGGGGTGCTCGCCCAGCATCTCCAGCGCCGCGCGCCCGGTGTCGGCGGTCAGCACTTCGGCCCCCTTGGCGCGCAACAGCGCGGACAGCGCGTAGACCGTGCGCATGTCGTCGTCGACCAGGAGGATGCGCCGCTTCTCCAGATGTACGTCGACCGCCGGCACCAGCGGCGTGAACGTGCGGCTCGACGGCAGCCGCGCCTTCACGTGCTGGATGAACATGCGAATCTCCTCGAGCAAGCGTTCCGTCGACCGCCCCTCCTTCAGCACCACCGCCTCGGCGTACGCCTCCAGACGGCGCGTCTCTTCTTTGGTGAGTGCGCGGCCCGTGTGGACGACCACGGGCGGCGTCTCGATGTCGGTGCGCGAGCGCAGGCGTTCGAGGAGGCCGAGGCCATCCATGTCGGGCAGCCCGAGATCGAGCACGATGCAGCTGAACTTGTCGCGCTCCAGCGCCTCCAGCGCCGCGCTGCCGCTCTGCACGTAGCGCACTTGCAGCCCCTCGCCCTCGAGGCGCTCGACCAGCGTCTCGCCGCGGACCGCGTCGTCCTCGACGACCAGGATGCGGCGCGCGCGCTCGATGGTCTGCGGCGCCAGTGTCTCCACGACCGCGACCAGCTCCTCGCGCGTCGCCGGCTTGGCGAGATACCCGACCGCGCCCATCGCCAGGCCTCGCTCGGGCGCGTCGAGCGACGACACGAAGTGCACCGGGATGCGACGGGTCTCGGGCTCGAATCCCAGGCGCTCCATCACGGCCCAGCCGTCGATGTCGGGCAGGCGCACGTCCAGGATGATGCCTTGCGGCCGGTGCGCCTTCGCCAGCTGGACGCCTTCGCGCCCCTCGGCCGCGATCAACACCTTGAAGCGCCGCGCGTGAATGATCTCCGCCAGCTGCGAGGCGAAGATCGGATCGTCCTCGATGATCAGCAGGTGCGGCTGGTCGGGCTTCAGCGTCTCGCGATCGTCGGTGACGCGCGCGCGCGCCGCGCCGCCGCCCGCGGGCGGTTCGGGAAGGGCGCCGAACGGACCCGGCGCGGGCGAGCCGGCAACGTCCTCGGACACCAGCGACCCAGGCCCCTGCTCGGGCAGATAGAGGGTGAAGGTGCTGCCGTGGCCGGGCGCGCTCTCCAGCTGCAGCTCGCCGCCCAGCAGCAGCGCCAGCTCGCGCGCGATCGACAGGCCGAGGCCGGTGCCGCCGTAGCGCCGATCGGTGCGCGCGTCGATCTGCTGGAACGCCGCGAACACGCGCTCCTGCTCCTGGCGCGCGATCCCGATCCCCGTGTCGCTGACCACCAGCGCCACGGTTCGTTCCGCCGTCAGCTCCGGGCGGGTGAAGCGCGCGTCGGGCGCCGGCCGGCCCACGCGCAGCGCGACGGTGCCGCGCTCGGTGAACTTGATCGCGTTGCCGAGCAAGTTGGTCAGGATCTGATCGACGCGCTGTCGATCGGTGCGGATCGTCTCCGGCAACGACGGCGCCACGTCGATGACCAGGTGCAGCCGCTTGTCCTGCGCCAGCGGCGTGAACACCCGCTGCGCGCGCTCCGGGAACTGCGCCAGCGCCACCGGCTCGATGAAGATCTCTTGCTTGCCGGCTTCGATCTTCGCCAGGTCCAGCACCTGATTGATGAGCGCCAGCAAGTCCTTGCCGGCGGCGTGGATGGTCTTCGCGAAATCGACCTGCTTCTCGGTCAGGTTGCGCTCGACGTTCTCCGACAACAGGTTCGACAGCAGCAACATGCTGTTCAGCGGCGTGCGCAGCTCGTGCGACATGTTGGACAGAAAGCGCGACTTGTACGCGCTCGCCTCGGCGAGCGCCTGCGACTTCTTCTCTTCCCGGCGACGTGACTGCTCGAGCTCGACGTTGTTGTCCTCCAGCGTCTTGCGTTGATCCTCCAGCTCCTCGTTGGCGCGCTTGAGGTTCTCTTGCTGGGCGCGCAGCTCCTCGTTGTTGGCGGTCAGCTCGTGCTCCTGATTGGCCAGACGCTCTGCCTGCCTTCGCGTCTCCGCCAGCAGATCGCGCGTGGCGCCGCGCGAGCGCGCGACCTCGAGCGAGATCGCCAGCGTCTCGCCCACCGACGACAGCAGCTCGCGGATCGAGTCGGTGCACGAACGGAACAACGCCAGCTCCAGCACACCGGTGACGCGACCGGCGTGCACCAGCGGCACCAGCACGATCGCTTGCGGCGCCGCCTCGCCCAGGCCCGACCGCACGCGCAAGTAGTCGCGCGGCGGAGCGTCGACCACCGTCAGTGCCTGCGCGAGCGCCGCCTGGCCGACCAGGCCCTCGCCGAAACGAAACGCAGGCGCCGCCCCACCGTCGCTGCCGCCGGTGGGGCCGAGCGCGAACTGTGCAAGCAGCTGCAACGTCCCCTCCTCGACGGCGAAGTAGAGAGCCCCCGCGGGCGCTTCGATGTACGACGCCAGCAAGCGCAACGACCGCTGCGCGATCTCGCGCACCTCCAGCTCGCCACGTAACTGGTTGATCAACTGCGAGCTGCCCGCCTTCAGCCAATCGCTGCGGTCGCGCTCGGCGCCGAGCCGTCCCAGGTTCTGCGCCATCTGGTTGGCGTCGCGCGCCAGCGCGCCCAGCTCGTCGCGGGTGGTCACCGCCATCAGCTGGGTGAAGTCGCCGCGGCCAAAGCGCGCCAGCCCCGCCGACACCTCCGCCAGGCTGCCGAGCAGACCGCGGCTCAATCGGACCGACAACGCCAGCACCAGCACCAGGCAGAGCAGGATGATCACCAGCCGCAGCTCCGCCGCGGTCCGGCTGGCGGCGCGCGCGGCCGCGAACGCCGACCGCAGCTCGTTGCGGTCCAGGCTCGTGGTCTCTTTCAAGAGCGCGGCGACGTTGCTCTGCTTCTCCTGCATCGCGCGCATCGCGACCACCGCCGCCTCGCCGCGATCACCCTGCACCAGCCGTTTTGCGACGTCGAACGCGGTGTCGAAGTAGTCCTCGATCGCGCCGCGCGCCCGGGTGAGATCCTCGCTGGACACGACGTCCGATGCCGAGGCCAGCGTCGACAGCAGCCGATCGCGCAACGCCCGTGTCTCGGCCAGGAGCTCCGCGTCCTGCGCGCCGGCGGCGGCCTGCAGCCCGCGCGTCAGCGCGCCGAAGTCCGCCTCCAGGCGTGGACCCAGCGCCAGCTTGGGCACGAGCCGGCGCTCGATGTCGGCCAGCTTGCCTTCCTCGCGCAGGCCGATGAGCCAGCTCACGAGGATCACCAGCAGGAACGCCGTCCCCGTGGCGCCCACGATGATCATCAGCCTGGCGCGAAACGACAGATGCACGCTCACCGCCCCCGCCGGGACAAGCGCCCGGGACCCGACCCACAGCGACGAAAAAACACGCGCACGCGGTCATTGTCGGCCGCGGCGCAAGAGCTGTCAAACCGCGGGATCGGGGCTCGCGCGCGCACGCTCGCGCGCGCTCGCGAGCTCTTGGCCTACGTCATCAACTTGAGCTTGCCGCTCGCGGGGATGTTGGGCGCCGCCTGGTTGTTCACGATCGCGAGCTCATATTTGTGCTTGGTGCCCTTGTTCCACTGGCCCAGCACCAGCGGCGTGCGGCACACGTTCTTGAACGGACCGCCGCCGCCCCACTTCACGTCGCCGACGACCGTCTTGACGTTGGTGGCCGCGATCGCGTCGCGGATCGACGCCGCGCTGCCGAGATCGTTGGTGCGCTTCAACGTGTCCACCGCGACCTCGAACAACGCGTGCACGAACCCGATGCACTGGGTCCATTGCTTCTTGGTCGTCGACTCGTAGGAATCGCCGAGCTGCCGCGCCGACTGGTGCGTCAGCGACGACGAGAATGGATGCTCCGGCGTCCACCAGACCTCGGTCGACAGGCCGTCGCCGCCCAGCGCCTCGATCGCCGTCGGAAACAGCAGCGCCTTGCCCAGCGTGACCACCTTGGGATGAAAGCCCTGCTGCTTGGCCTGGGTCAGGAACGTCTTCGCGTCGGGCGGGATGACCACGCCGGTGACGATCTCGACGCCCTCTTTCTTGAACGCGGCGATCTGCGCCGAGAAATCATTGTTCATGTTCTGGAACCGCCCGGGATCGATCAGCGTGAATCCATCGGCGGCCAGCGGCTTGGGAAAGCCGAGCTTCTTGTCGCCCCACGCATTGCCGTCGCCGTCGTTGGGGAAGAGACCCCCGACCTTCTTGTTGGTCGGCACCGACTTCCAGCCGCCGACGTAGTTGGCGATGACGTCCTCGAGCCCCCAGAAAAAGTGGTAGGTCCAGGCGAAGCCCTTGGCCGGATCGCCCTTGCGCCCGAAGAACCAGGGCTGCCACGGCACCATCGTGGAGATGCACGGGATCTCGTTGAGCTCGCAGGCGTCGGACACCGGGTTCGCCGTCTCGGGCGTCGACGACACGAGCATCAGGTCGACCTTCTCCTTGAGGATCAGATCGTTCGCGACCTCGCCCGCGCGGTTCGGGCTCGACTGGCTGTCTTTCTGCACGATCTTCACCGGCACCTTCTTGCCGTGCAGATCGAGCCCGCCCGCGAACAGCTTGTTCATCTGCTCGACGGTGAACTTGTCAGCCTCGCCGAAGGGCGCCAGCGGGCCGGTCTGCGGCGAGACGAACCCGATCTTCACGGCCTTTGTCTCGGCGAACGCGCGGCGGATTGGAAGTCCGAGCGCCGCCGCGCCGGCCAGGGTGCCACCGGCCTGGATCAGAGTACGACGACGAAAACGAGTGCTTCCCATGGGGCCCTCCTGCGCTGCTGCGAGTTGACGTTGGGCTGCCTGCTGCGGGGCTCGGGCGAAAAGCGGGGTGACTGTATCACGCGCGATTTTCAGCGCGCCGCCCGTGATTCGAGAATCTCGATCAGGATCGCGCGCGCGCGACCGATCTGGTCGTCGTTGATCTCGTGCGCCGCCGACGGGTAGATCGGCGCGTCGACCCGCGCACCGAGCCGCCGGAAAACCGCCGCGGTGTCGAGCATGCGCTCCGCCGGCACCCAGGGGTCCTGGCTGGCTCCTCCCAGCAGAACGGGCATGCCGTCGAACAACGCATCGGTCGCTTCCCACGGTGTGCCGGGCGGACCGATCAATCCTCCGGTGAACGCGCACAGCGCGGCCACGCGCTGGCGGCGGCGGAAGACGTACTCCGACGCGAGGCACGCGCCTTGCGAATAGCCGAAGATCACCTGTTCCTCATATGGCATCCCGCGCGCGGCCAGATCGTCGGCCAGCGCCGCGACCCGCGCGAGCGCGAAGTCGAGACGCGGTTGGTTCTGCTCGACCGGCATCATGAAGCCGTTCGGATACCAGGTGCGCTCCGCCGCCTCGGGCGCGACGTACGCGACGTCGGGCAAGCCGACGCGCGCGACGATCTGTCCTTCCAGATCGCGCGGGTCCTGTCCGCGGCCGTGGATCAGGATCACCACGGCACGCGCGCCGTCGAGGGCGGCGCCGAAGTGAAGCGGCGGCGCCGCGAAATGCGGGTTCGACGCGCTCAGTATTTGAGCGGCTCCAGGTAGTCCATGATCTCCTTCGCCCGGTTGGCGAAGACCGGCGG
>CAZNCQ010000111.1:0-20749 GCA_964571275.1 uncultured Myxococcales bacterium
GCAAGATCCGGCCGTCGCTCGCGGCGACGACCGGCGTGCATTCACCGATCGAGGTGATCAAATACGTGATGGCGGGCGCCGACGCGGTGATGACGACCTCCGCGCTGCTGGCGAACGGCATCCCCTTCATCGGAAAACTCGTCGCCGGCCTGGCAGCGTGGATGGACGCGCGGGAGTACGGCTCTGTCGCGCAGATGCGGGGCTCGATGAGCCAGCAGAAGGTGGCCGATCCGACGGCGTTCCAGCGCGCCAACTACATCCGTATCCTCGAGAGCTACCGCAACCCCCACGTGACCCGCTGACAGCCCGACGCTGGGCCCCATGCACGCGACCCCATTGACCGAGCTCATCCCGGCGTTGCAGGTGGCGATCGCGCCGGTCATCTTGATCTCCGGCATAGGATTGCTGCTGCTCTCGCTGACGAACCGCTTTGGCCGCGCCGTGGATCGCGCCCGCCACTTGCGACGGGAGCTGGCCGACGCCAGCAACAGCGACCGGCGGCAAATGAACGAGCAGGTCGACAATCTCTATCGCCGGGCGCGCTTGATCCGAACATCGATCGTGATGGCGGCGGCCAGCGAGCTCTTCGCAGCCTTGCTCATCGTCACGCTCTTCGTCGAAGAGTTTTTGAAATGGCAATCGGCTGGAGTCATCGCGCTGCTGTTCGTGCTGTGCCTCGTGGCGCTGATCATCGCCCTCATCGCCTTCATGCTGGACATTCGCCTGTCGCTGGCGGCGCTGAAGATGGATCTGGGACCGCGCTGACGCGCGCGGCGACGCGGGCGGCCGTGACCAACTACGGTTGGCGAGAGCCCTTCTGCACCAGGACGGACCTCGGCGCCCACTGGGGAAACTGGGGCAACCCGTCGTCGATCGGTGACCAGGAGGCCTTGTCCGAGACCCAGGTGTGCGCCTTTGGCTGCAGCGCGAACGGCGTATCCAGCGTGCCCAGACGGAGTCGAATGACGTCCGGGGACGCGCGGAGATACGCGTAGATCGGCGAGCCGCAGCGACCACAGAAGACCCGGAGCTTGCCGGGTGACGACTCGAACTCGCGCAGTTCCTCCGCTCCGCCGATGAGACGGAAGTCGGACCGTTGAACCGGAGCGTTCGCTGCGTGCGCCGTGCCACTGGCCTTCCGGCAGCTCGTGCAGTGACAATAGCCGAAGTCTCCGATCTCTCCCGTGATCTGGTACCGGACGCTCCTGCAAAGACAGCTTCCCTCGTACATGCTCCGCCTCGGGTGATGTTTCGATCTCAGTTCGTGAGCAGCCTCAGATTGCTGACGCAGAAGCTGTAGGGGCCAGTCGACGTGAGCTTGGTCGGAACGTGAAACAGGACTGACTCGATCATCGTCGGATCGAAGGCGGGGGGCGCGGCCCCCGCGATCCGGACGTCGGCCCAACGAAACACGTTGGTGCCCGCGACGACGGGGGAGTTTGCAAAAGAAACATCGGCGCCCCAGTAGGCCGCGCCGGCGGATGTACCGTCGGTGGCGCGGGTGGGAAACTCGACGCGCAACCCCGGCACCGCGACGACGTCCAGATCGAACGACAGGCCGGTCACGCCCTTTGCCGTCGCATTGAAGACACCGCGAACCGGCACCGCGCCGCCGCTGTTGTTCAGATCCAGGCCGATGCCGGCGCCGGTGATGTTGGCGTAGTCGGGCAGGCCGTCCGTTCCCGCGATCACCACCGCCACCGTTCCAGTGGTGCACATCTTGCCGGCCACGTTGGGGAACGACCCGATCGCCGGAGTCGCGATCATCGAGCACGCCGCGGCCAGGTGTCCGCCGCGCATCTCGCAAATGCCGGTGGCGGCCGTACCGTCGGCACCAACCCCGTCGCCGTAGGCGTACCACGGCCCCTGGACGCCGAGCGTGTTCGACGAGCCCAGCACCAAGCCGGTCGGGCCCGGCGTTATCGTCACACCCACGTTTCCAGCATCGCTCCCCGCTTCGACGGCGCTGTCCAGCGCCCCTCCGTCGACGAGGCCCGATCCGTCGACAGCGCCGCCGCCGTCGACGATGGCGCCACCCGCGCCCGCGGTACCAGTCAAACCGCCAGCGCCCGTCGCGCCGGCGCCGCCGTTATCGACCGGTGCATCGACCGCCGTCGAAGTGTCGCCGGCGTCGCCGATTGCCGAGCCAGCGTCCGTCGCACCTCCGGCTCCGCGCCCCCCTGTCCCCGGAGCGCCGCCACTTCCTCCGACGGTGGTCGAGCCTCCCGCACCCGTGGTTCCCGTGCTACCGCCCGTCGCGCTCGTGCAGCCGGTGCAAGCTCCGTAGCGGGAACCATCATCGGCGCAAACCTGGACGCCATCCGGCAGACCCGGACAGGCGCATGCCTTCTGATCTCCCGGCACGCACACTTGAGACATCGTGGGTGCGGGCGTACCCGCCGCGCAACCCAGCGTCGCGGACAACGCCAGCGCGCAAACCAGCGCCGGCAAGCTATCGCGCGCGGAGCCAGCCTTCCGCAATGGACCAACGAGCCGGTTATCGAGTGAGGCGCGACACACCTACGACCCTCCTGGCGGGGGAACCCTGAGAATCGCCGCAGCGGCGTCGAAACCGGCACGCTGACCCAGATCGAAAGACCTGTCAACCGCGCGCTGCAGCGCTCTCGGGGCGGGCGGCGGGCGCCCGCCCCCTCGACCGCTACCAGGTGGCGAACGAGGCGTAGGACATGCCGCCGGCAGCCGCCTGCAAGCAGTAGCCGCCGTTGACCTTGGCCGGCAACGCGGAGATGTTGCCGTCCGCAACGAAGGCGACGCCGTTGATCTTGAATGTCCTGCCGGCGATGTTGCTCAGGTTGATGCCCGAGAGCGCCGCGGTGGTCTCGCGGCAGGCCGCGCCCGAGCCCAGCGCCCCGGCCTGGTAGTTGGTCGAGGTGAACACCGTCGGGCTGGAGCAGAACGCCGCGCAGGGGTTGGTGCCGCCGGTCGTGCCGCCGGTCGCCACAGCGCCGCCGTCGGAGGAAGACGACGAGGACGAGGACGAGGACGCCGCCGAGATCGGTCCCACCGCGGTGAAGGTCCAGCGCCCGTAGTCGGTGCCGAGGTTGCTGCCGAGTTGCACGAGCGCGCCGTCGCTGTTCGAGGACACGCAGTACCCGCTCTTGTCGTCGTTCGAGAGGACGAGGTTGGCGTAGCCCGCGCGGTTCTTGATGTAGCGGATCGGCAGCAGTTGGCTGGTCGCGCCGGTGTAGGTCTTCTGAACGATCTGCGAGCCGCTCACGTCGAGCGCCTTGCCGCTGGCGACGTTGATGACTTTGAAGTAGCCCGTGGACTGGAGCAAGATTTGCCAGTTCTGGCTCAGCGCTCCCGAGTAGGTGCGCTGCTCGACGGCGGCGCCGTCCGCGGTGCTACCGCCCACCACGCCCAGGCACTTGCCGCTGTACGCGTTGCAGATCTTGTACATCTGCGTGCTCTCGAAATCCCGCCACACGGTGATGACGTGGGTCCACTTGTGGGCAGGGCCGTAGGGCGGCTGGGGCATGGGATCGTTGCAATTCGTGTAGCCCGTGTTGGTGACGGTGCACGCCGCCGGCTGGTTGCACAGGCCGTTGCCGCCGTAGCGGTTGACGTACACGTTGGTGGCCATCGGCGTACCCAGGCGGCCAGGAACCTCGCCCGAGCCCAGGTCATTGCCGTCGCAGTAGTATCCCTGCCAGGGCGACGCGAAGATGTTCCCGAAGTACGCGCCCTCCTGATACGGATAGAGCGGGCTTCCGGCCCAACCGACGGCCGGGTCGGGACCCACCAGCCAGATGCTGATGTGCTGGCCCGAGTTGTTGACGTGCGCCAGCATGCACGCGCTGATCTTCTCCTGGCAGTCGAGGTCGCAGCTGGTGGCCAGCTCCGGCGCGAGGCCGATCGAGCCCTGGAACGTGTACGAGTTCCCGTACTGGTCCTGCTTCACCAGGCTCTGCCCGGCGGGGTAGGCGCACTTGATCATGTACTGGATGGCCTGCCGGCCGCCCGACGTGGTCATGAGGCCGGTCGTCGACGACAACCCGTTCGGCATCGACAGGCCGTTCATCGTGAACCCGTTCATCGTGAACCCGTTCAACGACAGACCATTCATGGTGAAGCCATTCATGGTGAAGCCGTTCATCGTGAACCCGTTCATCGTGAACCCGTTCATCGACTCCAGGTCCTCGTTGTTCGCTTCGACGCCCGACGAAGTCTCCGGAACGCACGACGCGACGAGCAAGGGAGCGAAGAGCGCGAGGAGACCAGCCTTGGACCTTAAAACCGTGTGCATTCTTACTTATTTTGCAGACACTGTGCCACGGCTAAGTCGGCGTAATCCCGTGAATTCTGCGGTGCGTTTTGCGCACTCGTGCGCGAATTGCGCAGCGACCTTTTCGCTTCAAGCGCAATCCGCCGATGGGAGAGGAGAGGTCAATCCTTGGGCGGATTACGCGGTTCGTTGAGCGAGAGCACGCTCGTCTCCACCAGCAAGACGGACGGAGACGCCGACCACGTGCCCCAGCGCCTGACCATCGGGACGGGCCAGACGGTCGCGACTCATCTCTTGCCACCCGAAGGGACGCTCATCCTGGGCCGCGCTCCCGAGGCCTCGATCCGCGTCGAGGACACCTCGGTGTCACGGCAGCACGTGCGACTGCACCTCGGCTCGGTGGTGCACATCGAAGATCTCGGCAGCGCCAACGGCACGCGCCTCGCCGGCGCGCGGTTGCTCCCGAATGAGCGCACGCCGCTGCCGCCCGGGCAGGTCGCCGAGATAGGGGGAAGCTGGATCATGGTGTCGAACGCGCCGCTTTCGCGTTCGACGACCCAACAGCTGACCACTCGGATCGAGACGACGCCGCCAGCCGTCGCCCCCGGCCGATCCCCGCCCGACGACGGTCTCATCGTCCACGACCACGCGATGCGCAACCTGCACCGATTGATCGAGCGGGCTGCCTTGAGCGACATCGCCGTGCTGTTGCTCGGTGAGACCGGTGTCGGCAAGGAGGTGTTCGCGCGGCGGCTTCACGCGCTCTCACCACGCGCGAGCGGTCCGTTCCTCGGGCTCAACTGCGCCGCTGTGGCGCCGTCGCTGTTCGAGAGCGAGCTCTTCGGCCACGAGCGCGGCGCCTTCACGGGCGCCGGCCAGACCAAGCTCGGGTTGCTGGAGGCCGCGGACGGCGGCACGGTGTTGCTCGACGAGGTCGGCGAGATGCCGCTCGGCATCCAGGCCAAGCTCTTGCGCGTTCTCGAGGAGCGCCAGGTGCTGCGCATCGGCGGCACGCGGCCGCGCGCCATCAACGTGCGCCTCCTGTCGGCGACCAACCGCAACCTCGAAGCGGAGGTCGAGGCGGGCGCCTTCCGGCGCGATCTCTACTTCCGCCTCAACAGCATCAGCGTCCAGATTCCTCCGCTGCGCGAGCGCCTCCCCGAGGTCGAGCCGCTGGCGCGCCGCTTCGCGCTCCTGGCGGCGCAGCGGTTGGGGGTCGCGGCGCCCGAGATCGATCCCCGCGTCTGGGATCGCCTGCGCAGCCGTCGCTGGCCCGGGAACATCCGCGAGCTGCGCAACGTCATGGAGCGCGCCGTGGTGCTCTCGGAGAAGGGACGCATCACCCTGGACGTGCTGCCGGCGGAGACCGATCTCGCCTCGGGTCCAGAGCCCTACGCGCCGGCCTCGAACACGGGAGCGTCTGTGCGGGCCGCGGCGGCGGACACGCGTGTGAACGGCGAGCGGCAGCGGATCTCCGATGCGCTCGAGGAGTGCGCGGGGAATCAGACGCGGGCCGCGGCGATGCTCGGAATTTCGCGCCGCACCTTGCTGAACCGGCTCGTCGAGTACGACCTGCCGCGGCCCCGCAAGCGCGACAAGCCCTGACTCAGCCCGGCTCGAGCGGCGGCGCGGGCTTGCGGGGGCGGTTCGCGGCCTCCCATGCGTCGATCCGGCTCGGCAGCGCGTCGGACACATCACCTGCGAACGCGTCGCGTGCGCTGCGCGCGAGATCCAGGGCCCGCGGCAGATTGGCCCGCGAGACCGTGACGAGAGCCTGCGCGAGCGCGAACTGCGCGTCCGCCGTCAGGTGCAGGTCCTGTGTTCCGAGCTTCGTCAGCGATTGCTCGAACGAAGCGACCGCGGAGCGCGTGTCGCCGCGCGCGAACTGGGCCTTGCCGAGGTCGAGCAATCCCGCACCCACGTAGAACGAGCTCGCGCCCTGACGTTGCCAGATGTCGATCGCGCCCCGGATCGACTTCTCCGCCTCGTCGTAGCGACCGAGCGCCGTGAGGATCTCGCATTCATTGACCGATGCCAGAGCGATGCGCCCGTTGCCTTCGCCCAGCACCTTCACGAAGATATCGATCGCGCGGCGGATGTTGACGACCGCCTCCTGATCCCGGCCGAGCGCGTGCAAGAAGGTGGCGAGATTGTTGTTCGACATCCCTACATCTACGCTGGTTGGACCCAGCGTCGCCTGTCGGATGGCCATCACGCGCTGCTCTTCTCTGAGCGCTTCGTCGAAGTGGCGCTCTTTCCACAAGACCACGGCATTGCAGGCGCCGACGCGCGCGTCCACGAGGGGGTGGCCGCTGAAGCGTGACGAGATCGCTTGCGCCAGTCGCACCCACTGCCGCGCGGCGCGCACGTCGTGGGTGAGGTCGGCGTAGGCGCCGCCCAGCATCGCCGCTGCCTCGCTCGCCACCTCGTCGTGGCGCGATGCCTCCGCAGCCATGACCGCGTCCTCGAGGTGGGCGAGCGCCTCCTTGGTGTCGAGGCACGTGTCGAAGAGCCGGCCGAGCGCGTAGGAGATCTCGGCCTCGAGCGGTTTGTAGTCCAGACGGCGCGCCGCCTCCAGGACCGGCGCGCCGACCGCGCGGGCCTGATCGCATCTACCGGCCGACGCGAGGGCGTTGACCTTCGCGACCTCCTCCCGGAGCCGCTCGATCTCTCCGCGCTTCGCCAGTGACTCCGGCGGGCGCACCACCGCGCGCAGCATGGCGACGTCCTCGCATCGGTCGGGCGAGGGCAGCGCGCCCGCGGCGCCGACCGCGTTGTCGACGACTCCCTGGTCGGCGCTCTGGAACACCATCGTGAGCGCCCGCACTCCGGCGAGGCGCTCGTTGAGGCACTCCATCCGGAGATCGAGCACCTCGGCGGACTGCTCGCCGCGAACGCGCGTGGCCTCGCACGCGTCGGTGTACATGCTGGTCCAGCGCGCGATGTAAGTGTCGAGCGCGCTGGACATCTGCGCGAAGGATTGGCCGGCGCGCTTGTTTCCGCTGGCCTGGAAGGCGCTGTCGATGGCGCTCCGCTGCGCCGGCCCCCACGCGGTCGCGGCGCGCGCCGGACCGCCGTCGCATACGGCGCGGTGGGTGGTGGCCAGCCGTTGCCCGCCCACGGTGACCGCGACCAGCAAGGCAACGCCCGCGAGGGCCGTGACCCAGTGACGCTGCCGCGACGACGGATCGCGGGTGAGCGCCGCGAGCAGGTCGGCCATCGTGGGAAAGCGGTCCTCGAGCTTGGTCGCCAGGCCGCGGAGCAACACCTTGCGAAGCCACCCCGGGACGTGGCTGTTCTCGGGCGCGTCGGTCAGCCGGCCCGCGACGACGTTGTTCATCACCGTGACGACGTCGTTGCCGGCGAAGGGCCGGCGGCCGTAGAGACCTTCGTAGAGCGCGACCGAGAACGAGAACTGATCGGTTCGCGCGTCGCCGGAGCCCCCGGAGAACTGCTCCGGCGCCATGTAGGCCGGCGTTCCTAGCACCGCGCCCGTGCGGGTGAGCTTGAGACGCAGGTACCCCGCAGGCGCCCCACCGGTCGAGGCGGGCGCGGCGTCGACGAGCGGCGGTCCGTCCAGCTTCATCGTCGCGTCGACATCGACGCCCAGGGCCACCTGAAGCGCGCGGGCACCGGACGGGGGCGAGCCCGGCTCGAGCGCAATCGGCGCGAGCGGGTCCTCGCGCGATTCCTCGCGCGCGAGGCCGAAGTCCATGACCCGCACCTGCCCGGTCTTGGTGATCATCACGTTGTCGGGCTTGAAGTCGCGGTGCACCAACCCCGCGGCGTGCGCGGCGACCAGGCCGCGGCCGGCGAGGAGAAAGACGTCGAGGACCTCCCGCCAGGTCCGCTGCTTGAACTGGAGCCAGTACCCGAGGGTGTTCCCCTCGACGAACTCCATGGCGATGAAGACCGTGTCCTGGAAGGTCCCCACGTCGTAGACCACCACGACGTTCGGGTGGGAGAGCCGAGCGATGGCCTGGGCCTCGCGCAGCAGGCGCGTGCGCCCGCCGGCGGTCGCCGCATCCGCCCGGGCGCGCAGGAGCTTGATCGCGATCTTGCGATTGAGCTCCGGATCGTAGGCCGCGTAGACCTCGCCCATCCCGCCCCGCCCCAGCAGGCCAAGGATGATGTAGCGTCCGATCGACGCGCCCTTGGACAGGCTGAGCTCACCGTCCGGCGGCCCGGCCGTGGTCGCCGGACGCACGGGATCACTGGAAGACATGGGGCAACCTCCAGATCGGCGGATTCAGACGGAAATTGAGGAGAGCGCCCGCCCGTGGAGCGCCGCGACGCGCCCGCTTCGTCGCCGGCTTTGTTCGACGAGGAATAACTCGCCGCGACGCCGTATTAGGGAGCGGGCGCTCCCATGAAATCATCCCGCGTTGTGTCGCTCGGTCTGTCGCTCGCCGTCGGTGCCTGCATCGTCAAGAGTTCCGCCCCCTATCCGCTCTATCCCGACGGGAATCCACGGCCTGACAATCAGGTGGGCATCCTGGTCGGGCCGCTCGCGGTCGTCGACGGGCAGGACGTCTCGGGCAAGGGCCAGACGTTCGCGCTGCTCCCGGGGTGCCACTCGTTCCGGTGGCTGCGGACGACCGGCGAGGTCAACGCGGGCGCTGGCTACGTGACGTCGCTACCCGAGCAAACGCTCTGGATCTCCGTCGAGCCCGGCCACTCTTACACCTTCGAGACTACCCTCCACGAGGTCGGCTCTCCGGTCGGCTCGGCGACCATAGGAATTGCCGATCGCCGGCGCGACGGCTCGATGACGCCCGCCCGAGGCTGCGGCGGGTAGGCTGCGCCGCGCGCGCACGGCGCGCGACGCCGGGAGCCGTCGGCCGAGCGGCTCCGCTCGTCCTGATCACGGCGCGCGCGCGCACCGGACGCCGAAGTTGCTGTCGCGGCCCGCGGGATCGGTGTCGCCACCGCGGACCGTGGGGACCAGGTTCCCCACGGAGCCGCCGAAGTTGTCGCCGCGGACGACCCGGAACATCGCGGGCGTGAGGTTGACGCAATCGGCGCAGGGGTTCACATAGGTTTGGCGCCAGTCGAGCACCCACTCCCAGACCTCGCCCGCGAGATCGAGCTGGCCCCAGAGCCCAGCCCCTCTGGTGGCCGTCCCCACGGGCGCGAGGTTCGTCGAGTTACCGGTGTAGTTGGTGCCGTAAATCGCGTACTGGTTCATCGTCCCCGGAGCCGTCGTTCCCCACGGGTACTGTCGCTGCTCGGAGCCACCGGCGGCGGCGTACTCCCACTCTGCCTCGCTCGGCAAGAAGCCTCCGTCCCAGATACAGAACGCGTACGCCTCGAACCAGTTCACGCAGTTGATCGGCAGGTTCTCGTGGCCCCCCGTCGCGGACGCCGTCCAGGCCGCATGGGCCGAGTCGCAAAAGCTTCCTCTCGTGAGACTGGCGGTCGTCGGGTTGACGTCCGCGGTGATATTCCAGCTCGTGTCCCAACCGGTCTCGGAGCCCCCGGCCGCAGCCGCCAGCCCCCCACTCTTCAGATACCCGTGCTTGCCCGCGCCCGCCGTCGGCCTCCAGCCGCCGGTCCACGCCGACGCAAACTGGCGGTATCGGCCGACCGTCACCAGGTACTTGTCGAGACGATAGTCGCTGACCGTCGCCGGATCGTTCTGCCCCGTGGGACCGGTGCCGTTGTTCCGGTAGGTTCGGAAGTAAGTCCCGCCGACCACGCCGAGGCTGTTGCAGCAGCTCTCGCTTCCCGGGCCGCAGTCGGTCATCCCGGGCCCGCCGGGGGCGCAGCTGGGCGGGGGCGCGGTGCTGCCGCCATCTGCGCTCGCCGCGCCACCGTCGGGGACGCCGCCGCTTCCGCTTGCGCCACCCGCGCCGCTGACGCCAGCGCTGCCGCCACTGCCGTCGTTGCTTCCGCCGATCCCCAACGCACCGCCCGCACCCACCGTGCCCCCGCTGCCCTTGCCTCCTGTGCCGGCGCGTTCGGAGCCAGCGTTCGTGCCGGAGCACGCAGACAGAATCGCGACCAACCCGGCGAGAGCCCAATCGTCAACGCGAATCGTCACACGCGTTCGAGTGAAGCGAGGTTTCATGGATTCCCTTCTGTTGAGAGAGAGCCTTGGCTCTAAGGTGACCCGCGCAACGGACGGTGGTTCACAAGACGCACATCCGAAGGGTCCAGAAGGGTCGCCGGCAGGCCGGCTGGAGGGGAGGTCAGGGGCCGTGTTCGCGTGGGCCGCGGCTCCGGATCTGGACGGCGACCGTCACGTCGGTGTCGTCGCCCACGACGATGCCCTTGACCGCGAGACCATCGAGGCCGCTCTGATCGAGCGGGTCGATCGTCAGCGACAGGGAAGCGCCCAGCGACGCGTCGAGGGTGAAACGCCCCGAGGCATCCGAGACCTGGCTGCTCCCGCACAGGGATTCCGTACCGATGTCGGTCTTGGCCATCGCGCAATCGTTCTCGACGGCAACGCCGGCCAATGGGTTTCCGTCTTGCGCCACGAGCTGCCCGGTCACCACGCGCGACGGCGCCAGCTGAATCACCAGGGGTGCCGACGGTACGACGACCGGTTCGTCCACCGACACCGTGAAAATGGCGCCCGCCGCGGTCGTGCCCTGGGCCGTGACCGAGTATGCGTCTGGCGTCAGGGTCAGCTGATACTGGCCGTCGGCGTCGGTCGTCGCCGTAACGAGGCGCGGCGGATTCGACCCGGAATAGTAGACGGTCGCGCCGGCGATGCCGAGTCCTGTGCCGTCGAGCAGCTGGCCCGACGCGACGCCGAGGTTCCCCGGTTGAAGGTTCCCCAGTTGAATGACGATATCCGAGTCCGCCGAGAGAGTGACCGGAACCGAGGCGCTCGTGGCCCCGACCGCGGTCACGACGGTGTCGCCTGGCGCCGCGAACGAAAGCTGAAACCGCCCATCCTGGCCGGTGACCTGGCTCGTCGAGAAGACGTCTGCCGCGACGCCGTCGATGTCCCCAGTAAAAGATTTGGCGGAGACGGTCACGTTGGGCGCGGGCGCGCCGTCGGGATCGAGAACCTGACCCGTCACGATGCGGTTTTGCAGCGTGAAGTCGAGGTTCGTCGGCTGAGCCAACGCAATCACCTGCGACACGAAGTAGTGGCCAACCACGCCCGCTAGCGACGACAGATCGACGCTGTCGCTGCCGGCCGGAGCTGACAGCTGGTAGCGGCCGTCATCGTCAGTGCCGGTACAGAGGTACGCGCAGCCTTTGATGATGCAGCCATTGTGCCTTGCACAGACTGTTTGTCCGGGGACGCCATCGCCATTTCGGTCGACCACCCGACCGCTCAGGACCTCCAGCGACGCCGTCTGGATGGTCACGTCAGTGTCCTGCGTGATGGATTGGCTGAGGTAGCCTCCGGGAGTGCCGATGGCAACCAGATCCACCTCGCCCGGAAGCGTGACGAACTGGAAGCGTCCCGCCGCGTCGGCGAGCTGGTACGAAGGCATGCAGGCGGTGCCGGTGAATTGATCGACGCTGACGGCGTGGCAGTTTGGTGCGCCGATGGTGGCATCGGGCACGGGGTTGCCGGAGGCATCAACGACCGTTCCCGTCACCACGATCTCCGGCAACCGCAGCTCCAACGTTGGGCCCTGCGATCCATCGATCGGCATCAGCAGGTTGAATGAGCCTCCGCCGAGCGATCCCGATACGTGCAATGACTGGCCGGCGTCGACGGTCACGGCGAACGCGCCGGTGCTGTCGGTGGCCGAGCAGGTGTCCCCCGCGCAGAGGTTGACCTGAGCGATCGGGTTGCCGCGCGGGTCGACGACGTGACCGCTCAAATCGATCTTCTGGACACTGATCAAGATCAGGTCCAGGCGGGAACCACGGCTCAAGCTCTGCCCAGGAAACCGCTGCGGCGCGAAGGCGCTGCGCGGGGTGACGAGGATGTCGTAGGTGCCGGAACGTACGTTGAGTTCGAAGGATCCATCATCGGCGGTGGTGGCGCGCGCCACCAGGCAGCGAGAGTCGAGGCTGCGGACCTCGATCTTCGCGGCCGCCACCGGCGCGCCGGCGCTGTCGTGGACCGATCCTCCTCTCACCGCCGTGAGCGCCGCGGTCTTCTGCACGAGCCCTTCATCGGACGGTCTCGACTCACAACCCAAAAACGCGAACGCGACAAAGAATGGCCAGCCCGAGAGTGTCCCCGCTCGAGCCCCTCGCAGGATCGCCGCTGCTCGAGACAGTGGCTGGCGTGAGCCGAATCTTCCGGACGTGTCCATGGTCGCTTCCCCCTGTGCGTGGCGCGAGCTCGTCGCGATTTGCGATGCGCGCTTCGTACAGATAACGGGACTCGCGCCCTTTCTTTCGCCGGTACCTCCTTGCAGTGTCCACCACGCAGCGTCCGCTCCCGATTGCGCCCGGCATTTCGATCCTCATATTCCCGCCTCGAAACGACCGGGGGGAATCACCCGATGCGCGCGGCTTCCAGCACGTTCCTCGCATTCATCGGCGCGCTCGCGGGAACCGCGCCGCGAGCCGCCGCCCAGGGAAAATCGCCGATCGGCGACACGACCGTCGAGCAGGTCCAGGCCGCGCTCGAAGGCGCCTATGGCATCCATGCGGGCCAGCGCCGCAACCACGCGAAGGGAACCTGCGCGGAGGGCTCGTTCGTGGGCGCGCCCTCCGCGTCGGCCTATTCTCGGTCGTCCCTCTTTTCAGGACGCAAAGTCACCGTCGTGGCGCGCTTCTCACTGGCGGGCGGGGATCCGAACGCCGCCGACACCGACAGGAGCCCGCGCGGCCTCGGTCTCGAATTCAGGCTGCCCCACGGGAGCCTGCAGCACATGACGATGATCAACACACCGATGTTCTTCGCCGCGACGCCGCGGACCTTCCTCGACAAGATGCTCGCGCTCAAGCCGAACCCGGCCACGGGCAAGCCCGATCCCCAGGCCCTCGCGGCGTTCGCGGCGAGCCACCCCGACAGCGCCGGGCAAGGCGCGTTCCTCGCCCAGCACAATCCACCCGCGAGTTACGCCACCGAGTCGTACTACGGCATCCACACCTTCAAGCTCATCGCCAAGGACGGCAAGACCACCCTGGTTCGCTGGCGGTTCACGCCCCACGGCGGCGAGCAACGGCTCTCCGACGAGGAGCTGACGTCGAAGCCGTCGAGCTTTCTCGAGAAGGAGCTCATCGAGCGCACCGCGCGCGCGCCGGTGCTCTGGGACATGTGGATCGCGATCGGCCAGCGCGGCGATCCGGAGGACGACCCGACGCGCGTGTGGCCTCCCGACCGGAAGGAGGTGAAGGCAGGAACGCTGACGATCCCGTCGGCGATGAAGCAGCCGGGCGCATCGTGCGAGCGAATCAACTACGACCCGCTGATCCTGAGCGACGGCTTCGCTCCCACGAACGATCCCATCCTCTTGTTCCGATCGCCGTCGTACGCGGAATCATTCGCCAGGCGCCTCGCCGGTCAGTGAATGCGGTCGCGTGTCACTTCACGGGCTCTCCCCGCTGCGGTGGTTGTGCGCGGCGGGACGCGCTTCAATATGCGCCTTCCTCACGGCGGCGGCGGTGTCCCCGTCGCCTCGGCGGCGGGTGCGGTCGCTGCGGGGGATGCTGAGCCTTCCTCCGGCATGAACGGTGACGCCAGCACGCGCACCAGCGCGCGATTCAAGAGCTCGAGGTCGCGCGTGATTCCGTTCACCGCCGACTCGAGCCCCTCGAACATCTCCGCCCTCAGCGTGAGAAGCTCGTCGTCGTAGACGCCGCCCTCTCCCAGCAGCAGTCGCTCCGCCGCACCCCGCTCCGCCGCCTCCGGCAACTCCTCGTCGAGCTTCCGTCGCCACGTCTCGAGCAGCTGATCGCGCGGCGATCGACCGCCGCCGGCGCCGGGAAAAGTCAGCATGCGGAAGACGAACGAAGGATAGAGGTGGTCGGGATCAGTCGCGAGCCATGCCGGCGTCAACCGGTTGCGCGGGTGGCGGAACCACAGCGGCGGATCCTCGTGTGTCAGCGCGACAATGCTGAGCCCCGTGCTGGCCGCGCCGCCGGCGATGGCCATGATCGGCGGCCCACGCGACGAATCGTCGGCCAGGCCCCAAACACCGGCGACCACGCCTGCCACCGCGCCCGCCACCAGCGACCCGATCGCGATCGTGACCTGGCGCGACTGCTCGTGGTGGGCGCGGTCGCTCAACGCTTTCTGGATCATGTCGGCCGTACAGCCCGCCTCGAACGCCGCGGCGGCCACCTGCGCGTGGAAGGCGACGACCCGCGCGAGCAGCGCCTCCTGCATCAAGATCTGCTGCGACGACGGTTGGGGTCCCGCGCTGGCGCGCTCCTCGAGCAGGCGCGCCAGCAGCGGCTCCAGGCCCGCGGCCAGCGCCGTCCGTCGCGCCTCGGGGGGGAGGACCGCGAGATACGCCGCCAGGCGCGGGTCGGTTTCGGGTCCGGCGAGCGGCATCCGGTATGGACTGTCGCGGCCCATGGTCGCGCGCGCACAATTGAAGTCGGTCTCGTTCACCGGCGCCGGCCCCGGTCGCTCGACGCGCCCGTCGAAGTCGGGCCGTGCACAACCGCCTGCCAGCATCGTGCAAATCACGGCGATCGAGCGCCATGGCCGATCCGCGAGCGCCATCGCCGGCGCCTACGCGCCGCCGTCGGAGCCCGGCAACCAGGTGCGGCTGAACTGGCGCAGGTACTCGGCCGCGGTCAACAGCGCGTCGTACACCGGCCCGAGGGCATACGCGGCCTGGCCCATGCTGTAGTACAGGCCCGGGTCGCGCTGGAAACACAGCGCCGCGGTCACCATCTCCTCGAGATAGGCCGCCGACGTCGGCGCCTTCGCGAGCAGCACCGAGCCCGACCCCGGCTTGTTCCAGTCCACCAGCGTGCCGACGCGATTGAGCAGGCCGTGAACTTCGACCGGGCCCATCTGCAGTCCGCCGAAGCGGCCCACCGGCGCTTCGGTGTAACCCGCGGCCTCGGTCCCCACCGGCTTGCCGTTGGCGAACGACAGCGTGGGGCTGCGAATGCTCTCCGACACCTGCACTTGCAGATCGGTCGCCGCGAGCAGCGCGATCTGATCGCGTTGGCTCCAGCCCGAACGTACGATGACGCGGCCCGGGGGGCTCTGCGCGGCCACCTCGCCGGACAACCGAACCAGGCCCTGGTGGAGACGGGCGCTCTCGTCGCTGCCCGGCTGCACGTTGCCGTAGACGATCACCACGACGCCCAGGCGCGCGAGCTCGCGCAGGTTGGCGTCGACCAGCGCGCCGTTTTCGCCGCGCGACACCTTCTCGGGCACCATGCGCCCCGAGTACGAGATCACCATCCGGCGCGAGAGATCCTCCGCCTCGCCGGCGGCGAAGCCGAGCGCCAGCGCGAGCTCCTTCTTGGCGGCGGTCTTCGCGCGCTCGATCTCCTCGACGGTGGGGTTGCGCAGATCGCGGGCGCCGCTGGTGCGCAGCCTCTCCTCGAAATCGAGGATGCTGGTGCCGTTGCTGATGGCGACGATGTCGAAGCCAGGATCGATCGACTCGACCTCGGCGGCGTGCGCCGACGACACCGCGTTGCGGCCGTCGGCGATGCGAATACCGAAGCTGGTGGCGTCGAGCCAGCCCATGCGGTCACCGGCCCAGCGGTGGCCGTCGGGGATCCCCATCGATTCCACGTTTTCGCCGGGCCGATTGAGCACGGTGTGCGTGGTGAAGTACTCGCGCGCCTCCCACAGCACCGGATCGCCGCCCTGATCGAGGCGCAGCTTGACCTCGGGCACCAGCGCCGTCTGCGCGTCGTGCGCCGAGATCAGCGGCGGCCGGTAGGCGTCGCCCCGCGCGGCGCGCCTGTCGCGCATCTCCGCGGCGATCGCGGCCACGGCGCCCTCGGAGATCCACTCGGCGAACTCGGCCCACGACGCCTGGCCGAAGCGGCCGTACGCGTACATGACGCGTGCATAATATTCACTGGGGTCGGCCAGCAGCACAGCGACCCGTCCGTCCTGCAGGCGCGAGCGGTACACCTGCATCGGCACCGGGCGGCCGCGGATGTCGAGCATCAGCTCGCGCACGCGCTCGGGTGGCGTCGCGCCCGCCTCGCGGGCCAGCGCCTGGTAGTCCAGTCGATCGATCTCGGCGTGCGGGCGCGCCGCCGCACGAAAGCCGTACATGGGCTCGATGATCGAGACCGTCGCTCGATTGCCCGCCAGCCGCGCCATCGCGGTGGTGTGGTACTGCGTGACCCGGCCGAGCCCGCCCGCCGCGTTGAACAACCCCTCGGGCGTGACGAGGAAGATGTCGCGGCCCACCAGGTGCGGCGCCTCGTGCACCAGCCAGTCGGCCGGGATCGGATTTTCCAGCATCAGGCCGATGCTGTCCTCGAGGCGGCTGCGCGCGCCGGGGCCGACGGCGGCGACGAACGCAGCCAGTTGCGCCCGCTCATCGGGGCGCAGACGCGCGACCGCCTTCAAGGCCGGCCAGCGCGCCTCGATGGGATCGAGCTTCCACAGCTCGGTGGCGGCCGCGTAGCTGGCGAGGATCTCGCTCAGAAACGCGGTTCCGGCGCGCGGCTCTTCGGCGACGGCGCGCAACCCCGCGCGCAGCTGGCTGCCGATGAAACCGATGGCCTCCAGCTTGGTGGCGAACACGGCGATCGGCACCGCGAGCCGCAGCGCGCCTCCGTCAATCGACACCAGCCCCAGCGCCCGCAGCCGATCGACCAGCGCCGTCAGTTGCTGGGCATCGACGCCGAGCCGCACCGACTCCAGCGCCGCCGACAACGTCGGAATCAGCTCCGCAAGCGGCACATTCACGTTCGCGCCCGCGAGCCGCGCGGCAATCGCGTCGCCAATCACATTGAGGCGCATCCAGTCCGGGTTCATGTCGCCCACGCCTTCCAGGAGGCGGCGGCTGGTGGCGACTTGGGCGAAGGGCGCTGCGGGAGTGGTGGGGTTCGACGACATGGTCACCTCGCACCCGTCTTAACCCTGCGGCCCCGTGGTCCGTCAATCAACGAAGATGCGCCGAAACCGTGTCGCCTCGCCGTGTGGCCGGGCCGCCGACTTGCCATCAAATCGACACCGTGACGTTGCCGTCCGTTCACGGAGCGCGCGTCACGCCGGGCTAGCCTGGCCCGCCGAGAAAGGGGCTCCGAGATGGACCAGCGCGACAGCGATTCGGGGCAACATCGGATGGGGACCGTCGTTATCTGCGGCCTCGGATCGCTCGGCCTGGCCTGCACGGCGGTCCTGCGCCGTTACGGGGTGCCGGTGCAGGCGGTCGACAGTGATCTCGAGACGGCGACCCTGGTGGCCGGCGGCGATCCCGGCGGCGTCGAGTCGATCCACGGTGACTGCCGCCACGTCGAGGTCCTGCGCCGCGCCGGCGTCGAGACGGCGCGCGCGATCCTGCTGGTGACCGGCGACTCGCGCACCAACGTCGAGGCGGCGCTGGCGGCACGCCGGCTGAACCCCGGCATCCGCATCGTGGCGCGCACCGCGCAGGACAACATCAGCCAGCTGCTGACCGAGCGTCTCAGCAACTTCGTCGCCTACGAACCGAGCCGGCTGGCCGCTGGCGCGCTGGCGCTGGCCGCGTCCGGCAGCGAGCTCATCGGTCACTTCCACGTCGACGGCCGCCTGGTGCGCGTGTTGCGGCGGCCCGTCGAGGCCGGGAGCCGCTGGCAGGGCGCCGCGATCAAAGAGCTCGGGCGCCACGGTGTCGTCGTCCTCGATCACGCCGGCCCCGGCGCGGACGAGGCCTCGAATCTCCTGGCGCCGGCTTCGGACGAGCCGCTGTTTTACGACCACGACCAGGATCGCAACGTCCAGGAAGGCGACGTTCTGACGCTGCTCTCCGTCGAGCGCGCGGACACCATGCCGAGGTTGCCCGAACCACGCCCGCGCGCGGTGCTGGCCGATGTGCTGTTCGGCCTGCTGCGATCGCTGCGCCGGCCGGCGGGCGTGGTGCTCACGTCACTGATCGTGATCGGCATCGCGCTGCTGGTCTCGGCGGCCGCGTTCCCGACGGCGGACGGAGCGCTCACGCACGTGGACGGGATCTTCACCGCGCTCGTGCTCATGACCGGCGGCACCTACGCCGACCTCTTTCCGCCGTTCGGCAAGCTGTCGAACCCGCTGCGCCTGCTCAGCGTCACGCTGTCGGCGATCGGCACGGTGTTCGTCGGGCTGATCTACGCGTTTCTGACCGAGCGCCTGATGACGCTGCGGTTCCGCCTGGGCACGCGGCGCCCGGCCGTGCCGCGCCGGGACCACGTGGTCGTGGTGGGCCTCGGGCGCGTCGGCCGCCACGCCGCCGAGCGCCTGCAGGAGCTGCAGCAACCGGTGGCTGCGATCGATGCCGGCGACGTCGGAGAGCACGCGCTCCCCGAGCTGCCGGTGGTCATGGGCAACGCCGTCGATGAGAACACCCTCGGCGCGGTGAACATCGCCGACGCGCGCGCGGTGCTGGTGGTGACGCCCGACGAGTGGCTGAACCTGGAGGTCGCGCTCCAGGTCAGGCGTTTCAACGCCGACTGCAAGCTGGTGATCCGGACGCGGGACGCTCGCTTCTCGGACAACATCGCCGACGTCGTGCCGCACCTGCACGCGCTGTGCGTGCCGGTGATCGCGTCACAGGCGTTCGCGGCCGCGGCGGTTGGCGGCAAGGTGCTGGATCTTTTCCAGCTGCGACAGCACACGGTGTTCGTCGTCGAGCACGTGGTGCGCGCGGCCGACGGGCTCGACGGGCGGCTCCTGTCCGAGGCCGCCGAGGGCTACGCGGTCGTTCCCGTGTGGTACGCGACGGCGGGCCGCGAGCCGCGCTTCTGGTCGCCGGCCGACCAGGGGGTGCGGCTGCACCCCGGCGATCGCGTGGTCGTCCTCGGGCCGTCGCGCAGCCTGCAACGGATCGAGCGCGGCGTTCCGCGCCCGCGCGACACGCGACTGCGCATCATCGGACACCGCCCGTACGCCGACGCGATCGCGCTCGCGTCGCTGCTGGTGCAACACACGAGCCTCACGCTCGAGCAGGCACGCAAGACAATGGAATCGCTGCCTCACGAGCTCTCGAACCCACTGTATCCGCACCAGGCGCAACGGCTGAAAGCGGCGCTGGAGGCGTCGGGCGCGATGGTCGAGCTGGTCGAGCCTGGCGCGGTGCACTAGCCCCCGTGAAGCTGCGCAATGAGCATCTTGGCCACGCTGAGATAGATGAACAGGCCGGACGCGTCGACCAGCGTCGTGATCAGCGGCGCCGACACCACCGTCGGGTCGATGCCGACGGCCTCGGCGGCGACCGGAATCAGCGCCCCCACGGTGTTGGCCCAGGTGCACACGATGAGCACGGTCAGCCCGACGCAGGTCGCGAGGTCGGTGGTGACGCCCCAGAGCAACGCGCGCCCGAACGCGATCCCGCCCAGCAAGAGCCCGAGCAAGATCCCGGTCGAGAGCTCCTTCAGCAGGATGCGGAAGGCGTCGCGCGTGCGCACCTCGCCGAGCGCCAGCGCGCGAATCACCGTCGACACCGTCTGCGAGCCGGCGTTGCCGCCCGTGCCGATGAGCAGCGGGATGAAGAACGACAGCGCCACGACCTTGGACAGCGCGTCCTCGAAGTGGCGCAGCACCGTGCCGGTCGCGGTCTCGGCCACGAACAACAGCACCAGCCAGGTGATCCGACTGCGCACCGCGCGCCACAGCGGCGCCTGAAAATAGGGCACCTGCGATGCGATCTTGCCCGCGACACCGCCCTGGTTGAGAAACCCCGTGCCAAGCTCCGACAGCGCGGCGTCCAGCAGGTCGTCGACGCGCACGGCCCCGACCAGGCGCCGGCTCTCGTCGACGATGGGCAGCGACAGGAAGTTGTGAGTGCGGATGATCTCGGCGGCGTCGCCGACATCGGTCTCTTCGGACAGCGACAGCACGTCGGTGGTCATGATGCTCTCGACGATGGCGTCGGGGTCGGAGATCGCGACCTTGCGCAGCGGCGCCACGCCGACCAGCCGGTCGTTCTCGGTGACGTACAGGTTCTGTGCGACTTCGATCTCGCCGTCGTCGGAGCGCAACAACGTCAGGGCGTCGCGCACGCGCGCGGTGCGCTCGGCGCGCCACACCTTGGGCGTCGCGAATCGGCCTACCGCCGACGGTGACAGCGCGAGCAGCTTCTGGATGTCACGCCGGTCGCTGGCGTCGAGATCGGCGTGCACGCGCTCGCGCGCGTCGGGCTCGAAGTGGTTCAAGATCGCCATCTGCTTGTTGATGGGCAGGAACTCGAGCACGCGCACGCTGAGGTCGGGCGCGCACCGCGACAGCACGTTGGCCGCCACCACGGGGTGCGCGCTGCGCAGCATGAGCGCGGCCGATCGTTCGTCGGTCGCGCACACCAGGCGGTGGCTCTGCTCGACGCTGCGCCGGGACAGGTCGCGCCCCACGTCGGCGGCGCGCACCTTCTTCAGCGCCGCGCGCAGCGCCTCATCACCCTGCGGCAGCGCCGCATCGACGCCCGAAAGATCGGCCATCGGCAACGCGCGGTTGATCGGTTCCTGTTC
>CAZNCQ010000112.1:0-4462 GCA_964571275.1 uncultured Myxococcales bacterium
CTGTCACCGATGTATTGTCCCCTCCCTGTCACCGATCTCTTGTCCCCAGACCCGTTGCGATCGCAGCTCCTACTCGCGCACGCCTTCACCTCGCCCGCGGCGGTTTCGGCGGCGGCGGCCGCGCCGTCCCGCCGTCCTCGGGCCAGGAGTGCTTGGGGTAGCGGCGGCCGAGCTCGCGGCGTAGCGGCGGATAGTGCTTTTGCCAGAAGCTCGCGAGGTCGCTGGTGACCTGCACCGGTCGGCCGCTCGGCGCCAGCAGGTGGATCGTCAGCGGGACCTGGCCACCGCCGACGGCCGGTCCGACCGCCATGCCGAAGAAGTCTTGAAGACGCGACTCGATCCAGGGCGGCCGATCCATCTCGTAGTGAACGGCGACGCGCCGCCCGCCGGGCAGCGTCAGCGACGCGGGCGCGAGTGTTTGCAACAGCCGCTCCGTCCCCGCAGGTAGAGCCTGCAGCAGCCGGGTCGCCATTCCGACGGCCCGCAGCTCTTGAAAGCTGACCAGCCCCGCGCAGGCCGCGCTCACGAGCGCGTGCAACGCGGCTTCGTCGAGCGTCGGCAGGTTGGCGCCGGCGCGCAACCCGCGCACGAACGCGATGCGCGCCGTCTGATTCGCGAGCGCGCCCGGCTCGTCGAACGCGTCGAGCCCACGGGCGATCGCCGCCTCCGCGAGCCGGCGCGCCGCCTCGTCGGACGGCGGCGCGGCGGTGACGCTCTCCTCGAGCGCGATCGCGCCGTACGAGAGCCGGCTCGCGCGCTCGACCCGCTCCGTCGTCGAATTCCAGTCGAGCTCGTCGCTCTCGCGAAGCGCATCGGCGAAGAGGTCGAGCAGCCACTCCGCTTCGATCGCACAGGCGAGGCGAATCGAGGTCATCGCGCCGCCGCGCCCGGCGCCCGGCGCCGATTGCTGCCGTTCCTCGACGTCGATCGCCACGAGCAGATCCATCTCGGCGCCACCCGAGGTCGTCCCGGACATCGTCCCGATTTCGGCGGCGCCGCCACCGCTCAGCAGCACCGTGTGCGTCCTGTCGGCGCGCCTCCGCGCCACCCGATCGGGGAAGCCGGCGAGCGCGGCGATTTGCAGCGCGCGATCGACGCTCGCGGCATCCGCCTGCGGGCCGGACGGGCGTCGCGTGATCGAGGCCAGCTTCCGCCGCGCCTGATCGACGACTTCGACGGCGCGCGCGTCGAGGCCCAGCGCTCGCACGCGGTCGCGCGCGAACCGCGCCCCCTCGGCCTGCTTGAAGAGATCGACCAGCTCCAGGAGATCGGCGACGCCTTCGGCGCCGGCGCCGCGTGCGCCACCGCCGAACGATGCGCGCGATCGCTCGCGAATGTCGCGCTCGGCAACCAGCGCCGCGGCGATGCAGGCCTCGCGGCCGACGCCGCGGTCCTCGCCTTCACAGATGAGCCGGGCCAGCCGCGGGTGCACTGGAAAGCGCAACATTCGGCGTCCGAGATCGGTGAGCTGCGCGCCGCGTTCGCTGCCGCCCGGATTGGCGACGGAGACGGCGACGGCGCCAAGCCGCGCCAGCAGCTCCTCGGCCGCCTGCAGCGCCGCGGCCGGCGGTGCCTCGAACCAGCCGAACGTCGTCAGGTCGCGGACCCCCGACGCTCGAAGCGCCAGCAGCGTTTCGCAGAGGTCCGTGCGCGCCACCTCGGCCAGATCGTGACGGCGGCGCATCTCGAAGTCGTGCCGCGTGTAGAGACGGTACGCCCGCCCGGCCCGCGTGCGGCCGGCGCGCCCCGCCCGCTGGATCGCCGACGACTGGCTGATCTTGGCCAGCGCCAGCGTCGGCAACCCCGACCAGGGCGAGCTCCCCGCGACGCGCGCCAGCCCCGAGTCGATCACCCCGACCACGCCGTCGATGGTCACCGACGTCTCGGCGACGTTGGTCGACAGGATCACCTTGCGGCGGCCGCTCGGGTCGGGCCGCACGGCGCGGTTCTGATCGGGCAGCGGCATCTCGCCGTGCAGAGCCATCACCGCGAACCGGTCGCCGGGCAGCGCGCCGGCGAGCGCGTCCGCCGCTCGCCGGATCTCGCCGGCGCCCGGGAGAAACACCAGCAGATCCCCGTCGGGCTCGTCGCGGATCGCGCGCCGTACGGCCCCCGAGATTTGCAAGGCCAGCGGCCGCGTGTCGGGCTCGGAGAGGTGCTCGATCGAGACCTCGAACGCGCGCCCCTCGGATCGCACGCGCACGCACGGCCCCCGCGCTTCGTCGTCGAGAAACGCACGCACGGGCTCCGCCTCCAGCGTCGCCGACATGACGCACACCCCGAGATCCGGACGCGCGCCCGCGCGCAGCGCGCGCACCAACGCCAGCGCCAGGTCGCTGGTGACGTGCCGCTCGTGGAACTCGTCGAGCACGACGGCGGCCACGCCGGGCAGCGCCGGCTCGGCGAGCAGGCGCCGCAGCAGGATCCCCTCGGTGACGAAGCGGACGCGCGTCTCCGGGCCCGACCGATCCTCGAACCGTACCGAGTAGCCGACGGTTTTGCCGGCGGGCTCGCCCAGCTCGAAGGCGACGCGCTCGGCCGCCAGCCGCGCTGGCAATCGGCGCGGCTCGACGACCAGGATCTCACCGCGGGCCGCGATGCCCGCGTCGAGCAGCGCGCGCGGCACACGCGTGGTCTTGCCCGCGCCGGGTGGTGCTTCGACCACCGCCGATCCCGACGCGCGCAACGCGGCGACGATCTCGGGCAGATAGGGGTCGATCGGCAGGGGGTTCATCGAGGCGGCCGCGCGCGGACGCCGAGGGTAGCAGGTATAAAGGAGGTCGATGCCGACCGAAGAACCCACGTCGCCGCCGCCCGCGATCGAAGTCCGCGCGCTGACGTTTCGCTATCCGCACTCCCAGACTCCTGTCTTCAGCGACCTCTCGCTCGCGGTGCCGCGCGCGGCGCGCTGCTTGCTCCTGGGCGCCAACGGCGTCGGCAAGAGCACGCTGCTGCGCATCGTCGCCGGGCGTCACATGCTGCCGCTCGCCATGGTCTCCGTGCTCGGCCGGCCGGCGTTTCACGACACCCGTCTCGCGGGCGACGTCGCGTTCCTGGGCGGGCCGTTCCCGTTCTCCGCCGACATCAGCGTCGCGGAGATCCTGACCGCGCGTCCCGGCATCGACCCGGCGCGCCGCGCGCGCGTCATGGGGATCCTCGAGATCGACCCCGCCTGGCGCATGCACCAGGTCTCCGACGGCCAGCGGCGGCGCGTGCAACTGCTGCTCGACCTCGAACGCCGGTTGCAAGTGATCCTGCTCGACGAGGTGACCGCGGAGCTCGACGTGCTCTCACGCGCGGATCTGCTGCGTTTCCTGCGCGAGGAGAGCGAGGCGCTGGGCACGACCATCGTCTACGCCAGCCACGTCCTCGAGGGGCTGGCGTCCTGGGCGACGCACCTCGCTTTCCTGAGCCCCGCGCCGCGCCAGCTGCGCTATTTCGGCCCGATGGCAGGCGTGCTCGCTCCCGGCGAATCGCTGGCGGAGCGCTGCGAGACCTGGATGCGCGAGGACCGCCCCCGCGCCGCAACCGCCGATTGACAAGCACCGACCACCCCCACATGATTCCGCACCCCGGAGGCCAGGTTGGACAAGACGGACAAGACCGAACGCATCAAGGAGATCCTCGGGCTGCGCCGCAGTCCCATCAAAGTCGGCTTTTTCGACCAGCCGCCGCCGGGCATCGAACGCTGGAACGGCGGCGCCGCACCCGCCGGATGCTTCTTCTGGACCAAGGCGATGGAGGGTAAGGCGTTCTTCACCGTCCCCGCCGACCACTACAACTGCGCCATTGGCAGTTACACCCACAAGATCGGGTTGCCGGCCGAGCGCGCGACGGAGCTCGATAGCACGCTCGGGTTCATGATCGAGACGCGCTATCTCGACCGCGCCGAGATCCCAGGGATCCCGACGCTCGATCAGACCCCCGCGGCGATCGCCTACGCGCCGGCCGGCCACCCGGCGTTCGAGGGCGACGTCGTGGTCCTGGCGGTGACGCCCGCGCAGTCGACGCTGGTGTACGAAGCGGCGCTCAAGGCCGGCGTCGCGCAGATGGCGAACGCCGCGTTCAGCCGGCCGAGCTGCGCGATCCTGCCGTATACGAAGAAGCAGGGCGCGCTGGCGCTCTCGTTCGGCT
The DNA here is from genome assembly GCA_964571275.1 of uncultured Myxococcales bacterium. Taxonomy (GTDB): domain Bacteria; phylum Myxococcota_A; class Polyangia; order Fen-1088; family Fen-1088; genus DASRQZ01. The sequence goes on from CAZNCQ010000112.1 coordinate 4,135, forward strand.
GCAAGGGGAACCGCACCTTCACCGGCCTACCCGACGAGGAGATGTATGTCTCGCTGCCCGCTTCGCGCTGGGACGAGATCACCGACCGCCTGCTCGAGGTGCAGCGATCGAACCTCACGATGGGCAACTACTACCAGGCACACCAGGCGAAGTTCGGTCAAAGCTAGTGGACGTTGCGGTCCGCTCGACCGCCGGCCGACGATCCGACCCGCTAGCTGCGCCGGGCCTGCGCTTCCGGTCCTCGAGTACGAAAAGTACACTCCGGTCCGGTTCTCGGCCCGGCTTCGCCATCGGGCCGGCTTGTCGGCCGAATTACGATTGAACGAAT
>CAZNCQ010000112.1:4562-20601 GCA_964571275.1 uncultured Myxococcales bacterium
TCGGCCCGGCTTCGCCATCGGGCCGGCTTGTCGGCCGAATTACGATTGAACGAATGAAACCCGGGGCGGTGCTGGCGGCCGCGCAGGTGCGCGCGGCGGCGCTCGACTGCCGGTTCACGGTGGTCGGGCTCGCGCGCGCCGAGGCCCTGGATCCGGCTCCGCTGCAGCGCTGGCTCGCGGCGGGTTACGCCGCCGACATGGAGTGGATGCACCGCCGTTTGCCCGAGCGGGTGGATCCGACCCAGGTCCTGTCGGGGGCGGCGACGGTGATCGCGCTCGGTATCGCCTACCGCGGGTCGGTCGACGAGCGCTCGCGGTCGCCGGTGGCGGCCTACGCGCGCGGACGCGACTATCACTACGCCCACCGCGACGGCATGAAGGCGTTGCGCAAGCGCCTTCTGGCGATCGATTCCACGCTCGAGACGTACGCCTGCGTGGACACCGGCCTGGCGATGGAGAAGGCATGGGCCGAGCGCGCGGGCCTGGGCTGGATCGGCAAGAACGGCTGCCTCATCCACCAGCGGCTCGGGTCGTCGCTGACGCTGTCGGTGATGTTCGTGGACCGTGCGGTCGACACGTATGACCGGCCGCACGCCAACCTGTGCGGCGACTGCGAGCTCTGCTTGCGCGCCTGCCCGACCAAGGCCTTCCCCGCGCCGGGCGTGGTCGATGCACGTCGCTGCATCTCGTATCAGAGCATCGAGAATCGCGCGGACGTCCCCGTGCCCCTGCGGCGCGGCTTCCGGGGGCGGGTGTTCGGCTGCGACGTCTGTCAGGACGTCTGTCCGTTCAATCACGGCGCCGAGCTCCCACCTGCCGACCGGCGGTTCGCCGCGCGGCCGATCGCCGCGCTCACACCCGTCGAGCTGGCAGCGCTGTCACGCGACGAGTTCGAGCGGCTGGCCCCCGGCACGGCGCTGGCGCGCGCCCAGTACGACGGCCTCCGGCGGAGCGCCTTGCTGGCGCTGGGGGCCGGCCGGACCGTCGCCGCGCTCCCGGTAGTCGAACGCCTCACCAGCGACCCGAGCGCGATCGTGCGCGAAGCGGCGGTGTGGGCCCGCGGCCGCATCGCCGAACGTCCGGACTCTCGGCCTTGAGCCCGCGTCGGAGTGCGCTAGGATTCTGTCAGGCGCATGGCCAAACGTCCTGACGATAAGAACGGGGATCTCGATACGCGCACCAAGCCGAAAGGCGAGCTTGGCACGCTGGAGAAGCCCAAGACCGAGCGGCCTCCACTTTACGAGGTGCTGCTGCACAACGACGACTACACGACGCAGGAGTTCGTGGTCTACGTCCTGATGAAGTTCTTCCAGCACGACGCCACGGCGGCGCGAAAGATCATGCTGCACGTACACACGAAAGGGATCGGCGTGGCGGGTGTGTTCCCGTTCGACATCGCCGAGACCAAGGTTCACCAGGTTGTCGAGTTCTCGCGCGAGCACGAGATGCCGCTGCAGAGCTCGCTGCGGAGGACGGAATGCTGAGCGCGGAGCTGGAGCAGGCGATTCGCCAGGCGCTGGATGACGCGACCGAGCGCGGTCACGAGTTCTCGGGGCTCGAGCACTTGCTGCTGGCGCTGATGGGAGACGACAAGACGGCCGAGGTCATCAAGCACTGCGGCGGCTCGGTCAAGCGCCTGCAGGAAAAGCTCGAGGAGTACCTGGAACAGGAGATCAAGCCTCTGCCCGAGGACCAGCGCGATCGCGCGCAGCCCACACTGGGCTTCGCGCGCGTGGTCCAGCGCGCGGTCAACCACGTCATCGGCGCCGGCAAGAGCGAGGCCAACGGTCCTAACGCGCTGGTCGCGCTCTATTCGGAGCCCGACTCGCACGCGGTCGCCTTTCTGAAGGAAGAGGGGATCACCCGGCTCGACGTGGTCAGCTACATCTCGCACGGCATCTCCAAGCTGCTGCCGGCCAAGACGCAGAACGCGGGCGGGCAGGGGCCGCGCCGCCAGCAGCCGTCGCAGGAGGATGAGGCCGAGGAGGCGCCCGCCGATCCGCTGGCCGCGTACGCGGTGAATCTGAATGAGCGCGCCCGCGCGGGCGAGATCGACCCGCTGATTGGCCGCGCGCGCGAGGTCGAGCGCGCGCTGCACGTGCTCGCGCGCCGGCGCAAGAACAACCCGCTGTTCGTCGGCGACGCCGGCGTCGGCAAGACCGCGATCGTCGAGGGGCTCGCGCGGCGCATCGAGCTCGGCGAGGCGCCCGAGGCGATCCGCGGCGCGGAGATCTACGCGCTGGACATGGGCGCGATGGTCGCGGGCACGCGCTACCGCGGGGACTTCGAGGAGCGGTTCAAGGCGGTGATCAAGGCGTTGCAGGAGAAGGAGAACGCCATCGTCTTCATCGACGAGCTGCACACGATCGTCGGCGCGGGGGCGGCGTCGGGCGGCGCCATGGACGCGTCGAACCTGATCAAGCCGGCGCTGGCGGCGGGCAAGCTCCGCTGCATCGGTACGACCACGCACAAGGAGTACCGCAGCTACATCGAGAAGGACCGCGCGCTCGCGCGGCGCTTCCAGGCGATCGAGGTCGAGGAGCCGAGTATCGCGGAGACGGTCAAGGTCCTGCAGGGGCTGCGCTCGCGCTACGAGGAGTTCCATGGCGTCACCTACACCGGCAAGGCGCTGCACGCCGCGGCCGAGCTCTCTTCGCGCTTTCTGCACGACCGCAAGCTGCCCGACAAGGCGATCGATCTCATCGACGAGGCGGGCGCGGCGCTCAAGCTCAAGGGGCGGCGCAAGAACCAGCGCCCGCGTCGCGTGACCAGCAAGGAGATCGAGACGGTGATCGCCACCATGGCGCGCATCCCGCCCAAGCGCGTCGCCGCCGACGACCGCGAGCGGCTCGCGAACCTGGAAACCGAGCTCAAGGCCAAGATCTTCGGCCAGGACCGCGCCGTCGAGCGCGTCGCGCAGGCGATCAAGATGAGCCGCGCGGGATTGGGAATGCCCGAGAAGCCGATCGGTAGCTTCCTGTTTGCCGGCCCGACCGGCGTCGGCAAGACCGAGCTCGCCAAGCAGCTGGCGGAGATCATGGGCGTGGGCTTCATCCGCTTCGACATGTCGGAGTACATGGAGCGCCACACGGTGTCGCGCCTGATTGGTGCTCCTCCCGGCTACGTTGGCTTCGACCAGGGCGGTCTGCTCACCGACGCGATCCACCAGACGCCGCACGCCGTGCTGCTGCTCGACGAGATCGAGAAGGCGCACCCGGATCTGTTCAACCTGCTGTTGCAGGTGATGGATCACGGCTCGCTGACCGACAACAACGGGCGCAAGTCCGACTTCCGCCACGTCATCCTGATCATGACCAGCAACGTCGGCGCGCGCGATCTGTCCAAGCGCATGCCCGGCTTCGGCGGCCAAGGCAACGACGTCCGTTTCGGCAGCACCGACGAGGCGTTCAAGCTGGCGTTCTCGCCGGAGTTCCGCAACCGGCTCGACGCCAAGGTCGACTTTGCCCCGCTCGATCAGCGCGTGATGGGCCAGATCGTCGACAAGTTCATCGCCGAGCTTGCAGTCCAGCTGGCCGACCGCAAGGTCAAGCTGGCGCTCGACGAGGCCGCGCGCGACTACCTCGGGCGCAAGGGCTACGACCCGATGAACGGCGCGCGCCCGCTCGGCCGCGTGATCCAGGACGAGGTCAAGCGGCCGCTCACCGACGAGCTCCTGTTCGGCAAGCTCGCGCAGGGCGGCAGCGTCCGTGTCGGCTGCATCGACGACAAGCTGACGTTCTCGTTCGACGGGCCGGCTGCCGCGACCTGACGACCTGATCGGGGCGCCAGTGTCGCGGTGGCGATGGTCCGGGCGCGCCGGCGAAGTCCCTCCGCGCGTGGTTCCGCCCGGCCTGTCGACGGCAGCAGCGGGGATCGATGCGAGCAAAGCGGGCCATCGAGACGGGGCTTCTATTCAACCTCGCGATCGCTGCGGTCGCCTGGAGCCATCAACAACCGGGTGGCCAGACGGCGGACCTGGCGGGCGCGGGCGGGTTGCTGGACTCAACGGCCGGCGCGGCCGGCGCGGCGGGAACCACGTCCTGCCCGGCGGCGGTGCCGACGCTCGGAGGTCCCTGCGGAGGCAACTGGGACGTGTGCGCCTATGGGACCAACACTTGCTGCGGCCAGGTCTATCCTGTCATCTACCACTGCAGCGGGAACGTCGTCGTTCCCTCGCTGCACGAGCCCACCGACTGCGCCTTCATTGCCAGAGCGTGCGTGGATGCCGGCGGTTACGACGCCGCGGCGGCCGACCCGCAGACTCGGGATTGTGCTTCGCCATCGCCGGCCTTCACGTCGTGCGATTCGGCCGGGCAAGCCTGCCGGGACCCGGTCCCGGTCACGGCACGTGCATCTGCCAGGCGGCCACGTCGCCGGACGGAGGCGCCGCCCCGTTCTGGTTCTGCGAGTGATCGGGATCGGCGCGCTCGTCCCGCTTGCGTCACCGATCGCCGCGCAGGCCCTCCGCCATCCGCTCCAACACCTCGTCGAGGATCTCCTCGAACGCGTCCTTTTCCTTCGCGGCGTCGCCCGCGGATTGGATCTGCTGCGATTCATCGGACTTGACCGTGCGCCCCGCCGGCGTGCCGTCGACGCGGATCAACTTTGCGGCAACCAGCCGCTGGGTCATCTCACCGGGAGCGCCGCGCGTCTCTTCGACGCGGAGCTCGACGCGGTACTGCGCCAGGCTCCCCTTCTGCGCGCGGGCGAGCGAGCGCGCGGCTTCCTCGCCGGGCGGCACCAGCACCACGTCGCCGAGCGCGTAGAGACGCCGGCGCGCGGCCGTGCGCACGGCGGCCTCGACGTCGCGCGCGGCGCGCGCGGTCTGGTTGTCGATCGCGAGCGCCACCTGGCGCCGTGTCTGTGGGGTGGGCACGGCGACCTGCTGGTCGGTCAGAAAGGCCGGTGACTCGACGAGATCGGCCGGCGCCAGGCAGAGCCGCAATGTCGCCTCGCTTTCGTCGGTTCCGGCCGCGAGTGGCCAGTCGAAGCAGGGATGCTTGCGATCGAGGTGGGCGTCGTCGGGGATGGCGAGCTCGGCGCTGACGTGCCCGGCGGTCGCGCCGTCGGGCCAGCGCACGGGCGCGCCCGCGCGCGCGTGAAAGCGGTTGCGCCCGCGGCGGGCGAGCGGCGACGGCTCCCCGGTTGGCGACTGGGCGTCGCCGAGCGCCGTGGCCTCGACCGTGCCGGCATAGCTCGCGCACCCCGTCTGCACGGCGACGGCGAGGTGGTGCTCGCGATTGGGCACCGATGTTTGCACGTAGGCGGCGAGGCCGCCGTCGCGGCCGGCGCTCCATTCGCCCTGGGTCTCGCTGCGCCGCGCGTCGGTCGTCAGCTTGAGCCCGCCGACAGCGAGAAGCGAGGGCGGGACCAGCACATGCGCGGTCTCGTGGATCGCGTGAGCGAGCGCGGGAGCGTAGACCGCCGCCACGCCGTCGGCGGGGAGCGCCGGCAGATCGACGCTGACCGTGTTGGCGTCCGGAAAGACCTGCCAGTGGTCGCCCATCTGCGCGACCGGGACGCCGGGCTCGAGATCGATCGCGCCGCGGCTGTCGAACCCCAGGTGAATCCGGCGCGCCGTCACGGGCTGCAGGTCGGCGGTCGACACGAACAGGCGCAGCGCCAGTCCCGCGAACGCGGGCGGCGGCGCATGGCAATGGGGCTGGCCAGGATCGATCGTCGCGGTCTCGACCTCGATCCAGTCGCCCGCGGCCCGCACGACCCGGAAGCGGGCGGCCGCCTGGGGTGAATCGCTCTCGATGGCCAGCGCCGGCAGGCGCAGGCGGCGACCGGCTGGCGGCAGCGCGGTGTGCAGCACCGCCCCGGCGCGGACCAGCGCATAGCGTGCGGGCTCTTCGGAGCTCGGCACCGGTGCGCGCAGGCTCACCCCCGGCGGCGGGGCCGGTCTCGCGGCGGCGGCATCGGCGCTGGCCGCCGCGTCGGGCGCCCGCCTGGGTCCGGCGAGCGACAGCCAGGACAGCGATGCGACGGTCGCGAGACACGCCGCGTTCATGCCGCCACCGCCAGTCGGCGCCGGCGGCGCGCGGTCAGCGTGAGCGCCAGGGGGATGAGCTCGGCGAAGCCGGCAGCCAGGAACGCATAGCTCGCGCCGCCGCCGAGGTCGTAGATCGCGCCCGAGGCGGTATTGCCGAGGATGTTGCCGACGCCCACGACCGACAGCACGAGGAACGCCTGTCCAGTGGCGCGGAGCTGCGGGGGCGCCGACTCGCCCACGACCGCGACGGCAGCCGCCCAGAACAGCCCGTAGGTCAGGCAGTGCGCCAGCTGCAGCACCATGACGGCAGCGATCGACGTGACCTGCGAGATCAGCAGCCAGCGAACGGCGCTGCCCGCGAAGGCGATCGCGAGCATGGTGTCGAGATCGAAGTGGGCGCGCAGGCGGGCGAAGCGGACGAAGATCAGCATTTCACCGGCGACGCCGACGCAGAACGCCATGCCCAGCACGATCGGCGGCAGGTGGCGGTCGTGAATCAGGATGCCGAAGAACGAGTTGTAGGGCGCGCAGCAGGCCCAGTGCAGGGGGGCGGCGATCAGGAGCAGGCGGTACCGAGGGCTGGCGAAGAGCTGCCGCAGGTCGCCGAGGCGCGGCCGCGCGCCCGACTCGCCCATGCCGGTGAGCCGCCGCGACGCGATCACCGCCGACGCGTAGGCCACGAGCATGAGAAACGGCACCAGCGGGTCGGCGCCGCCGCCTTGTCCGTGCAGCGTGAGCAACGCGCCCGTGATCAGCGCCGCCACCATGCATCCGCCTGAGCCCCAGACGCGCATGCGGCCGTAGTCGCCGCCCGCTTGCATGCGCGCGATCGCCAGCGAATCGGTGAGCCCGCTCATGCCGATGTAGAACGAGGCGTAGACGAAGTACGCCGGAAGAATCGTCGAGAATCGACGCGCGAAGGTGAGCGGGATGCAGGCGAGCGTGGCGCCGATGCAGATCACGCGCAGCACGCGCGCGTGCTGCCTGCTGTGGTCGGCGATCCAGGCCCAGCCGAGCGGTACGACCAGCGCCAGCAGCGGCGGCACCGACAGCACGATCGCGATCTGGCGCCCGGAGAAGCCGAGCCCCTGCAGATAGGGCGGGAAATAGGGCGCGTTGACGCCGATCACCATCAGCGAGAAAAAGTAGAAGACTTCGATCACGGTTCCGCGCCGCCACCGCCGCCGCCAGCCCCTGTGTCGCCGTCGTCACCACCGCCGTCACCGGCGCCGTTCGTATCGCGGAACGGCGAATGGCTGGCGTAGTCCGCCGCGCGGTCCGCGACGCTCGATGCCTCGGTGATCAGGTAGTCGCCGATGGCCGCCGCCAGCTTCGGATGCCGGATCCAGTGCGCGCTGTGCGTGAACGACGGCAAGAGGCCGCGCTTCAGCTTGTGCTCGCCCTGCGCGCCGGCTTCGAAGCGCGTATAGCCGCGCGCGATCGCCCGCTCGATCAGCTGGTAGTAACAGAGCTCGAAGTGCAGCATCTCGAACTCGCCCAGGCAGCCCCAGTAGCGGCCATAGAGGTGGCGCCCCTTCTCGAAGTTCACCGTACCGGCGACCGGCGTGCGCCCGCGGTAAGCCAGTGTCGCTACCAGGCGATGGGCGAACGTCTCGCGAACCACCTCGAAGAACGCCGGCTGCAGGTATTCGATGCCGTGGTGGCGGGCGACGTTGGCCGAATAGAACTGCTGCAGCGCCGCCCAGTCGGTGTCGTCGAGCTCGTCGCCGGTCGCGACCCGGAACGTGAGCCCGTGCGCCGCGGCGGCGGCGCGCTCCTTGCGCACCTGCTTGCGGTTGCGCGAGCGAAACGTCGACAGGTAGTCGTCGAAGTCGGTGAACGGCCGCTCGGGCCGGTTCTCCCAGTGGAACTGCATGCTCAGGCGGGGCGCGTACTGGTCTTTGCCGAGCCGCTCCTTTTCCTCGGGCGTGCAGAAGAGAAAGTGGACCGATGACGCGCGCTCCTTGCCGGCGACGTCGCCCACCGCGGCCAGCAGCGCGTGCGTCACCGCCTCGCCGTCGGCACCGGGCGCGAGCAGGAGGCGGTGGCCGGTCGCGGGGGTGAAGGGGATCGCCGCCACCAGCTTGGGGTAGTACCGGATGCCGTTGCGCTGGGCGGCGTCGGCCCAGGCCCAGTCGAAGATGAACTCACCGTAGCTGTTGGTCTTGAGGTAAAGGGGCACGGCGCCGCGCAGCGCGCCGCGGTCGCGCGCCAGCACCAGGCGCGGCACGCAGCCCGCGTCCTGGCTCACGCTGCCGGACAGCTCGAGCGCGTTCAGGAACGCGTGCTCCACGAACGGATCGTCCTCGCCGATTAGGGTGTTCCACTCGTCCGGCCGGACGTCGGCGATTCGGGACAGGATTTCGATCTGGATGACGGTCCGCCTGGTGCCGGACACGCAACCGCGCGTGCCCGTCTCCAGTCTACCAAGTTGGCACCCGCGGTGAAGACATGGAAGATTTGATACACATGAAGGATGTGCTTCGCTCGTCGGAGTCCGTCGTCAACCGCCAACCGCTGGCGCTGCTGCACGTTTCCACACGATGATCGCAGCGCTTCAAAAGCTCGCGCGAACGCTGACCGGAGGCCACTGGTGGTGGGGCGTCGGCGTGTCGGTGGTGCTGTTCGCCGGGAGCATGGCGCTGGTCACGGTCATCGTGATCGGGTGGCCGGTCGACCATTTCCGGCTGGCGGGGCGGCGGGCTTTCTGGGCGCACCGCCACCCGGCGGTGCGCATCGCGGGGCTGATTCTCAAGAACCTGGCGGGCATCGTCCTGTTCGCGCTCGGGGTGATCATGGCGCTGCCGGGCGTGCCGGGGCAGGGGCTGCTCACCGCGCTCATCGGCCTGACGCTCATCAACTTTCCGGGAAAGACCGGCCTCGAGCGGCGCTTGATCGCGCGCCCGACCGTCTTTCGCGCCGTGAACCGCCTGCGGGCGCGCTTTCGCCACCCGCCGCTGGATCTCGACGCGTGAGCCGAGCACCAGGACCGGTGGACATATCGAGGGTCATTTGAGAGGCATCCTCGGCGTCGTCGTCCTGCTGGCGATCGCGTTCGCGGCGTCGACCGACCGGCGGCGCGCGGTGAATCCGCGCATCCTCCTCTGGGGCTTCGGGCTGCAGATCGCCATCGCGGTCTTCGCGCTGCGCACGGCCGTCGGCGTGCGGCTGTTCATGGGGGCCAACGATCTCGCCAACGACTTTCTCGGCTTCGCCGACGCCGGCATCCGCTTCGTGTTCGGGGACTGGCCGGCGGTGACCATGGTCCAGACTCCCTCGCCCGGGGGCGGGGTCCACACCGTCGCCGTCGGCTTCCTGCTCGCGGTCAAGGTGCTGCCGATCATCGTGTTCGTCGCCAGCCTGATGGCGGTGCTCTACCACCTCGGGATCATGCAGCGGCTGGTCGCGCTGCTGGCGCGCGTGCTCACGCGGACCATGCACATCTCGGGCGCCGAGGCGCTGTCGACGGTCGGCGACATCTTCCTGGGCATGACCGAGGCCCCGCTGCTCATTCGCCCCTACGTCGCGCGCATGACCGAGAGCGAGCTCTTCGCCGTGATGTGCGCCGGCATGGCGACCATCGCGGGCAGCGTGTTCCTGGCCTACGTCGCCATGGGCGTCAGCGCCGGGTATCTCGTGACCGCATCGTTCATGAGCGCGCCCGCGGCGGTGATGTTCGCGAAGATCATGGTGCCCGAGACCGGCGCGCCCGAGACGTCGTGGTCGGGCGAGGGCGCCAAGGTGAGCGTGCCCAGGCTCGACGTCAACGTCATCGACGCCGCGGCGCGCGGCGCGAGCGAGGGACTGCAGCTCGCCCTCAACGTCGGCGGCATGCTCATCGCGTTCGTCGCGCTGGTGAGCATGATCGATCACGGGGCATCGTGGATCGGCGGCCGCTTCGGGCACCCGGAGCTGAATCTCGGGCGGATCCTGGGCGCGCCGCTCACGCCGCTGGCCTACCTGATGGGCGTGCCGTGGAAGGACGCGCCGCTCGTGGGCTCGCTGCTGGGGACGAAGACGGTGCTCAACGAGTTTCTCGCCTATCAGGCGATGACCAGCCACGCGAGCGAGCTCGACCCGCGCAGCATCCGCATCGCCAGCTTCGCGCTCTGTGGCTTCGCCAACTTCGGCTCGCTGGCCATCGTCCTCGGCGGCCTCGGCGGCATGGTGCCCGAGCGGCGCAAGGACCTGGCGAGGCTCGGCCTGAAGTCGATCCTCGCGGGCTCGCTGGCGACGTTCCTGACCGGGACCATCGCCGGGCTGATTTCCTAGTGTCCTGTCTCAGAAATCCGCCTGCATTCGGGCGCGACTGCGGCCCGCTCGCTTCGTTGCTCGTCGCTTACATACGTCCAGTATGCGCGCTCCTCGCGCCTCGCGATCGGGCCGCATTCACGCCCTCGGTGCGACGGCGTATTTCTGAGACAGGACACTAGGGAGACTGCGGCGCGCGGCCGGCGGCGCGCTCGGCGATGCATGGCTCGCAGGGGCAGTTCGCGCGCAGGTCGCGGAAGTTGTAGATGCCGGTGGAGTGACCGTCGCTCCACTCGATGAGGATCGCGTACTGCCCGACGAGCTCGATCCGCTTGGCGCGCACCGTGTCGGCGATCGTCGACGGGTCGAGCAGCGGGCGCCCCGAGGTCTCCTCGATGCACCCCGCGCAGCGACAGGCGAGGCGCAGATCGCGCGCGCGGTAGACCGTCTCGTGGCCGTCGGACCACTTGATCGTGATCTTCGAGCGCAGCAGGCCGACGATCTCGTTGGGCATGGGCATGATGGCGCGCAGCTTAGCATCTGGTACCCAGGTGCCGGCCCTGGTACGCTTCCGTCGTGGCCAAGGTCTTTGGCGGCATCGCCTTCGCCCTGTTCGTGCATCTCTGGTGGCGCAGCGCCGGGCTCGCCGGGTCGGGTCCGTTCTGGGTGTCGATGTCGCAGGGGCCCGCGATCGTCTGGGATCTGGCGATGATGGGGCTTTTCTTCGGCGCGCACTCCGGCTTCGCCAGCGCACGGTTCAAGCGTTGGGTCGGCGTCGATCGCGAGAAGACGCGCCGCCTGTATCTGCTCCTCACGCTGCCGGTGATGGCGATCGTCTGGGCGCTCTGGGTGCCGCTGGCGGCGCCGGTCGTCTGGGACGTGCGCGGCACGCTCGACGTTCCGTTCCTGCTGATCCGCCTCGTCGCGCTCGCCGGCCTGGTCTGGACCGTGCGCAGCTTCAGCCTGCGCGATTTCTTCGGCGAGCACCCGCCGGGCACCCCCGAGGCCGGCAGCGTCCGCCTGTCGACCGGCGGCGCGTTTGCGCTCTGCCGGCACCCGCTCTACTTCTTCATGACGCTGCTCGCCGCGGCCACGACGTACCTGCCGCTCGGTCGCGCGCTCATGGCGGCGACGCTGCTGGTTTATGTGCGGGTCGGGAGCCGGCTCGAGGAAACCAAGCTCGAGCAAGAGTTCGGCCCTGACTACGCCCGCTACCGCGCGAGCACGCCGTGGCTGCTTCCGACGCCGGCGTCGATCGCGCGCGCCTGGCCCCGCCGGGTCAGCCGCGGCGCTTGAGCAGGAACTTGAGCAGCGGCGCGACGTGCAGCGACTGGATTAGCTCGCCGCCGTCGATCATCGCCTCGATCTCGCGCGCCGGCACCAGGTGCAGGCGCAGGTCCTCGCTGGCGCCGGGATCGGCCGCGGCCATCGGCACAACGCCCTCTGCGAGAAACGTGTACGTGAGGTTGTTCTGCAGCGCGGGGTTCGCCGACAGCGTCATCAGAGGCGCCCAGCGACCGCCGCCGTAGCCGGTCTCCTCCAGGAGCTCGCGCCGTCCCGCGGTCTCGATGTCGGTGTCCTCCGCGTCGGTGGTGCCGGCAGGGATCTCGAAATGGACGGCGCCGCTGCCGTGGCGGTATTGCCTCACCATCAGCACGTCGTCGTCTTCGGTGACCGCCACGACGTTGACCCACGGCCGGTACTCGTTGATCCAGTACTCGGGGATGACCGTGCCGTTGGGCAGCTGCACCTCGTCGCGCCGCACCGTGTACCAGAACTTGCGCGACACGTACTCGGACGACAGCACCTTCCAGGGCACGGGATCGTTGGCGAAGCTACGAGGCATCGCGGGATTCTATGACTCTTCGCGCGTCGCGGAAGACCGACTCGAGCATGACCGGGGTCAGCTTGCCGGTGTTGGTGTTCTGGCGGCTCGGGTGGTACGAGCCGAGCAGCACCGGCAGCCCGGCGCCGAGCTCGGCGCGCGCGCCATGGCCGAACGCCGGCTTGGGGCGAACCACGCGGCCCTGCGCGGCGAGATAGGCCAGGTACGCGTCGAAGCCGATCTTGCCGAGCGCGACGACGACCCGCACGTTCGGCAGCGCCGCGATCTCGGCCACCATGTGCCGCCGGCAGCGCACGATCTCTTCGGGCAGCGGTTTGTTGTCGGGCGGCGCGCAGCGCACAGCAGCCAGGATGTACGCGTCGTCGAGCCGCAGGCCGTCGTCGCGGTCGCGCGACGTCGGGATGTTGGCGAAGCCGACACGATGGAGCGCGCTCATCAGGAAATCGCCCGAGCCGTCGCCGGTGAACGTGCGTCCCGTGCGGTTCCCGCCGTGCGCGGCCGGCGCCAGTCCGACGATCAGCATGCGCGCCGCCGGGTCGCCGAAGCCGGGCACCGGCTTGCCCCAGTAGACGTCGTTTCGGTGGGCCGCCTTCTTCTCGCGCGCGATGCGCGTGCAGTAGATCCGCAGGCGCGGGCAGAGCGCGCAGTCGACGATCGCGCCGCGCACCGTTTCGAGCAGACGGGCGGTCTTCGCCGTCGTCTCCGCCGTGTGGGCCGCCGGGCTCACGTCGCGCGCCGGTTCAGGTGCGTTTGATCGGGAAGCCGGCCTCGCGCCAGGCGCGGATGCCGCCGTCCATCGAGCAGACATTGCGGTACCCCATCTTGCGCAGGTTGTCGGCCGCCAGCGCCGAGCGGAAGCCGCCGCCGCAATAGAGCACGATCGACGTGTCCTTGTCGGGCAGCAGCGTCTCGATGTCGCGCTCGAGCACACCCCGGCCGATGTGTCGAGCGCCGGTGACGTGGTCCTGGGCAAATTCATGATCTTCGCGGACGTCGACCAGCTGGAACTTCTCGCCGCGATCGAAGCGCTCCTTGACCTCGCGCACGGTGCATTCGCGGATGTTTTTCTTGGCCTCTTCCACCAGGGCCAGGAAACCGGGACTGTGTTTCATGCTTGCAAGCGTAGCGTAGAATTCGCGCAACGCGGAATCGACCGCGTCCGCTCCGGCGCCATTTGACATGGGGACGGGAGCTTCTTACGGTGAGTGACCACCGTGTCGGAAAAGAAGGACTACTACGAAGTTCTCGGCGTGCCGCGCAACGCGGACCCGAGCGACCTCAAGCGCGCCTATCGCCGCCTGGCGATGGAGTTGCACCCGGATCGCAATCCCAACAACCCCGAGGCAGAGGGCAAGTTCAAGGAGGCCTCGGAAGCGTACCAGGTCCTGTCCGACCCGGAGCGACGCGCCAGCTACGACCGCTTCGGTCACGCGGGGCCCGGCGGCGGCTTCGGCGGCGCTGGATTCAACGACATCGGTGACATTTTTTCCGCTTTCTCCGACATCTTCGGCGACGTCTTCCGCGGCGGCGGCGGTCCGCGCGGACCGGGCCGGGGCGCCGACATCGAGACGCGCCTCGGGATCACGTTCGCCGAGGCGGCGGTCGGCGTCACCAAGGAGGTCAAGATCCGGCGCCGCGCCCCCTGCGGCTCCTGCCGCGGCAGCGGCGCTCAGCCGGGGTCGACGCCCGAAGTCTGCCAGCAGTGCGGCGGGCGAGGGCAGGTGATGCACTCGCAGGGCTTCCTGATGATCTCGACCACATGCCCCATCTGCCGAGGCGAGGGGCGCATCGTTCGCACGCCGTGCAGCGAGTGCCAGGGGACAGGCATCGACCACCAGGAAGACACGCTACAGATCGCGATTCCCGCCGGCGTTGACGACGGGTCGACGCTGCGCCTGATGGGCCGCGGCGAGGCAGCGGCGCGCGGCGGGCGGCCCGGCAACCTGTACGTGATCTTGCGGGTCGAGGCCGACGCGCGCTTCGAACGCGACGGCGCCGACCTGCATACCGAGGTCGTGGCCAGCTTCCCGCAGCTGGCGCTGGGCGACAAGGTGACCATCCCGACCATCGAAGGGGAGACCGAGATCGACCTGCCGCCGGGCACCCAGCCCGGCGACACGCTGACCCTGCGCGGGAAGGGGATGCCGCGCCTGGAAGAGCGCGGCAACGGCGATATCGTCGCCCACGTCAAGCTGCAGGTGCCGACGTCGCTGACGCCCGAGGAGGAGGAGCACCTGCGGGCGTACGCCGCCGCCGGCGGACAACGGGTGAGCGCCCCCCGCAGCTCCGGGTTCTTCCGCCGCAAAAAGAAGAAATAGCGGGGTTTAGCCGCGCTTGTCGGCGGCGCTCACCGGTGCGCGGCCGGGCGGGCCGGGCAGCTTGAACGAGATCTCGGGGATCGGCTTGCGGGCGTAGAGCCAGCAATAGGCGAAGTACGACGCCAGCACCCGCTTGGTGTAATTGCGGGTCTCGTCGTAGGGGATCGACTCCATGAACTCGTCGACCGAGATCCCGGCGTTGGACTTGTCGCCGAGCCAGCGATCGACCGCGCCCTCGCCCGCGTTGTATCCGGCGATGGCCAGCGGCGGCGCGCCGTTGAAGTGCTTCCACAGGAAACCGAGGAAGCGCGAACCAATTTCCAGGTTCTTGGCCGGGTCCATGAGGATGTCGCGGTTGACCGGCCCGTTGTTGGCGAAGCGCTTCGCGGTCTTGATCAGCATCTGCGTCAGCCCGATGGCGTTGGCGAACGACTCGATGCGCGGGCTGAACGCGCTCTCCTCGCGCATGATCGCCAGCTGCAGCGCCTCGGGGATCTGGTTGGCGCGCGCGTTCTTCTCGACCAGAGCGGGGAAGGCGCGCGGGTAGGCGATCTTCCACTTGGCGACGCCGAGATCGCGCGGGTAGGTCAGCCGGTAGCGCGTGGCGATGTAGCGCGGGATGGAGTGCGACGCGCTCCAGACGCCGCCGCGATCGAGCAGGATCGCGGTGATCCACAGCAGATCTTCATCCTCTTCTTTCGCTTTTACATGCTTCTCGCCGACCGTCGACAGACCCAGGCGGCTGAGCTCGCGGCGCGCGTCTCCGCCCTGGCCCATGCGCGCCAGCTCGACGGCCCGCAGGAATCCCGCGTCGGCGAAGATCGCGCGCGGCGTGAACGACCACTTCACCGGGCGGTCCAGCTCGTGGCGCAGCTCGGAGACCAGCGGCGCCACGGCCCTGGGCGCGCTCTCGCGCAGGCGCGCGAACGACAAGAGCGCATAGACCGAGAGCGGGTACTCGCGGATCGCGCGCTCGTAGGACTCGCGCGCGAGCTTGGGCTTGTCCTGCTTGGCGAAGATCCGCCCCTTCCAGTAGTGGGCGCGCCCCTCGGCGTACCAGATCTCCTCGTGCGGGATGAGGCGCAGGTTCTCGTCGAGCCAGGTGAGCGCCTCGTCGTAGCGGCCGGCGCGCCAGGCGCCGTAGGCCAGACGCCACAGCGCCTCGTTGACGTTGTCGCCCTGCGGGTAGCGCGTCGGGATCTCGGCGAGCAGCTTGGCCGCCTGCGCCTCGTCGCCAGCATCGGTCGCCAGCTCGGCGGTGCGCAGCCGCGCGTCGTCGGCGTAGCTGTGGTCGGCGTGCTCGGCCTCGATGCGCGCGTAGCGAGCGGCCGCCTTGTCGCGCTCGGCCATCGAGGCGTAGCACCGCCCGGCCTGATAGAGCGCCTTGGCGTGCAGGTCGCGGTTGTCGGCCTTGGCGCAGACCGGCTCGGCCTCGTCGAACAGCGGCGCCGCGCGCGGGCGCTGTCGCTGCTTCCACACCGACTGCGCGCGGTGGAAGCGGGCCCGGCACTCGAGATCCGCGTCGAGCCCGGGCGAGCCCAGCGCCGCGACGAACGCCGCCTCGGATTCCGTGTTGCGGTTGGCGTCGAAGAGCGCCATCCCGCGCGCGACCCACTCGGCGGCGGTGTG
>CAZNCQ010000113.1:0-20524 GCA_964571275.1 uncultured Myxococcales bacterium
GGACCTCAGACCTTGCCCAACTTACGTCGCGAACCACTGGGACAGGAGACTAGTCCAGCCCGACGCCTTCCAGATCCGCCTCGTCCATACCGAAGAAGTGGCCGGTCTCGTGAAGGAGCGTGGTCCGGATCTCTTCGCGCAGATCCTCCTCGCTCGAAGCCGCGCGCTCCAGGTTGCGGCGAAAGAGGATGATCTCGGTCAGGCCCGGTTGGCCGCCGAGGTTCGACGTCTCCGGGTAAGGCGTTCCGTTGAACAGGCCCAGCATGCGCGGATCCAGGCCGGCCTCGACGTCGGCCTCCGCCGGCAGGTCGGCGATGATGATCGGGACGTCGACCAGCAGGCGGCGCGCCTTGTCGGGCAGCTCGCCGAGCGCCTGCTCCACGATGACCAGCACCTCGCTCTCCCCGAGCCGCGCCACCGCGTCGTCGTCGCCGCCCGCCGCGTCCAGCTGCCATGCGCGCTTCCACGCCGCGCGCATGCCCGCGTCGTCGTCCAGCGCCTCCGCCGCGACCCCCAGCGTGTACCAGGCGTCGGCCATCTCCGGCTCGGACACCGTCAGCGTGTGCAAGCGATCGCGGGCCGATTCGGGCTCGCCGACCGCCAGCCACAGCTCGGCGATCTCCAGCGCCAGCAGAGGATCACCCAGCGATACCTCGGGTGGCGGCAGATCGCGGAGCGTCTCCTTGGCTTCGTCGACCTCGCCCAGCTCCGCCTCGAGGCCCGCCTTGAGCGCGAGCGCGTTCAGGTACTCGTCCTCCTCGTCGGCAAGATCCAGCGCGTGCGCGGCGTGGCCCAGCGCCTCGGCAGTCGTGTCGGGCGACGACGCCAGCAGCTCCGCCAGCCATAGCTCCGGGGTGCACCACTCGGAGTCCAGCTTGCACACGCGGCGCAGGAGGGCGATGGCCTGCTCGTTGTCGCCGTCCTCGCGCGCGCAGGCGGCCTCCAGCAGCAGTGCGTCGGGCGCGTTCGGCGTCTCCACCAGCGCACGCGCCGCCATCGCGCGCGCCGACTTGGTATCACCTCGCTCGAGCGCGCGCCAACCCTCGTCCAGGCTGTGCGACGGCGCGTGGTCGGTGATCTCGAGCTCGGGCTTTGTGTCGTCTATGGGCTTCACCGATCGAGGGTCGTCGTCCGCCATTGGGCTCCGGAGGCACCCACCATCGATGCCAAGGTCTCCAGCATATAGCACGCCGCGACGTTCGTCGTGCGCTTCGCGTCTTCTGGGCCTCCGATCGACGGCGCGACTTCGACGATGTCACCGCCGATCAAAGGAAACGCGTCGCCCACGCGCGCGATGAGCGCACGCACGAACTCCACGCTCAGCCCGCCGCGCGCGGGCGCGCCCGTCGACGGCGCAAACGCCGGATCGGTGGCGTCGATGTCGTTCGACACGTAGACGCGCGTGACACCTATCGAACGCAAGTGATCGATGACCGCGCCGATCACCGCGTCGCCCCCGCGCGCGTCGATCTCGTCGGCCCAGAACTGCTTGACGCCCAGGGTGCCCTCCCAGTGCTCGCGCGGGCGTCCCGACGCGCGGATGCCGACCTGCACCAGCCGCCCGCCGCGTCCGAGACGCTCGTTGGCGTGATAGGCCCAGGTCGCGAAGCAATACTTCACGCCCAGCCTCTCCGGCAGGAGATCCGTGTGTGCATCGGGGTGCACGATCGCCCAGGCCCCGTCTTGCGCTCCATCTCGCGTCTCGTCTTGCGCGTCGGCCAGCGCCTTGATGATGGGCCAGGTCACCGAGTGATCGCCGCCGATGAGGAAGATGCGCAGCGCCGGATTGAGCTCTAGCAAGCGACCCGCCACGCGCTCCGCGATCGAGAGCGGCGACACCGGCAACTCGGCGCCCGCGCCGCCGTAGAGCGCGGCGCGCGACGACGTGATCTGCGCTGCGCTCAACATCTCGTCGTGCAGCAGATGCGGAACGGTGAACACGTCACCCACGTCGACGATCGCCTCGGCGCGCGCGATCTCCGCGAAGCGCGGCTCGCGCTCCAGCACCGCCGCGCGCACGGCTTGCGGGCCGAAGCTGGCGCCACGTACGAGCCCGGCTCCACAATCCGACGGCACCCCCAGAATCGCGACACGTGCGTGTTCGACCGACTCCAGCGCCGCCCGCCAGCGGGCGTCGACCTCACGCGCGTCGCGCGCGCCGTAGATCCGCAGCTGAAGCGCCTCCTGCTCGGCGCGCCCCGTGCTCACCGTGAAGACACCACCGGCCGCGGGACGCAGCATGAGCGCAAGCTCACCGATACATGTCTGTCGCTGTGCTGATTTGGCGCTCATTTCCGGCTGCTTTCTCGATGTTTTTGCAGTGGCCCCCGTTATGGTTTCATAACCACGCGTCGCATTCACGTCATGGAGCGCGGCGCCCGCGATCGATCATTCGCCGTTCAGGCGCCCTTTCATTCATCTTTTTTGCGGTAGTCGTCAGCGTTGAGCTTGAAGCGTTTCGCCCAGCGGTAGACCAGCGCCGGCTTGCGCTCCAGCTCGCGCGCGACGCGCAACATGTTGCCGTTGAAGCGACGCATGAGCTGCTCGAGCTCGAGGGCGGTCGGCGGTGGGCGCGACGCGCGCCCTGACGGCGAGGCGCGCACGCGCCGCGGTGTCGCCGCGATGGCTGCCGGCAGATGCTCCGCGCCGATCCGGTCGGCGCCGCGCGACAGCGCCTCTGCCGACGCCACGACCTTGCCCAGCTCGCGCACGTTGCCGGGCCACGTGTAGAGGCAGAGCGCCTGAAATGCCGCCAGCTCGAGCGGCCGGTCGCCACGGCCGAGGATGTACGAGACCAGCGATCCCAGATCCTCGATACGATCGCGCAGCGGCGGGATCCGGATCGCTTCCGCGCCCAGGCGCGCCGCGAGATCCGCGCGCAGCCCCGAGCCGCCCGACTGCGTCGGCGGCGCCGTACGGCTGGTCGCCGCGAGGATGCGCGCGTCGATGCGTCGCGCGCGCGTACCGCCAACCGGAATCAGCAAGCGATCCTGCGTGAACCTCAAGAGCTTGGTCTGCAGCTCGGGCGCCATGTCGCCGATCTCATCGAGGAACAACGTTCCGCCCTCGGCGTCCTCGATGATGCCGGACTTCGACGACATCGCCTGTGAGTGAGCGCCACGCACGTAGCCGAAGAGCTCGCTCTCGACGAGCTCGCGCGGGATGGCCGCGCAGTTCACCGCGACGAAGCGGCCCTTGCGGCCGCTCGTCTCATGCATGGCGCGCGCGTACACCTCCTTACCGGCGCCGGTCTCGCCCGTCAGCAGCACTTCGCTGTCGGACTCGGCAAGCTTCCGCAGCTTGCCGCAGACCAGGGCAAACGTGGGATTCACCGTGGGAACGGGGCCGAGCGGCCGCTCGAGCTCGGCCTTGATCGCCGCCAGCTCCGTCGACGAGATCACGCGGAACACCGCGACGTACCCGCCGAGAAAGATCAGCGCGCCGTCGCGCAACGCGGCCTTGGGCTGAGCGACCACGC
Organism: uncultured Myxococcales bacterium; assembly: GCA_964571275.1. Lineage (GTDB taxonomy): Bacteria > Myxococcota_A > Polyangia > Fen-1088 > Fen-1088 > DASRQZ01. The sequence continues at coordinate 3,479 of CAZNCQ010000113.1, forward strand.
CGTCGACGATCGTTCCGTTGGTGCTGCCGAGGTCGGTGAGCTCGAAGCCGCTGCCCGCGCGCGCGATCGTGGCGTGCTGCCCCGAGATCATGCGGTCACGCACGAGCCATGACGCTTCGCCTTCACCGGAGTCGGTTTTTTCGCGCCGCCCAATGAACATGCGCTGTTCGAACGGAATGACGCGCTCATCGGCGGGTAGCGCCAGGGCGTCGATGCTGCCGACCACGATCAACACCGGAACGTCGTGCAGATCCGCGCTCCGCTTCTGACGTGGAACGAAGGTGATGCTGTCTTTTGGCGTGTTCACGACGAAACGTGACCCTCGCGGGAATCGTTCACTCGTATCGCAACTGCCCCGCGTTTCGTAACTAGCACCAGGCGGCGGCTCATCTGCGGGTAGCAAACCGCGCCGCCACGCGGTTTCGCGCCTGGCTCATCGGTTGCTGTTGTTGGGATGGCACGCGCGAACGTCGATCGAACGGTCATCGACGTCGCATTCGACAACCGAACTCGCACTGGAGGTTTCCATGCTCAAGAAAATTGCGCTCGGTGGCTTTGTTCTCGTGGCGCTCGCCCTCTCGCTCTCGATCGCCGCTGCGACAACGCCATCCGCGAAGATTGATCAGAGGATCTCGGCGACGCCACACGCGCCGATTCCGCAAGGACTCTGTTTGCCGCCGTCCGGGCGCTGCTGAGATCATTGCCACTCCGGCGTCCGGATCGCGCGGATCTCCGACGACTCGCTCGCAACCACACGCACCTGAGGGTAGCGCGTCGACCGACGATCTTCCTTCATTGAGCAGTCGCGATAGTCGGCCGTTACGGAGCCGGCTTCCTGCCTTCGTCCCGATCGGCGGCTCGTTCTGAGATCGATCTCGATCCATTCGGGCCGCCGCTCGGAGAACTGCAACACCCAGATGTGCTGGTCGTCGGCCCAGACCGGGGCGCAGTCGACGATCGCAGCGCCGAGATCACGCACGGTTCCATCCGAAAGCGAGAGCAGCTTCAATCGCGGAGTATTGAGCCAGGTGAGATACGCGACGGTCCGGGAATCGGGCGATGGCACCGGCCAGATCGGGCCCTGCGGATCGGCATGGATGTCCCTGCAGGAATTCCCGGCGTCGCAACGAACGATCGCCTGTCGATCGCTCCGCACGTAAAACCAGTCGTCTCCGCTCTCCGAGAATACCGGCGTGACGTCGCGAGGCCCGGGCGTCGTCAGAGTGGGCGACGTACGTCCCGGATCGAGCAACATGATCACGTATCCTTCGCCGGGACGGCGGCTCTGGATCAAAAAACGCCCCGAGGTGGAGCGGGCGACGTTGTCGTTCTCTCCGTCGGTCGTGAGGCGGCGCGGCGGCGTGTCCGGCCCGTCGTACTGCCAGAGGTCGTCGAGCAGGCGACGCGAAAGCAAGAACGTGGTGCCGTGATCATCAGGCAGCGCGCCGCGCAGATCCCAGCCCGCGAGCTCGGCGTGAGAGCGCGCCATCCCGGCCCGCCAGTCGACGATGGCGAGCAGGGCGTTCCCCTGCGGTCCATCGATCGAGACCTCGAGATCGTCGGTGCGGCTCTCGAAACGCTGGTTGCGCGCCGATCCGGCGAGCGAGAACGAGGCTTGCTGGTCGAGATCTGGCAATGAGTGGATCACGAAGAAGGTCTCGCCGCGCGTGTCCAGGTAGCGCAACGCCAGTAGATTCCCGCGCGAGGAGACCGCCTTGCCCGCGAGACGGCGCTGACCGTTCGAATCGTCGGGAACGACGCTGGAATTCATGACGGGAATCGAAAAGACGGCCGCGTGGGTGAGATCGAGATCCATCACGAAGTCGTCGGTGTTCGGGATCCACTCCGGATTGGTTCCCCTGGTCAACACACGCCCGCCTTCGCCGTCGGGGGAGTGCGAATAGAGGATCTGGTGAACGCCGGCCTCGTCCAGGCCTTCGTAGAGCAGCTCGCGCCCATCCGACGACAACACCGGACAACCGTAGAGATAGGTTTCGGAACGCAGCGGAGACGCAACCTCGATACCGGTCTCGGCGTCGAGGTCGAAAGCGCGCGGCGGTTGGCCGACGATGACGCGCAGGGTGCGTCCGCCGGGCAACATCGAAAAGCAGTGGACGCGTCCCTCGAACCTGGCCACGTGCTGCGAGGTGCTGACGTCGATCGCGGCTCCGGCGAGCTTGAGCGCGTGCTGGCTCGCGGCGCCGGCGGTGCCGCCGGGGCTCGTGAGCGGCGACCCGTGCCTGCGCCCAAGGCCGATCCCCAGGGCCAGCGTCACGACCACCGCCGCCGCGCCCCACCGCCGCTTGAAAGCGAAGGGCCGTGACGCGATCGCGGCGCCCGCCTGCTCGGCGCGCACGAATCGGCGCGCGACCTCGACGGCATCCGTCGGACGGGCCGACGGTGACTCGGCGGCGCACTCGCCGCACAGGCGCGCCAGGGCGCGCACCGTGGGCGGTGCCTCCACGTCGACCGGCGAATGGAAGACGCGTTCGCGCGCCGTCATGTCCCACTCCGGGCGGTGGCCGAAGAGGATCTCGTGCATCACGACGCCGATGGCCCAGACGTCGGAGCGAAACGACGCCGGATCGCCCATCGCCATCTCGGGCGCCATGTACGACGGTGTACCGACCATCAACGTCACCGACGCGGTCTGCGCCGGGTTGGTCGCCAGGCCAAAGTCCGATACGACCAGGCGCCCGTCCTCCATGCGCAGCAGGTTCTCGGGCTTGACGTCGCGATGGACGATGCCGGCGGCGTGGATCGCCGCCATCCCGGCCACCAGCGCGCGCGCATCGGCGATGCGCGCCGCCATCGGACGCTGGGGCGCGTCGGGCCGCCCACCGCCGGTGCGGAGCGTTCCCTCGGACGCCAGCTCCATGGTCAAGAAGCGGTGGCCGTCGGACTCGCCGATGTCGAAGACCCGGCACACGTTGGCGTGCTGGATCTGCCGCGCGAGCCGCAACTCGCGCGAGAAGCGCTCGACCCAGCGCGGGTCGGCGGCCAGCTCCGGCTTGAGGATCTTCACCGCGACCGGCGCCTGGGCGATCCGGTCGAAGGCCCGCAGCACCACCCCGCTCCCCCCCTTGCCGATGGTCGTCTCGATCTGGTAGCGCCCCGCCAGGACCGCGCCCCGCTCGATCTCCAGGACTGGCGCGGCGATGAAGGGTTCGTCGCCGACGTCGGTGAAGCTCTGCTCCGCCGCATCTTCGCCTCGCTCGTCGAGCCCCGAGGCGCCCCCCTCCTCACCTTCCCGACTCAACTTCATCAACGCTGGAATCGTAGCGGTTTTTCGCGACCTAGCCAAGAACGCCTACACAAAAGCCCTGACCCCGTCGCGCCAATCGTGGAACGACCGCGCCGGTCGTGACGGGAACGGTGGCGGACCTGCGACGCGCTCGGAAACCCGCGCGCAACAAACTCGCGCGCAGGGGCGCGCCTCTGCTGGCAGACCGTGCGGACACGCACCGAACCCTTCGACTGATACGGCTTTTGGCCGCTGCGATACGGCTTATGGCCGCTGGTCGATGGGGACGTAGTGCGTATTGGTCGGCCCGACGTAGATCTGCCGCGGGCGGCTGATCTTGGTGTTCGGATCGTCGAACATCTCCTTCCAGTGCGCGATCCAGCCGGGCAAGCGGCCGATCGCGAACATCACCGTGAACATGTTCGAGGGGATGCCGAGCGCCCGATAGATGATCCCGCTGTAGAAGTCGACGTTGGGATAGAGCTTGCGTTCGACGAAGTACGAGTCGGTCAGCGCAGCCTCCTCCAGCTTGTAAGCGATCTCGAGCAGCGGGTCCGGCGCCTTGAGCTTTTTCATCACCTTGTCGGCCGCGACCTTGATGATCTTCGCGCGCGGATCGTAGTTCTTGTAGACCCGGTGGCCAAAGCCCATGAGCCGGTAGCCCGAGTCTTTCTTCTTCGCGAGATCGATGAACTTCTGCGGCCCCGAGCCGTCGCGCTGGATGTCCTGCAACATCTCCAGCACCTCTTCGTTGGCGCCGCCGTGGAGCGGACCCCAGAGCGCAAGGATGCCGGCCGAGATCGCCGCGAACAGGTTCGCCTGCGAGCTGCCGACCATGCGCACCGTCGACGTGCTGCAGTTCTGCTCGTGCTCGGCGTGCAGGATCAGCAGCAAGTTCAGGATCCGCACCAGCTCCTCGTCGATCTCGTAGGGCTCGGCGGGGACCGAGAACATCATGTTCAGGAAATTCGCGCAGTAGCTGAGATTGTTGCGCGGATAGACGAAGGGCTGGCCGATCGACTTCTTGTAGGAATAGGCCGCGATCGTGCGCATCTTCGACAGCAGGCGCGCGATGGTCGCGTCGGTCTCCTCGCGGTTCTTCACGTCCAGCGCCTGCGGATAGAAGCTGGACAGCGAGCAGGTCATTGCCGACAGGATCGCCATCGGGTGGGCCGTCCCCGGGTAGTTGTCGAAGAAGCGCTTCATGTCTTCGTGCAACATCGAGTGGCGGGTGAGTTGCTGCGAGAACCCGCTGAGCTCGGCGGTGTTCGGCAGCTTGCCGTAGATCAGCAAGTAGGCGACTTCTACGAAGGTCGACTTCTCGGCCAGCTCCTCGATCGGAATCCCGCGGTATCGGAGGATCCCCTTCTCGCCATCCAGGTAGGCGATCGAGCTGGTCGTCGAGGCGGTGTTCACAAAGGCTGGGTCGAGCGTCACATACCCGGTCTGCGCACGGAGCTTCCCGATGTCGATCCCCTTCTCGTTTTCGGTCCCGACGATCACGGGGAGCTCGACGGATTTGTCGTCGATTTTGAGCTCGACTTTTTCGTTCGTTTTTTGCGGCACTGTCATCCTCCCTCAGCTGCGCGGAGCATATCCTATATATACTTCGCCCGTGAAGCCGATCGCCCTCGCCGTGGTCACTCTTCTGACGCTCGCGCGCACCAGCGCGGCGCTCGATGCCGGCACGCCGCCCTCGGCGGCGCCGCTGGCCGCACAGATCGCGCGCATCGACGAGCTCCACCGGCGCCGCGACGACCGCGTCGCCTGGAACGAGGAGCAGCAGCTGGTCCAGGCGACGCTTGCGCGCGCGCCCAACGACTACGGCGTGCTCTGGCGGGCGGCGCGCTTCTATTTCTGGCTCAGCGACGACCCGAACGTCACCAACGACCAGCGCTCGCGCTGGGGACAGCAGGGCTGGGACCTGGCCGAGCATGCGATCACCGTCAACCCCAACGATGTCGCCGGCCACTACTGGGCCGCCGTCTGCATGGGCAACTACGCGCTCGGGCTCGGGTTGATGAAGGCGCTGGCCAAGGGGATGGAGGGAAAATTCAAGGACCGCTTGAAGCGTGCCGGCGAGCTCGGCCCGCAATACGAGCACGGCAGCATCGACGTCGCCTGGGGGCGCTTCTACGACAAGCTGCCGTGGCCCAAGCGTGACCGGAAAAAGGCGCAAGAGCACCTGCGGGCCGCGCTGCAGGCACATCCAGACAACCTGCGCGCGCGCGTCTTCCTCGCGGCTTCGCTGACCGACGACGACCAGGCGCCCGAGGCCAAGCGGCTGCTCGACGAGGTCGCCGGCGCCCAGCCCGGCAAGTACGACGCCCCCGAGGAGCGGCGCGCGAAGTGGCTCGGCGCGCGCGCGATGCCCGAGGTCTTGGCGAAGCTGAAATAAGTCTCAGCGGGAGCGCGGGTGAGCGGGGCCAGCAGCGGCAATGCTGGTCAGATGGCCAGAGCCGCCGAGGCGCCAGGCACGCCAGGCTCTGAACTATTGAGGGTCCGGACTTGGCGTCTGCGGCGGGTTGGCGGTTGCCGGACCGGCATTGGGCGCCAGCGTCGTGATCACGGCGCTGCAGGGCTGCGGGTAGAAGAGGTAGTTCGCGACACACGGCACGCCCGCGAAGCGGTCGGCGTAGTCGCCGGGGTCGAAACCCTCGGGCGGCTCCATGATCTCGCCGAAGTCGACGTGCTGGATCTCCATCTCCGCCAGCACCGCGACCAGCGACTGGAATCGCCGCAGCAGGATCGGGTCGAACACGCCGGCGCGCGGCGCTTCGGTGATCACGCGCTCGCTGCCGGCGCGGCTCATGCGCATCGCGACCTGCTGCACGCCGGCGAAGCGGACGAGCCCCGACAGCGCCACGCGCAGGTACAGCTGATCTTCGTCGTCGGCCACGAGCCCATCGTCGTCGACGAGCCCCTCGCGGATCTCGAGGATCGACGGCGTCCGCCCGAAGCACAGCACGTAGACGTAGTCGCAGTACTCGTCGTCCGCGCCGGGACGAAACAACGCCATCGCTTTGAGCCGCGCCGCCAGCAACTCGGCCAGGCGAATTCCGTCGGCGCGCGGAACGCCGCCGCGAAACACCGCCTGCTCGTCGCGCTCGGCCCAGCGCTGCCCGGGGTAGATCCGCGCCAGCGCCTCGCCGACGGCGGCCATCATCGCCCCCTTGCGGTGGTCGCAACCGCCCTTGCTCTTGCACTCGGTGCAGCCGCCGCTCATGACCAGCTCAGCGAGGCGACGCGATCGCCACCGCGCGCGCCTCCTCGATCATCGGCCGATGCTGCGCCGGATCGGCCCAGCGCTCCCGCCCCGACGGCGGCAGCAGATCGATGGGGTCGAAGTAGAAATAGTAGACGCCCGGGTGAACGTTGGGGCTGGTAAAAACCGAGATTCCGGTTTCGCGGTCGTAGTGCTCGAACGAGTGCGCGTCGCGCTTGCCGCCGCCGCCGGGCGCGTCGACGACGACCAGCGGTGTGTTGAACCCCGCCGTCGCGCCGCGGATCCCCTTTTCGATCGCGAGCCCGGTCGACAACGTCGTGCGCAGGTCTTCGACGCCTTTCACGAGGTCGTGCATGTAGATGTAATACGGGTGCACGTTCACGTAGCTGAGGCGCTTGACCAGCAGGCGCATCGTCGCGACGTCATCGTTCACCCCGCGCTGCAGGACGGTCTGGTTGCGCACCGTGATGCCGCGCTCGAACAGCTTGTCCATCGCGGCCTTGGTGATCGCCGTGATCTCCGACGGGTGGTTGAAGTGGGTGTGGATCACGACCTCCTTGTGGAGCTTTCGCCCGCGCTCCACGATGCGCGTGATCGCATCGACCCAGGCGTCGTCGCCCAGGATCTTCTGTGGCATGACCGCAGGCCCCTTGGTTGCGTAGCGCATGCGCCGGACGTTGGGCATGTCGAGCAGCGCCTCGCCGATCTGCGTGATCTGTTCAGCGCGCAGCTGATAGGCGTCTCCGCCGGAGATCACGATGTCCTCGAGCTCGGGTCGCGACTGGATGTAGTCGAACGCGCGCTGCCAGCGGTCGATGTTGACCTTGAGCTGGAACTTCGCCACCTCCTCGGTGTCGATGCCCACGGCGTAGCTGCGGGTGCAGAAGCGGCAATAGACCGGGCAGGTGTCGAGGGGCAGGAACAGTGCCTTGTCGAAGTAGCGGTGGGTCAGGCCGGGCACCGGCATGTCGGCGCGTTCGTGCAGCGAATCCAGGTCGAGCTTCGGATGGTCGGGGCGGAAGCGCGACTGGAGCGGAATGAACTGCAACCGCAGCGGATCCTCGTACGGCCGCGACCAATCGATGAGCGACAGCAGGTACGGCGAGACGCGCACGGACATCGGGGCGCCGGCGAAGCCGCGCTCGGCATCCTTGATGAAGTCGTCGGAGACCAGCCCCTTCAGCGTCGCCAGCAGCTTGGGGATGTTGGTGATCGAGTGTTTGGCCTGCCACTTGTGGTCCAGGAACTCGGCTTCCCCCACGTCGGCGTACGACGGGATCGTGCGCCAGAACGGCCCCTCGCGCAGCTGGCGGTGCGTCAGCGTCGAGGGATCCGCCGGCGGCTTCAATGCCGGCGGCGGCTCGACCGGCGCGGAGGCGATCGGCGTCGGCGAGCGCGGTTCTTCGGCGGCCATGGCCCAGCGTAGCGTGTGCACCCTCGCGTTTCCAGCGCATCAACGTCTCGAGGCACGTCAGACCCGCGCCGTCCGACGTCAAAATCATGGGGAGCCTCGATCATTTTCCGGAGCGTCGGGCATTTCTGGTAGCGGCAGCTTTCGCACGATGATCGGGAGCTGGTCGCCGGTGCGCAGCGCCAGGGCTATCGGCTCGCCCCGCGGGTGGCTCGCGCCGAGCGGCGCTCCCCTGTCGATCACATGATCGACGAACCCGAACACTTCGACCCGGTCGCCAGCCTCGACGGTCAGGTCCGGCCCACCGATGAGATAGCCGCCGGCCACCTGCACGATGACCGTCCGGCCCGCGTCATCGGCAAGGAAAAAGTCGTGCCCCTCCTCGGCCAAAAGACGTACATTGTGTCTGGTCATCTCACTCTTCGACCAAATGTGCGAGAGCAGCTTCCAGCAAGAGCCCTTCACCCGGCCGACGACTCGCGCGGGCGTCCCGCGCGGGGCGGTCGCGAGCGCACCGAGCGTGACGTGCCGGGCACCGAGCGTGCGCAAGAATCGCTGGAGCGCGCGTCGTGACGCTTCGCCGCCGCGCAACGCGCTCGCCGGCAAAATCGCCGGCACCAGAGCTCCCGCATCTTCCCAGCACCGAAACAGTGCCAATCCCTCCTGGATGGCTTGCCCCTGGCCGCTCGCGGCCTGCGACAATCGCTGGCGCAGCGCGCTCCATCGGACAGGATCCGGGGGCGCCCCGGTGCGACGGAAGCCATCGGGCAGCAGCGTCACCTCGGGCACGGGAGTGGTCATGGGGACGTCGACGATGCGACGAGGAGCAGCCTAGCAAATGCTCGATCATTCGCCGCTGACCCGCCGCTGCGGCACGTGCGGGTACCGCTATGAGGCGACGGTGGACGCCTGTCCGATCGATCACCGCGCCCTGGCGCCGGCCGATTCGGCCACCGCGGATCTGGGCAGCTATCGCCTGCTCGAGCGCCTGGGTGAGGGCGGCATGGGCGCGGTCTACCGCGCGGTCCACCGCAAGCTGGGGCGAGCGGTCGCGATCAAGGTGCTGCAAAAGGATCTCACTTCCGATCGCGGAATGATCAACCGCTTCTTCCACGAGGCGCGCGCCGCCAACACGATTCGCCACGAGAACGTCATCGAGGTCTATGACTTCGTCGAGGACGGCGAGAACGTCTACTTCGTGATGGAGCTGCTGCGCGGGCGCGATCTCCACGACACGCTTCACCAGCGCGGCGCCGACAGCACGCCGCTGCCGCCGCGCCGCGCGGTGCGCGTGCTCGAGCAGATCGCGGCCGGGCTGCACGCGACGCACCAGCGCGGCATCGTGCATCGCGATCTCAAGCCAGAGAACATCTTTCTCTGCCACCGCAACGGCGCCGACGACTTCGTGAAGATCATCGACTTCGGCATCGCGAAGATGGCGCGGCCCGACGGGCTGTCGACGGTGGCGGGCGCGGTGCTGGGCACGCCCGAGTACATCGCCCCCGAGCAGGCGCGGGGAATTCACATCGACGGTCGCGCCGACATCTATTCGCTCGGCTGCATCGCGTTCGAGATGCTGACCCTGCATCAGGTGTTTGGCGGCGGTACACGCATGCAGGTGCTCGCCAATCAGATCCGGCTCCAGCCGCCCGCGCTGCGCGAGTACGCGCCGGAGCTGTCGCCCGCGCTCGAGGCGGTGGTGATGCGCGCGCTCGAGAAGGATCCCGAGGCGCGGCCAGCGACCGCGCTGGCCTTCGCGCAGAGCCTGGTGGGCGCGCTCGGCGAGCCGCTGGCGGATCCCGCGGCGTTCCTGTCGGCCGAGGAGCGGGCGGCCGCGGGACGGCGGCGGCGCACGTCGTCGGGACTGGTGCTGCGCGCGCCGGTTGCGCCGCAGCGCCGTGCCTTTACCAAGCTGATCGCTGGCGGCGCGCTGGTCGCGGCGCTGTTCATCGGTGCGGTCGTGAGCGGCCAGCGGCGCGAGACCGCCGCGGCCCCGCCGACCGCTGGCGCCGTCGGCGCCACGTCCGCGCGGCCTGCCAGCGTCGCGGTGTTGCTCGAATCGATCCCGAGCGGAGCGACCGTCCTGGCCGAAGACGGGAGATCGATCGGTGTGACGCCGGTCAGCTGGACGGTCGCCGCCGACAGCGAACGCGTCGTGACCTTCCGGAAGGACGGTTTCGTACCCATGGCGCGGCGGTTTCGTGCGGCCGGCGACAGCACGCTGGCGGTGCACATGGATGCCCTGGCCGCCGACGGCGCGAACCCGCGCCGTGCCGCCGGAAAGCCAACACGACGGCCGGGCGCAACGGCGGAGGCGGCCGCCAAGCTGGACTCGGCCGCCGCGACGATCGACCCTTTCTCGAAATGAACGACGCAGGAGGAGGACGAGAGCTGACCGCCGAGGACGGCGCCGAACGGCGCCCGCGTGACGGCGCCGAACGAGGCGCGGGCGACAGAGCCGCCAGCGCGGCGGCGCCGACGACCAACACGGAGCTCGAGCCGGCGGTCGGCGACCGCATCGACGCGTACCGCCTGGTGCGCCTGATCGGTTCGGGCTCGACCGGGCGCGTGTTCGAGGTCGAGCACGAGCGCATCGGGCGCCGCGCGGCAATGAAGACGCTGGCGGCCTCGCACGCCACGCACCCGGGCGCGATCCGGCGCCTCTTCACCGAGGCGCTCGCGGTCAACCGCATCAACCACCCGCACATCGTCGAGGTCACCGATCTCGTCGAGAACGGCGTCCACGACCCGCTGGTGCCGCGGCCCGGCGGCGCCCTGCCTCCGCGCGTGAACGCGATCGTGATGGAGCTGCTCGAGGGGCAATCGCTCGCGCAGGCGATCGCCGAGCACGGGCCGCTCGAGCCGGGGCGGTTCCTGGGCATCCTGGCGCAGGTCTGCCGCGCGCTCGCGGCGGCGCACGCGGCCGGCTTCGTCCACCGCGATCTCAAACCCGACAACATCTTCCTGGTCGATCGCGGGCGCGACGAGGATTTCGTGAAGCTGCTCGACTTCGGGCTGACCAAGGCGTTTGGCGACCAGCGCTTGCTGACCCAGACGCCCGCGGCAGCGACGATGGACGGCTTCTTCGTCGGGACGCCGGCGTATGTCTCGCCCGAGCAGGCGTCCGGCCGGCCGATCGATCACGGCACCGACGTCTACGCCGTCGGCGTCATCCTCTACGAGCTCATCTGCGGGCGGCTGCCGTTCGAAGGTCCCAGCGTCAACGAGTTCCTGATCCAGCACGTGACAGTACCGGCGCCGTCGCTGCCGCCCGACGTGCGCGCGACCAAGCTGGGCGCGACGCTGGACGCGATCGTGCAGCGCTGCCTCGAAAAGGACCCGGCCGGGCGCTTTCCGTCGGCGGAGCGGCTCGCGCGGTTGTTTCAGGAGCTGGCACGGGGCGGAGAGATCGCGTTCACCGGCATCGGCAGCTACCTGGCCGACCACCGGCGAACCGCGCGCGCGCGCGACCGCGACGAAGCCCTGCGCGCCGGGCTGGGGTTGGGGCTCGGGCTGTTGCTGGCGCTCGGCGCCGGCGCCGGGCTCTCCCACCTGCGGCGGAAGGAGCGGGCTCCGGTCGTTGTCTCTGCGCCGGCGCTTACCTCTCCGCACGTCGACGCGCCGCCGCCCGCGCCGCCGGTCCCCGCCGACGTGACCTTGCTGTTCGAATCCGACCCAGCGGGCGCGGAGGTGCGGATGGTTCACGCGGATACGGGCGCCGCCGAAGCGCTGGGGACGACGCCGTTCCGGCGCACGATCGCCCGCAGCGCCGACGAGATCACCTTCGAGATTCACCTCGAGGGCTACCGCACGATGCGGGTGCCGACGCCGGCCACCACCGACCGGACGATCAACGTCAGCCTCAATCGCTTGGCGCCCGTGCGCCTGGCCGCCAAGCAGACCAGGGCGACGCGAACGGCCAACGCGGGCAAAGCGAAGAAGACGCCGACGAAGTCAGCCGACGCGCGAGCCATGGACGCCAAGGCGCCGCCCCGTGCGCGTCCCATCGAGATCGACCAGACGAACCCCTACGCGCGTGAGAAGACCCTCGACCCGTTTCACTGATTCGCTGATATCCTGAAGGCGGATGCTGCTGCCGCCTGCGGGGACGTCGCGCGCCTCTCGAACCCTGGGCGTGGCGCCGATCGCGCTGCTGCTCGGGGTTGCATGGTCGGCGCTGGGGACGCCGCCGGCGCACGCGGCGCCATCCGGTGAAAAGCAGGCGCGCGAGCTCTTTCAGAAGGCGGAGATGAGCTTCAACCTGGGCCGGTTCCCCGATGCGCTCGAGGACTATCAGGCCGCCTACCAGGCGAAGCCGCTGCCGGCGTTCCTGTTCAACGTCGCACAGTGCTACCGCAACATGCGGAACTACGAGCGCGCGCGTTTCTTCTTCCGGCGCTACCTGGCGCTGGATCCGAAGACGACCAACCGCCGCCTGGTCGACGATCTGATCGCGGAGATGACGCGCGAGCTGGACAAGGCCGACAAGAGCGACACGGCCGTCGCGTTGACTCCCGTCGCCGGGACCGCGAGCGCCCCACCGTCGGCGCCGCCACCGGCCCCCGCGGCGGCGCCTGCGCCGGCTCCCCTGCCGGCCCTCGCGCTCGAAGACCATCCGCCGCCCGCGGCTGAAACCAACCACCCGATCTACAAGCGCTGGTGGTTCTGGGCCGGGGCCGGCGCCGTCGTCGCCGGTGCCGTGGTCGCCGGCATCCTGATCGCGCGCGCGGGAACCCCGCAAGGCTCGCTCGGGACGATCGACGGGCGCTGATCGGCACCGCGAGCCAGCGACAGGCAAGTCGCCATGGCGCCCGCCGGCATTCGCGCTCAGAGCTTGAGCGCGAAGCGCGCCTGGCCGCGCTGGATGATCAGCGTCGCGCGCACGCCGCGCCCGAGCTTGGCCTCGACCTGCTTGAGCCGCGCCAGCGTCACCGGCCGCCCGTCGAGCTCCAGGAGCACGTCGCCCTCTTCGATCACGCCGCTGGCCGGCCCGCGCGGGTCGACCGCGGTGACCGCGAGCCCGTCGCCCGGGCGCAGGCCGACGGCCTCCGCTTCGTGGCGATCCAGCTGGCGCAGCTCGACCCCGAGGAAGGTGCTCGCGCCGGTCTGAACTTCATTGCCCTGCGCGCCCAGGGTCACGACCAGGTCGGCGCGCCGCCCCTGGCGCAGCAGCGCGACCTTGACCTTCTCGCCGGGGCGCAACAGCGCCACCGCGGAGGTCAGGCGCCGATAGCTCTCGATCGCCTTGCCCCCGAACTCGATGATGACGTCGTTGGGGCGCAGCCCCGCGGACTCGGCCGGCGTTCCGCGCCCGACGACGTTGATCAGCGCGCCCGCGGCGTACGGCACGTGCATCTCCTCGGCGCGCTCCAGCGTGAAGTCCTCGCCGCCGACGCCCAGGTAGCCGCGCGCGACCTTGCCCGAGCGGCGGATCTGATCGGCGATCTGGCGCGCGAGGTTGATCGGGATGGCGAACCCGACGTTCATCGCGATGCCGGGGTTGATGATCGCGGAGTTGATCGCGATGACCTCACCTCGAAAGTTGAACAGCGGGCCGCCCGAGTTTCCCTGGTTGATCGCCGCGTCGGTCTGGATGAAGTCCTCGTAGCGCGGATCGACGTCGCCCAGCTTCTCGTCGATCACGCGGTTCTTCGCGCTGACGATGCCCATGGTCACGGTCTGCCCCAGGCCGAGAGGGTTGCCGATCGCCAGCACGTAGTCGCCGACCCGCACCTTGTCCGAGTCGCCCAGGTTCGCGGCCTGCAGATCCTTGGGCGGCTTGTCGAGCTTGACCACGGCGACGTCCGTCGCCGGATCGCTGCCCAGCACCTTGGCCGCGAACTGGCGGTTGTCCGACAGCTTGACCAGCACCTCGTCGGCGCCGGCGACGACGTGGTTGTTGGTCAGCACCAGCCCTGATCTGTCGACGATGAAGCCGGAGCCCAGCGCCTCCTGCCGCTCGCGCGTGGCGCGCGGCGGGCCGCCAAGCCCGAACTGCTCGCGCAGCATGCGGCTCCAGGGGTCGTCGACCGCGACGCGGCGAATGATCTTGGTGCTCTGGATCGTGACGACCGAGCCCTTGACCCGATCGACGAGCGGCGCGACCGAGCCCGCCTCGGCGACCGCGACTGGCGGCGGCAGCGGTGGCGCGGCCCGCGCCGGCGCGCCCACGGGCAACACGATCGACAAGAGGAAAGTCGCGAAGAACGGAATCGGAGCGGCGGCGATCCGCGCGGCCACGCGTCTAACCTCGGTAGACGACGATCCCGCGCGTCGGATCGTACGGCGTCAGCGCAACCGTCACCTTGTCGCCGAGCACGACTCGAATTCGGTGCTTACGCAGCTTTCCCCCCAGATGGGCCAAAACTTGGTGACCATTCTCGAGCTCGATGCGAAAGTTCCCAGCCGGCAGTACCTCGACGACGCGCCCTTGGAATTCTATATGCTCTTCTCGACCCATTCGCGGGCGAACCTTACGCGGCAACGCTTGTCATGACAAGCACAACGTCGGTCGTCCTTACCGAGACGAGCCTCGAGCCGGCGGCCACGCGGGCCCTGAGGTACGTCGCCGATGTGCGCGATCTGGTCGGCGGCAATCGCGTGGCGCTGCTTCGCAACGGGGAAGAGACCTTCCCGGCCTGGCTGGCGGCAATCGACGCGGCTCGGGAGCGCGTGTCGCTGGAGATGTATATCTTCCAGAACGACAGCATCGGCCGGCGGTTTGCCGAGGCGTTGATGGCGGCCGCGGCGCGCGGCGTGACGGTGCGCCTGCTCTATGATTTCGTCGGCTGCATCGATACGCCGTCGTCGTTCTTCCAGCAGCTGCGCGCGGCCGGCGTCCACACCATCGCGTACCACAAGTACCGCTTCTGGCGGCCGCGCTTCTGGGGCCTGATCCGCCGCAACCACCGAAAGACGCTGGTGTGCGACGGCGCGGTCGCGTTCACCGGCGGCATCAACATCGGCGATGCCTGGGTCTCCACCGAAGAAGGCGGCGGCGGCTGGCACGATGCCGCCATCCGCGTCGAGGGCCCGGCGGTTGCGATCCTCGAGGGTGTCTTCCTCCGCACCTGGAACCGCCGCGCCCGCAAGCGCGCGCGCCTCGACCCCGACAAGCTGGTGCGACCGGCGCCCGCGGGCGATACGCGCCTCGCGGTCGTCTCCAACAAGGAGCTCCTCGATCGCTTCGCGATCCGGCGCGCGGCGCTGTACGCGATTCGCGAGAGCCGCGCCGCGGTCTTCCTGGCCAACCCCTACTTCGTCCCCGACCGAGGCATCCTGCGCGCGCTGCAAGAGGCGGCCGAGCGCGGGGTGGTCGTCAACCTGCTCGTGCCGAGGCGCAGCGACTCGCAGGTGCTGGATCTGGCGGCGCGCGCGACGTTCGGACCGCTGCTGGCGTCGGGTGTGCGCATCTGGATGAGCGACAACGTCATTCACACCAAGGCGCTGGCGGTCGACGACGACTTCGTATCACTCGGCAGCTATAACTTCGATCATCGCTCGCTCGCCTACAACCTCGAGGTCGTGGTCAACACACTCGATGTGGTCTACGCCGCCGCGGTCAAGAAGATGCTCGAGGATGACATGGGCGCCAACGCCGAGCTGACGCTGGCGACCTACCAGAACCGGTCGCTGGTCGAACGGATCCTCGAACGCCTGGCGTATAGCTTGCGCCGCTGGCTCTGAGGCGGAGGCCTCAGCGTTTCTTCGCCGGCTTGGCCTTCTTATCGGGTTTCGCCTTCGCCGCCGGCGCTGGCGCCGGCACTGGCGCCGGCGCCGCCTTGGCCGCGGCGACCTTGCCCGCAGCGGGGGGCGCACCCGCCGCGCGGTGGTCCTTGCGCATCCAGATCGCGAGCACGTTCCCGTCGGGATCGGCGAAAAGCGCGATCTCGCCGCCGCCCGCGAACGGGAGCCTGGGGACCAGCACCCGGCCGCCCGCGCTCTCGACCTCGGCCAGCGTCGCCGCCAGATCCTCGACGACCACGTATGCGAGCGGCCCCGGCGACTGGCTCACCTCGGCGCGCACCCAGCCGGCGCTGGGTCCCTCCTCGGCGTCGAGCTTCATGTACGTCGAGGTTGCGTTCTGCTCCGTCCGCCAATCGAAGACCTTGGCATAGAAAGCCGAGGCACGCGCGAAGTCGAAGCTTCGAAATTCCAGGTGAACAATCGGGGCTGAGGCCATGGGCGAACTGACCCTAGCCTCCCGTCGAAACTAAAGTCAAACATCGCGCACTATTGCGCGAGGCTCGCCAGGTGCGGGACGACGACCACCACCGGCACGCGCGTCGCCCGGATCAGCCGCTCGTTGTCGTAGCCGAAGAAGAGCCGGTGCTGGATCGCGCGGTTCTCGGCGCCGACGACCACCAGATCGTACTGCCCCTTCTCGACCTCGTGCGCGACCGCGCTCGAGCGCGGATCGTAGGTCAAATGCAGGATCGTCGGCGTGAATGCCGATGCGCGGAAGACCACCGAGATGCGCTCCAGCTCCTCGGCGCTGGTCGGCTGATCGTCGGCGATCGGGTGCGTGCCGCTGATGTCGGCGTATGCAGCCGCCTGCGGCCGCCGCTCGGTCAGCACCGCCAGCGACAGCGACGCCTTCGTGGTCTCCGCGTAGCGCAGCGCCAGCTCGACCGCCGTCCGTGAGGCGACGCTGCCGTCGACCGGCACCAGGATGTTCTTGTAGCCGCTGCTCGAACGCGCGTCGGGCGGCGCCTTCATGATCGCGACGTGGCACGGTGCCTTGGCGACGATCTCCTCGACGATCGCGCCGCCGACCGCCGCGCCGTCGCCGGAGCCGACGAAGATGAGATCGTACCCGCGGCTTGCCTCCTCGCAGATCGCCTGCGCCACCGTGCGCGCGGCGACGCGGCGGATCTCGGGCGTACGGTCGTTCCAGGGGTTGCTCGCCGGCGACTTCAAGAGCTCGATCTGCTGGCTCACCTTGCCCGGCGTCCCGTGGCTGACCCGGCTGACGAGGCGCCGCCACCAGCCGGTCTTCACCTCGGCATAGACCACCGCCAGCGGGCTGTCGCTGCGCGCGCCCAGGCCGAAGGCGAGCGGCGCGGCGGCGATGGCGCTCGGTCCCCCCCCGGCCGCCAGCAACACGCGCAGGCGCTGCGGATCGAAGGCGCCCTTCGACGACGACGCCAGGATGCGCTTGGTCTC
>CAZNCQ010000114.1:0-7010 GCA_964571275.1 uncultured Myxococcales bacterium
TCCATTCTTGCCAGAGTTGGGAGGTCACCGGGTCTCACTCCTTACATCGGACATTCCGGCGCCGGCTGGAGTTCCCGGGTCGCGGAGCTTTCACCGATAGGACCATCTTGACTCCTCGGGGATCGGAAAGTAGCGTCCCCCCCTCATGTCGAACTTCAAGATTGCCGATTCCAAGCTGGCCGACGCCGGGCGCCTCCGCATCGAGTGGGCCGAGAGCCGCATGCCGGTGCTCACGACCCTCCGCGAGAAGGGCAAGAAGGACCTGCCCCTGCGCGGGATGAAGGTTGCGGGCTGCCTGCACGTCACCAAGGAGACCGCGGTGCTCATCCGTACCATCCGCGCCGCCGGCGCCGAGGTGTCGTGGTCGGGCTGTAACCCGCTGTCGACCCAGGACGACGTGGCCGCCGCGCTGGCCGCCGAAGGGACGTCGATCTACGCCTGGTACGGCCTGACCAAGGACGAGTTTTACTGGTGCATCGACAAGACGTTGGAGATGAAGCCGACGCTGACGCTCGACGACGGCGCCGACCTGATCTTCAGCGTGCACGAGCGGCACAAGTCGCTCGCGGCCGGCGTCATCGGCGGCACCGAGGAGACCACCACCGGTGTGCACCGCCTGCGCTCGATGGGCAAGGCCGGCAAGCTGCTGTACCCGGTGATCGCGGTCAACGACAGCGAGACCAAGTGGGACTTCGACAACGTCTACGGTACCGGGCAGTCGTCGCTGGACGGCATCCTGCGCGCCTCGTCGGTGCTGCTGGCGGGCAAGACCTTCGTGGTCGCCGGCTACGGCCACTGCGGGCGCGGCGTCGCCACGCGCGCCGCCGGCATGGGCGCCAACGTGATCGTCACCGAGATCAAGCCCACCGCGGCGCTCAAGGCGACGCTCGACGGCTTCCGCGTCATGAAGATGGACGACGCGGCCAAGCTGGGCGACATCTTCATCACCGCGACCGGCATGAAGGACGTCATCGTCGGCCGCCACTTCGACGTGATGAAAGAGGGCGCGCTGGTCTGCAACACCGGCCACTACGACTGCGAGATCAACCTGGTCGAGCTCGAGGCCCGGTCGAAGGGCAAGCGTGAGATCCGCGCCGCCAACGAGGAGTACGTGCTGAAGGACGGCCGCCGCATCTACGTGCTGGCGCAGGGCCGCCTGGTGAACCTGGCCGCGGCCGAGGGCCACCCGTCCGAGGTCATGGACATGTCGTTCGCCAACCAGTACCTGGCGCTGTGCAAGCTGGCGAAGGATGGCAAGTCGATGAAGCCCGGCGTCTACGAGCTTCCGCCCGAGCAGGACCAGGAGCTGGCGCGCATCAAGCTGACGACCCAGGGCCTGAGCATCGACGAGCTCACCGCTGAGCAGGTCCGCTACAACGACGACTACTCGGCCGGAACCTAGAGTTTCATCGGGAGCTTCTGGACCGCGGATTCCGCGCCAATGCGTTGACCGTCGCCCGCGACGGTCGCGCCCTGGACGCGGATGAGATCGCCGCGCGCGACGCCGTCGAGGGCGGCGTTCGCGGGCGTGCGGTGGCGGTCGAGGCGCACGAGCGCGTGACGGCCGGCGGGGCCGCAGCCGTACACGCGTAGGCGGCCTTTTTCCTCGAGGAGGTCGCTGACGACGCGAAAGAGCGACGGATCGGTGGCCACATCTCCGGTCATGCGCAGCGCCAGGTAGGCGAAGTCGACGCGACGGGGCCGCTGGCCGACGACCGCCGCCGGCTCGAGCGTCGCGTCGTGGCACCAGTCGCGATCGCGCGCGAGCGCGGGGCAGGGCCCGGCCCACAAACAGGGCGCGACCACGTGCAGACCGCCCGCGACCAGCACGTCGCGCACCGCGAGGAGCTCGCGTGACGTTTCCCGGAGCGCAGGCTCGAGGATCACCAGGGTGCCGCCGGGCGCGAGCAGCGTCTCGCACCAGGTGCGCACGCGCTCGGCGCGCGCTGAACGCCGCTCGGCCGGCCGCATCGCGACGTAGAGCTCATTGAGGAGATGCGCCGCAACGATGAGATCGAAGCGGCCCGCCACGCCGCGCGGCGAACCAGGGGCCACGACGTCCGCGACCACGATTCCCGGTCCGTCGACGCGATCGACCGATACGATCTCCGTCGCCACCCCGAAAAACGCGCGCACCGCCGTCCCCGCGGCACCGGTCCCCGCGCCCAGGTCCAGCACGCGCGGAGCCTGCGCCGGCACCTCGCGGAACACCTCCGCCAGAACCTTCGCCAGCGCCACCTCGGTGCGCGGCGCAATCTCCTGCTCGTACTCGCGCTTCAGCTCCGGATCCCGCAAGTACGGCTGCCCGACCAGCTCACGCTGGCCGACCAACCCTTCATGCATCGCCCGGCGGCCCGGCGTGGAACGTTTCACCCTTTGGCGAAGATGTCTTTGAAGCTGACGATGATGAGGACGCCCAGCAGCAATACGAAGCCGACGGTGTGAACCGCGGCCTCGATGCGCGGGTTGACGCTCCGCCGACGCACCGATTCAATCAGCAGGAAGACCGCGCGGCCGCCGTCGAGCGCCGGCAGCGGCAGCAGGTTGAACAGGCCGAGGTAGACCGAGAGCATCGCGACGAACTCGAGATAGTCGACCGCCCCGCGGTCAGCGGCCTTGGCGATCTGCTTGGTGATCCCGATCGGGCCGGAGAGATCCTTGATGTGCACGCGACCGCGCACCAGCTCGTAGAGGTTGTTGAGCGTCACCACCGACGCGTAATACGGATAGACCACCGCCTCGTGCAGCGCGGTCTGGGCACCGACCGGCGTCCGCTCGTCGACCGGCCCGATCTCGATGCCGATCTGATAGGCGCCCGAGGCCACGCGCTCGGGCGTGACCACGAACGTCATCGGCTGACCTTTGCGCAGCACCTTGATGGTGACCGGCGCGCCCTGGGCGGCGCGGATGACGTCGCTGATCGGCGCGTCGTACGACACCGCGTGACCGTTGGCCTCCACCAAGACGTCGCCCGCCATGATGCCCGCCATCGCCGCCGGCTTGCCGGCACGCGGCTCGTTGACCCGCTGGGTTTTCGACGGCGTCCCGAACGCCAGGAACACCCCCAGCATCAACACGAACGCTGACACATAGTTCGCCGCCGGCCCCGCGAGAATCGTGAGCAGCCGCATCCAGCGCGGGCGGTTGGGATAGACGTACGGGTCGGAGTGATCGAACTCCTCGCTGGGGTTGAGGCCGGTGATCTGGACAAAGCCGCCCAGCGGAATCGGCGCGATCTGGAACAGCGTGCCACCGTGCTTGAAGCCGATCAGCGTCGGACCGAAACCGATCGAGAAACGCTCGACGCGCATCCCACACAGCCGGGCCACCAGAAAGTGCCCACCTTCGTGGAGCACGATGAGCAGGCCAAGCCCGACTATCGCCAGCAGAATCGACAACATTCGCACAAGCCTAGCACGCAGACCCGATACCGGAAGGGAAGAACAGGACCCCGGCCGAGCTAGGCAGCCAGGAACCTCAACACCGGACGCAGCAGCAGTGGCGCGGGGTTGCGCGGTCGCGTGCCGACGATGTCGATGCCCAGATCCTTGCCACGACGCTCGAACACATGTTCGAAGAACATCCCCGGACCGCTGGCGCGCACGATGATCGGCAACGCGAGCAGCCGGCGCGCCACGATGTAGCGCCCGCGCAGGATCACCGCCTCGCGCCCCGCCTCGAGACGCGAAAGTGCCCATCCCAGCGGCGCGAGCGAGACCGTGCGCCCGCCCTCCATCAGCACGACGATGCCACCCTTGGCCTCGGCAGTGCCGCGTAGAAACGCGCGTCCACTGACGTTCGAGCTGATGAGGCGCAGCTCCGGGATGCGAGGCGCCAGCAGGCTGACGATCGAGAAGCTATTGTCGCGGGAACCGTCGTTGACGGCCACGATCTCGAACGAGCGGCCGAGACCGCGAAGATGTGCCGCCACCGCCTTCACCTGATGCCCCACCCTCTCTTCGTCGTTCCGAATAGCCAGAACGACGGAAATACTTGGACCAGGCGAGCTCCGATGGTTCATTCCGTGGACTCCTGGGGGATGCTGGACCGGATGACCCTCTGATCTACAGCACAGAGCGTGCCTGAATGATTCTTGCTTGAAGTTAAGCACTTATCAGGTTCCATGTAGGGGTAACTGCGTACGATCTTTCGCGTCTGGACCACACAATGGTGCAAAGGCCGTTACGCGGGCGTTACATCGCCTTTACATGCGTGCCGCGTCACGTCGTGAGAGGTCGGTGGTGAACTTGCCGACCAATACGAGCTGCGCCCGCCCGGCGACGAATGTCCGGTGGTCCTGCACATGACAGACCACCTCGCCGCCGCGCCGGCTGAGCTGCCGCGCGCGCAATCGGTCCCGACCGAGGCGGGGGATCCAGTATGGGGCCAGCATGCAAAACGCCGAGCCCGTCACCGGATCCTCGGGCACCCCGTGCCCGGGTGCGAAATAGCGGCAGACGAAATCGACGTCGGGGCTCGACGCAGGACCGCCCGCCGCAGTCACGCACACCGAGGTGTCGAGCCGCGCCAGCGCGGTCATGTCCGGGTTCAACCGCTGGATCGCATCGGCGCTAGGAAAGACCGCCAGGTACGATCGCGCGCGCAGGATCTCGGCCGGCGTGTCGCCGAGCGCTTCGGCAATCGCCGTCGTGATCCTCGCCGGATCGTCGAGCGGCGCCGGCGGATAGAGCGGAAGATCGAGCTCGAAGAGGTCGCCCCTGCGCCTCACGGACAGCCGCCCGCTGCGAGTCTGGAAGTGGACCTCGGTTCGCGACGGCTCGAGCTCGGTCATCAGCACGAACGCCGACGCCAGCGTAGCGTGGCCGCACAGCTCGACCTCGACCGTCGGCGTGAACCAGCGCAGGTTGAACGCGTCGCCGTCGCGCCCGTCGCGGTGAAAGAACGCCGTCTCGGACAGGTTGTTCTCGGCGGCGATGGCCTGCATCAGTGCATCGGGCAACGGCTCGTCGACGGGGCAGACCGCCGCGGGGTTGCCGGTGAAGAGCCGATCCGACGACGCGTCGACGAAGGCGTCGACCTGGTATAGCGGCAGCGTGCTCATCGCGCGCCGATCCCCGAGCCGGCGAGCGCGACGCGCAGCGACCGGACATCGTTCGGCTCGCAGAACGACACGCGCTCCCGTCTGGCGTCGAGCTCGGCGAGCCCGCCCGAGCGCGCGACAACCGCTGGCAACCCGACCGCCAGCGCTTCGAGCGTCGCCATCGGCAGCCCCTCGGTGCGCCCCGAGGGCAACACCAGCGACGGTTGTACATAGAGATCGGCGGCCGCGAGCCAGGCCGAAACCTGATCGCGCGGGACCGCGCCGGGCAGTCGAAGCGGGACACCGCGCCGCCGCGCCTGCGCGCGCAGCGCCGCCTCCTCCGGTCCCGCACCCAAGATCACCACGTCGACGTCCAGGGCGCCGTCGGCAACGGCGTCGATCAGCAGGCTGAACCCCTTGATGGGCACCAGCCTCCCGACCGAGAGCACGGTCGGACGCGCGAGGCCGAAGCGGCCGCGTGCGACGGCGCGCTCGACGCCAGAGACCGCATGAAAGAGCCGCGGGTCGGGCGCGAGCCGCTCGACGCGCCCCACACGTTGGCCGGCGAGCACGGCGAAGCGGCCCCGCAAGTCGTCGCTGACGAACGTCAGCTCGGTGCCCGAGCCGGCGAGCCACCGCGCGAGCGCACGACCGAACGGCAGGCGCTCGAGCAGCGCGACGTCGCCCGAGTGCGCGATGCCGCGGTGACGCAGCCCCGGGGCGGCCGCGATCGCCGACAGCGCGCAGGGAACCAGCCAGTGGCTGACGATCGAGTCCCATCGCGACGCAGCCGCGCGCACTTCGCGGCAGAGCGCCGCGGTGAAGTGCGCGGCCTGGATCCAGGCGCGCGCGCCCCGCCGTTCGAGCGCCTCTGGCGCGCCGTCGCCGTAGAAGAGCGAGCCCGCGCGCAGCGGACCGGCGCCGACGCGGGTAACGGTGACGCCGTCCTCGCGCGCGGAGGTCACACCGGGAGGGCCGTCGCCAGCCGCGATCACCTCGACGGTGAAACCGCGCTCGGTCAGGCGGCGCACGTCCTCGGCGACGAAGCTACCCGCGGCGTCGCCCGCGAAGCGCGGGTAGGAGCAGGTCAGGACGCCGACGACCATCGGCTCTCCTCGACCGGCTCCAGCGCAGACGCCTCGGGGCGCCGCGGGCGCAACGACGCTCCGACGCGGCGAACGAACGAGCGGAAGAGGATCGTGAGGATCGGAACGATCACCGACTTCACGCGGATCCCCGAGCGCCAGCCGGCGCCGTAGATCGGCCGCACGGGAACGTCGACGACGCGCGCGCCCGCCACGCGCAGCCGCGCGAGCAGATCGTTCGGGTAGCCGTAGCGAGCGAACATCTTGTCGGGATCGATGCCCAGCAGCGCGCGGCGCGACGCGACGGTGTAGCCGCACTGCGAATCGAAGATGCCCAGATAGCCCGAAGACAGCCGCGTCAGCAGCGACAGCGCCACGTTGCCGATCAGCCGGTGGACCGGCATCGCGCGCCAGTAGCCGGGCCAGGCGAAGCGGTTCCCCTTGGCGTAGTCGGCGGCACCGCTCACGACCGGCAGGAGCAGCCGCGGCAAGTCGGCGGGATCCATCTGTCCATCGCCCGCCATCACGGCGGTGGCGTCCGCGCCCAGCGCCAGCGCGCGGTGGTAGCCGGTCGCGATCGCGGCGCCGACGCCGCGGTTGCGCGCGTGCATCAGCGTCTCGATCGAGCGGCGGCTGCCGCGACCGCTCGACCTCCGGCCCATGCGTTGCGCGAGGGCGCCCGTGCCGTCGGTGCTGGCGTCGTCGACGACGATGATGTGATCGACGAAGCCCGGCACCGAGCGAATCGCTGCCGCGATCTTGTCAGCCTCGTTGAACGCCGGGATGATGACCGCTACCTTCGAACCGCGAAACATCCCCCCAGACGACCAAGAGCGGGGCTGTCGTGTCAACGATCAAAACGCGTGGACGGAGCTGGGCTTCCA
>CAZNCQ010000114.1:7110-20524 GCA_964571275.1 uncultured Myxococcales bacterium
GCGGAGTCCGTCGCGGGAGGGTTTGGGAACCCTCCCAGGGTTCCCATTCAAAACGCGTGGACGGAGCTGGGCTTCCAGCGGAGTCCGTCGCGGGAGGGTTTGGGAACCCTCCCAGGGTTCCCATTCAAAACGGATCGACGATCTCGCCCTTGCCACGCCCGCCGGAACGCCGGGGCGATTCCTTGCCGCGACGCTTGGACTTCGATGTCGAGTCGCCGCCTTCGTCGACGGGCGCCGCCTCTTGCGGCTCGGCTGCCGCGCCCGGTGCCGGCGCGGTCTCCGCCGGCGGCTTTTGTTCGGTGGGCGGGGCTTCCAGCGGCTGCAGGTTGATCGAGATCGCCGAGTCGGTGGTGATGATCTGCTGATAGTCCTCGTAGCCAGGCTTCTTCAGGACCATCTGCACCGAGCTGACGCCGTTGAGATCGATCGGCAGGCTGATCGGCGTCGCGCCCACCGGCTTGGCCTTTCCGTCGAGGAAGATGTCAGCGCCCGGCGGCTCCGACTTGACGTAGATGTTGAAGCGGCGCGACGGATCGTTCGGCAGCGGCGCATGCACCGCGCTGTCGTTCGCGCTGCGCGCCGATGTGCCCTTCCAGACGAAAAACCCGCCAACCGCCAGCACCGCGACGGCGCCGAGGACCAGCGGCAGTCTGGCCCGGCGCGGCCGCAGCAGATGAGCCGGCGCGCCGGCGTCGAACGGCGCGCCCCGCGACGACGAGCGGCTGATGGGCTGGATCGTCGGCGAGCGGACCGCCGAGGGGATGCCCGAGCCGGTGACGTTCGAAGGGTTGGTCGTGTGCGTCGGGGGCCGGTGGGGCGGCAGTCCCGGGGCCGCCGCGGCGCCCCCCTCGAGCGGGAACAGGTCGTGCAGCAGCTGCGACAGGTGGCCGGGTTGGAAGCGCGACGCGTGCACGACGTCATCGAGCGCGTCGGCCATCTCGCCCGCCGTCGCGAACCGATCCTCGCGGTTGCGCGCCAGGGCCTTGAGCACGACGTTGTCCAGCTCGGGGGGACACATCGGGTTCTGGAACGACGGAGGCGGCACCTCGCAGCGACGCACGCGCTCGATGGTCTGGATGTCGTTCGCCCCCTTGAAGAGTCGGCGGCCCGTGAGAACTTCGTGCAGCACGATGCCACAAGAAAAAATGTCGATGCGGCTATCGACGTCGTCGCCGCCCTCGGTCTGCTCCGGCGCCATGTAGGCGTACTTGCCCTTCATGGTGCCGCTCTTGGTGGTCTCGGGAGCCTCGCCCAGCGCCTTGGCGATACCGAAGTCGAGCAGCTTCACGCCGCCCTCGTACGACAGCATGATGTTCGACGGCGAAACGTCGCGGTGGATCATGCCGAGGGGGTTGCCGCTGTCATCCGTGAGGCTGTGGGCGTAGCTGAGCGCGCGACAGGCTTCACGGCCGACGTAGGCGACCAGCTCCGGGCGCGGCGGCCCCATGGTCTTCCAGATCGCGCGCATGGTGTCGGCCAGGTCGCGGCCGCGAATGTATTCCATCGAGATGAAGTACTCGCCCTCGACGGAGCCGAGCTCGAAGATCTGCACGATGTTCGGGTGGTTGAGGCGCGCCGACAGCTTCGCCTCCTCGACGAACATGCGGATGAACGTCGGCTCCTCGGAGAGATGCGGCAGGATGCGCTTGACGACGAAGACCCGCTCGAAGCCGGCCGGGCCCTGGATGCGGCCTTTGTAAACCTCCGCCATCCCCCCTCGGCCAATGCGCTCGAAGAGGGTGTACTTTCCGAACTGGATCGGCTGGGGAAGGATCGATGACACGTGGGCCTTGCTCGCGCACGCTTCCGAGGAGACGATTTCCGCCAACTGCCGCCGGATCCTCGGATTCTTGCTGCGCGTCCATGATACCGGTGTCATGAACTCGTCGCAAATGCGAACGCGTGACGATTCGACGGCCGCGACGTCGAGCACGGTCGTCGTTGCCGTCGGTGGCGTCGACCCGAGCGTGGCCGCGGGGCTCGGGCGAGACCTGCTTACAGCATCCGACTTGGGCGCCGTGGTGCGCCTGGTGGGCACCGCCTGGACCGAGCAAAGCGCCGCCGGCGTGCGTTCGATCGAGGCGCGCACCGCCGACGCCGTGGAGCAGGCGGTGCGCTGGGCGGTGCGCGCTCCCGCGCCCGGCGCCGTGAAGATCGGGATGGTGCCCGGTCCAGCCGTCGCCGAGGCGATCCGGCGCGGCCTCGACGGCTACACGGGGCCGGTCGTGGTCGACCCGGTGCTGGCGGCGTCGAGCGGCGGCGCGCTCTGGCAGGGGCCGCTCGAGGCGCTGTGGTCGGTCCTGCGCCGCGCGACGCTGGCGACACCCAATGCCCTCGAAGCGACGGTCCTGACCGGGCGCCCGATCGAGACGCTGGCCGACGCGCGCGGCGCCGCCGCCGCGCTGCGTGCGGCCGGGATCGGGGCCGTGCTGGTCAAAGGGGGACATCTCCCTGAGAACCCGGACGGGACGATCACCGACGTGCTGGCGACGGCCGAGGGCGAGCGGCTGCTCACGCGGGCACGCACCGCCGGACCGAGCCCGCGCGGCACCGGGTGCGCGCTGTCGACGGCCATCGCCGTCGAGCTCGCCGCTGGGCGGACGACGGTGGCGGCGATCGAGCGCGCGACGGAGTGGCTAGCGGCGCGCATCGAGCGCGCGGTCGAACGCGACGGCGAGCGGCGCCTCGGCTGAACCGGTGATGGCCCGGGCATTCACGGCGCGAGCTCGAGGCGCAGCATCGGGCACCGCCTCGTGGGCAAGAGACCCATCGGGTTGTGCGGGTCGTTGTTGCGAATGAACGATTGCCCGGAGAGAGCGCCGCTGGACCAGAGCGTCGGCTCACCGGCGGTCTTGCGCACGCCGACCCAGACGACGCCGCTGAACGGTTTGGCGTCCGTGATCTCCTCGACGATCCAGCGGCCGTCCTTGCCGTCGGAGACATCGGCGCCGTCGAGCGCGCGCGTCACGGTGAGGATCGCTTCGCCCGGCGTCTCCAGCGGCGTGCTCTCGTAGACGGTGATCGCCAGCGCGCCCTTCGCCGCCGCTTGCAAGCGCAGGCGCAAGGGGTGATGCGCGCCGGCCGGCAGATCGAAGCGCGTCACGCTCTCGTAGGTCGCCGTCGGAAAAGCGATGACGTCCTTCGGGCGGTTGTCGTCGTAGCCAATCACCACCTCGCGGGTGGAGTGCGTCGCGGTCGCCGGAGCCGACGCGCAGGCGACCGGGAGCAGCCCCAAGAGCCACGTGAGGTTGATTCGCCGAATCGATACCATCGACCCCTCTGACATCGTCCGTGGGCTGGGATTCTGTACCATCGTCGAGAAAAGGTGGGCTAGCATTCGCCGCACATGTCGAGCCTGGGTATCGGCGTCGTCGGCGCGGCCAGCTGGGGACGCAACGTCGTGCGGGCGTTCGCGTCCACCGCGGGCGCCGACCTGCGCGGCGTGTGCGATCTGCGGCCCGAGCTGCTGGCGCGCGTGGCGACCCAGCACCCCGGGGTCCGCGTCACGCCTTCGTTCGAAGATCTGCTCCTCGATCCTGAAATCGGCGCGGTGGCGCTGGCCGTCGATTCGGGCAGCCACCACCGGCTGGCCCGGCGCGCGCTCGAATCGGGCCGCCACGTATTCGTCGAGAAGCCGCTGGCGCTGACCGTGCCCGACAGCCAGGAGCTGTGTACGGTCGCCGAGCAGACCGGGCGGACGCTCATGGTCGGGCACCTGCTGCTCTATCACCCGGCGGTGGTGGTGGCGAAGCAGGCGATCGACGGCGGTGAGCTGGGACAGGTTCGCTATCTGCACTCGCAGCGGCTGAATCGGGGGGTCGTGCGCGCGAACGAAAACGCCTGGTGGTCGCTGGCGCCGCACGACATCGCGGTTGCGATGTTCCTGTTCGGGTCGCCGCCGGTGACGGTCAGCGCCACCGGCAGCTGCTTTCTGCAAACAGCGCGCGGGATCGAGGACGTCGTGTTCGCGACGCTGGGCTGGGGTGACGGGCGGATGGCGCACGTCCACGTGTCGTGGATCGACACCGCAAAGCGGCGGTCGCTGACGATCGTCGGTTCGAACGCCAGCCTGACCGTCGACGGCACGGCGCCGGTAGCCGGGGACGAGGAGCCCCTGCGCATCGAGTGCGCGCACTTCGTCGACTGCGTGCGCACCGGCCAGCGCCCGCGCAGCGACGGCGCGCAGGGTCTGGCGGTGGTGCGCGCGCTGGAAGCCGGCGAGCGTTCCATGCGCGCGGGAGGCGCGCCCGTCGCGGTCGGACCATGACGTACTGGGCGCACCCGACCGCGGTCATCGACAGCCCGGCCAGCATCGGCGACGAGACCAAGATCTGGCACTTCACGCACGTGATGGCGCACGCGCGCATCGGCGCGCGCTGTTCGGTGGGCCAGAACGTGTTCGTGGCCAGTGACGCGGTCGTGGGCGACGGCTGCCGCATCCAGAACAACGTCTCGGTCTACGACGGCGTCGAGCTGCATGACGACGTGTTCGTCGGACCGTCGGCGGTGTTCACCAACGTGATCAATCCGCGCGCGTTCATGCGCCGGCAGGGCGAGATCAAGCGCACGCCCGTCGAGCAGGGCGCCACCATCGGCGCCAACGCGACGATCGTCTGCGGTGCGCGCATCGGACGATTTGCGTTCGTGGCCGCGGGGGCGGTGGTCACCCAGGACGTGCCGGCGTACGCGCTGGTCGGCGGCGTGCCGGCGCGCCGGATCGGCTGGATCTGCCGCTGCGGTGTCACGCTGCCGAAAGCGCGCGCGCGGGCGCTGCGCTGCGCGGCGTGTGGCGCAACCTACGGCGTCAGCGGCCGCGCCGCGGCGGAACGGCTGGCGCCGAAGCGGGCGCAGCGGGCGCCGACCCGCGCTCAACGAAAGAAGGAGTCGACGGCGGCCGCGACGCGGTCGACGTCGGCGAGCGGCAGCTCCGGATAGATCGGCAGCGCCAGCGTTTCAACAGCGGCGCGCTCCGCCTCCGGCAAGTCGCCCGCGCGCAGGCCGAGATGGCCCAGCGCCGGCTGCAGATGCAGCGGCGTCGGGTAGTAGACAGCCGTCGCGATGGCGCGCCCCGCGAGGTGGCGGCGCAGCGGATCTCGCGAGCGGCCAGGCACGCGGATCACGAACTGGTTCCAGACGCTGCCGGCGTCAGCGGGCGGGAGCTCGATCGCGCCGGCGGTCGACAGGCCGCCCAGCCGCTGATGGTAGCGCGCGGCGATCTCGCGGCGCCGCGCGGTCCAGCGCCCGAGGTGCGGAAGCTTCACGCGCAGCAGCGCCGCCTGCAGCTCGTCGAGGCGGAAGTTGCCACCCACGATCTCGTGGCGGTTCTTGGCGGTGGCGCCGTGAACGCGCAGCACGCGAATGCGCGCGGCGAAGTCGGCGCCGGTGGTCAGCACCATGCCGCCATCGCCGAAGCCTCCCAGGTTTTTCGAGGGAAAGAACGACACGACGGCGGCGCGCCCGAGCGCACCCACCGGTCGCCCGCCGGCGCGCGCCCCGATCGCCTGCGCTGCGTCCTCGACGATGGGAATGCCGCGCGCGTCGCACGCCTCTTCCAGACCGTCGAGACACGCCGCCCGCCCGAAGAGGTGCACGACGAGCACCGCCTTGGTCCTGGGGCCGATTCGCGCGGTCGCCGCCGCGGGGTCGATGTTGAGGGTCGACGGGTCGACGTCGGCGAAGATCGGCGTCGCGCCCAGGCGTACGATCGAGCCCGCCGACGCGAAGAACGAGAACGGCGTGGTGACGACCTCGTCGCCGGGCCCGACGCCGCAGGCCATGAGCGCCGCCAGCAGCCCGTCGGTGCCTGACGAGACGCCGACCGCGTACGGGATCGACAGCGCCGCCGCGGCCTCGCGCTCGAAAGCCTCCGTCTCGGCGCCGGCGATGAAACGGCCGGACGTCAAGACGCGAACAGCCGCCGCTCCCAGCTCGGGCAGCAGCGGCTCATGGTGCGCCGCCAGGTCCTGCAACGGCACCGGGGGTGTGGGACCCGAACCTTGCAAAGCCACCCGGGGTGTGGGACCCGTCGCGGGTCCCACATAAGACGACCCGCTAGAGATAGTTGCTGGCCGGCGGGGGACGGGAGATGTCGATACCAGGCGTTGGCGGAAGCGTCGGGTCGGTCGTGGGGATGCCCGGATCGACCTCGACGTCGACCCGGGTGGCGCCGACGAAGCTGAGATCTTCACCGATGCAGTTCTCTGCCTCGGTGCCCAGCACCAGCACCTTCTGGTTGACGATCGTGAGGCGCGTGAACTCGTGGGTGCGCGCGCCCTCGTCGGCGCGCGCGATCGACTCTTGCAAAGTGGTCATCGCTTGCTCGGCGATGTTGATGTTCACCTTGGCCTGCACCAGCTTGTCGGTGACGCAGTTGAGCTTGATGATGTCTTTCTGGCGGCGCGCCGTCTCTTGCAGCGTCTGGATATGCCCCAGGGTTTCGTTCATCACGCGGAAGTAATCCTTGCCCTGGCCCAGCATCTCCTGCGGGCTGACGTTCGCGCGCTGCTTCACGGAGACGTCGACATCGGCGCCCGCCGAGCCGGGAGGCGCAGCCGCGGTCGGCGCAGCCGCAGGAGCCGGAGGCCCGGACGGCGGAGCAGCGGGTTGCGCGAACGCGGTGCCCGCGGAGAGAAGACTCAATATGAGAAGCTTTGGAGTTTTTCGCACGACCATCGGTCCTTTCCGTTTCTTCGGAAACACCGCACCGCCTCTTACCGACTTCGACAGCCGTCAGATTATAGGGACGCCGCCGGGGCGAGTCAACGTCACCCCGGCGCGGTCCTTCCGTCTCTACCGCTTCTCCTCCTATTGTGAGGACTGGAAGACGAATGGGAACGACACGTCCACCGACCCGCCGGCCGGTGCCGGGAAGCGCCAGCGCGCGACCAGTGACTTGATGCAGCTGCCGACCTCGGAGTCCCCAAGCGAGTCCTGCTCCACGTCGACACCCGAGACGGTGCCCGCCGCCGTGATGGTCCAGTGCATCACGATCTTGCCACTCAGGGTGGGGTTGCGCTTGAGCGCACGCTCGTAGCAAGCCTTGATCGCACCCTGGCGCGCGCGGACCTCCTTGGCGATCAGGCCGGGATCCAGCTCGCCGTCGACGGCGGGCGCCTCGGTCTTGACGATTCCGGTGACCCGCTTCTCGGAGGCGGCGTTGCCGGTGCCGCCCTCGGAGATCGATCCGCCGCCGCGCAGGCCACCGACGGTCGCGACCTTGCCCGACCCCGAGCCACCGCTCTTGATGCCGCGCAGCTGGTCGTTGGCGTTGGCGACGCCGATGCCGCCCACCCCCTGGAACGCCTTCTCCTGATCGCGATCGACGTCCCCCTTGCCCAGCACGTCGGCGATCGAGCCGCTATCACCGCGGGCACCCAGGAGCTTGAGAAGCCCGGTCGACTTCACCTGCTCGGCGAGGCGCGCGCGGCGCTCCGCGTCGGCCCTGGCCTTCTCCTCGGCCAGCTTGGCCTTCTCCTCGGGCGTCAGTTCTCTCTTGGGGGCCGCCTTCTTCTCTTCGCCCTTCTTCTTCTCGGGCTTCTTCTCATCCTCTTTCTTGGCGACTTCCTTCTTCTGCTCCGGTGGCTTCTCCACCTTGTGAACCATCATCTTGACGAAGCGGTCGGGGATCTCCTCGATGTCCGGCTTGCGCGGCCAGTCGACGTTGCGCAGGTAGATCACCATCAGCAAGTGCAGCAGGAACGACCCGACGGCGATGGTCGTGAACGACCAATCCAGATCCGACGTGATCGACCCACGCACCGACGCGGGCAGCTGCGGCCGCGGCTGCGGCGGCGGCGGCGTGACGAACTGGAACAGGATCGTCATGTCGCCGAGCGTGATCTTCCCGCGCGAACGCTCGTCGAGCGGCAGCACCCAGCTGGCTCCGCGCTTCTGGATCTTCCCGGTCTGCTTCAGCTGCGCGAGCGAGATGATCTCGTTGCCCACGGCGATGCGGGCATCCATTCCGTCGGAGAAGTGCGCCACATAGTGGCTGCCGCTGATCTCGAAGAGGAGCCAGTGACGCGGCAGTGCGTCGGACGGAACCACGAACAGGTTCTTGGCCGACTGGCCGATCGTGATGTTCTCTCGCTTGCGGACCAGCCGTTCCTCGACGATCCGACCGCCCTGGATGATTCCGATGCGGAGGATTTTCACCTTGGGAGCCGCGCCGCCCTGGGGTTGGGCTCCTCGCACCGCTGCTTGCGTCGCCATAGGTTGGATTCCTTGTTTAGAAGGGGGCCTTCGAAACGCTGTCGAGGATCTTGGGGATGAAGTCCTGCTTCAGCTCCTGCCAGTCGTAGTTGATGCTCGACTTCTGATAGAAAAAGAAGGCCTCGGGCTTCTGGATCTTCCCCTCGATGCGGATCTCCTCGGTGATCCGGTAGACCTTGTGCCCGCCGGTTCCACGCTCGACCTTGACCTTGGGCCCATCGTTGGCGGGCGTCGCGCCCGGCACCGGCAGCGCTGAGCCGTTGCGCGGCGCTGGCGCGGCCGGCGCGGAGATCGCCGATTTCGTCGAGCTCTTGTTGGCGCGGTCGGCTCCGTGCGCCGGTGAGGCGACGCCCATCACCGACAGCGCGAGCAGGAACGTCAGGGCCAGGCCCGTGAGCTTGCGTTCGAGCATCGTCGTCCTCTCACTGGTCATGGTGTTGGGAATGGCGGGAGTGATCATCGGCGGCTTTTTTCCAGACTGCTACTTTCTGGGCGCGGGAGCGGCCGGAGCCGCGGCGGGCGCCGGCGGACCGGGAGGAACGGGCGCCCCGGGAGCGGCGCCACCCGCCGCCGCCTTCTTGGCGTCGTCGGCGGCCTTCTTCGCGGCGCGCTGGCGCTCGCGGTCCTCGTTCTTTCGGATGCGCTCCAGGCGCTTTTCCTCTTTCTTGATGCCCTCTTGCGCCTCGGCCACGTAGTTGTCGGTCGGGTCACCGGCCGGCAGGGTTCCACCCATCATCTGCTTGTAGCGCTGGAAGTACTGGATCGCGGTATTCATGCGCGCTGGGACGTCCAGATTCGGCATCTTGTCGGCATCGAGGTAGAGAATTCCGAGGTTGAACACAGCGTCGGCATAGTTGGGGAAGAGCTGTAGGGCGCGCTGGTACTCGGCTTGCGCTTTTTCGTATTCGGCGAGGCCCCGGTAGGCGTCGCCCAGGTTCAGATGGGCTTTCGCAAAGCCCGGCTGCAGCTGGGCTGCCTTCTCCAGGACGGGCGCTGCATCCCGGTAGTTCTTGGCCATCAAGTACTGCGCGCCGAGATTGTTCCAGATGACGGCGTTGTCGGGCCGCGTCTCGCCAGCCTTCTTGAACAGGACGATGGCGCCGGGGATGTTCTTCTGGTCGACCTCGAGGAAGGCCAAGAGCTGATAGATTTCAGACTTTTCGGCGTCGGACGCGCCGTTGGCCTGCATCATCTCCCAGAGCTTCTTGGTCCACTCGTACTTGTGGAGCTTGTAGTACGCCTTGGCCATCACCAGCATGGCCGGTGTGTAGCGCTCGTTCTTGTTGAGGGCCGCCTTGGATTGCGCCACCGCGCCGGCGTAGTTGCCCGAGTGCAAGAGCTGCTCCGCGGCCTGGGTCTCGGCCAGCGGGATCACCGCGGGGGGCGGCTGGCGGCGCTTGCGGGGCGCGTTCGCCGCGTCGCCGGCCGGAGGGGCCGGCGTCGCGGCCGCGGGGGCCGGCGCCTGGGCGTGGGCTTGCGCAGCGATCGCCGCGACGGACGCGATCGCCACCGACAAGCCGATCGCGCGTGCGCGCCTGTAGGCGGGCATCACACGCACGCGGCTGCCGACGACCAAGAGGCTCATGGCAGCTCCATTCCGATGCGCTCGTCCTTGATGTACGGGAACTCGTCGGGCAGGTAC
This sequence comes from uncultured Myxococcales bacterium, assembly GCA_964571275.1. Lineage (GTDB taxonomy): Bacteria > Myxococcota_A > Polyangia > Fen-1088 > Fen-1088 > DASRQZ01. Next base: position 16,964 of record CAZNCQ010000114.1, read on the forward strand.
TTCGACAGGTTCTCGCGCGCCTTCTTCACGTAGTCATTGGTGACGCCCAGCTGCGCGGCGCGCTCCAACGTGTCCTTCCAGCGCTTCTTCGCCTCGTCTTCCACCGGCGTGACGAACTGGTAGACGGCGTCCTTGTACTGGCTCTCGACCATCCCGCAGTCGTCGGGGTTCGCCTTGCATGCCATCTTGGCCAGCTTCTTGACGTCATCGGGCGGATTGTTCGCGGCCTTGATCAGCTTCTGCGCGAACTCGTAGTAGATGTCGCCGCTGCGCAGGAACGCCGCCAGCGTCCAGGTCGCATCCTTGTAGTTCCAGATCTTCTGGTACTCCTCGTTGAGCGCCTTGGCCTCCGCGGTGAAGGCCTCGAACGTCTTCTTGATCTGCTCGGGCTTGCTGCCGAACTTCAGCTCTTTCTTTTGAAAGGCTTTGAATTTCTCCTCGAGGATCAAGAAGTCGGCCTTCGCGGCGAAGCCCGCCGCCGGCGTCGCCGCCGGCACGCGGTGCGCGACGAACTCGTCGCGCACCTTCTTGTACGCGTTCAGCACGGCGTTCTTGTCGCGGCTATTCTGCTCGGTGATCACCGCCAGCTTCATGTACGCTTGGACGATCAGGTCGCCGGCCTCGTTCTGGTTGTTGAACTTCTTGATGAAGTCCTTGAGACAGCCGGTCTGGCGGCTGGTGTCCTTGCTCTTTTCATAGGCGTTGCAGCCGAAGAAGTAGGCCTGCGCGCTATCCTGCGGCTTCTCGGACACCGCCTCGGAGTAGCGCTTGTAGAGATCCGCCGCCTTCGAGTACTGCTGATCGTTGTCGAGCAGCGACGCCGCCAATCCCAGGGCCTCTTTGCGGTGCTCGGACGCCGCGAACTTCGGATCCTGCGCAACGGTCAGGTACCCCTTCACCGCCTGGTCGAACTCGAAGAACCGGTAGTGATTGCGCGACGAGTTCCAGAGCGCTTCCTTGCCCCACTCCGACTCCGGGTAGTCCTTGTAAAGGCGCTCGTAACACTTCGTCGCCTCGCCGAACTGAAAGAGCTTCTCGTAGATGACGCAGGCGTTGTTCAGCGCCGTCGGCGCCCCTGCGTCCTTGGGGTTGGCGTTGACCACGTCGATGAGATCCAGCGCGAGCCCGACATCGAGCTCCGTCGAGAGCTTCTCGCCCGGCTTGCCACCCGCGCTACCCGCGGTCTTCACACCGGTGACCATGGCGATACCGCCGGAGTTCTCACGGCAAACCGTGAGCTCCTTGTTGGTCCCCTTCTCCTCGTTCTCCATCGACAGCTGCAGGCGCTTGGTGATGATTGTGGTCTTCACCGACGCCTTGATCTGCGCGATGCGCTCCAGGTACGGCGCCGCCTTGGGCGACTTCCCGCACGGCGACTCGCTGAACTGTTCGGCGACGTCGAGCAGCTTGCCGAGCGCACAGTCCTTCTGCTCCTCGTCCTGCACGCTGTAGTCGATGAAGTACGTCTGCAAGATCGCGTCGTACGCCTTGAACCCGATCTCGGGATTCGGTCCGCAGTAGAGCTGCGTGATCTCACCCAGCCGGCGGCGTGCCTCGGGCCAGTTGTGGTAGCGCAGGTAGATGACCGCCGCCGCGTACTTCAGCTCGGACGTGCGCTCGTTCTTGATGTAATCGACGTACCAGTCGATGGCCGCCGTGTACTTGACGTAGATGTCCGGCATCGGGATCGCGGCCACCGGCGGCTTGGTGTTCTTCTCGTCCGGGATGGGCGGATCGTCGATCTTCTTCTCCCGGCGCATGTCGTCGATGATCTCTTCATAGGCCTTGATCATCCGGAACGCCGAGTCTTCCTGGTACCGGTTGTCGAGCTGTGAGTCGCGCACGGTCTGATAGGCCGTGATCGCCTGCGGCAGCTGACCCGAATAGTAGAGAGCGTCCGCGTAGAACGCGCTGAACTCGTAGCTGCGCTTCGAGTTCGGGTAGGCCGCCAGGTACTTTTCATAGAGCTCCGCGGCCGTGCGGTAGAGCGCCTTGCACTCCTCGAGCTTCTTGAGGTCTTTCTGGTTCTCCTGCCACTTGGTCTTGCAGGCCTGCGCGCCGGCGTGGACGTTGGTCGCCGCCGTGAGCAACGCGTCCTCGGCCAGCTGCTGCGCGACCGCGAGCGCCTCGGGGTTGTCCTTGTTCTTCTCGTACCAGGCGCTGCCCTTGGTGTAGTTGCGGCCCAGCGCCTCGCGTTCCTTCGCCGCGGCGATCAGGTTTCGGTCGCGCTCGTAGCTGCGCACGATCTTGTCCTGAACGCGGGGCGCGTCAGTGTAGGCCGGCCACTTGCTGAGCAGCGCCTTGTAGACGGCGATCGCCTCGGTGTACTTCGTCGAATCGAAGTAGATGTCGCCCAGGCGCTGGAAGACCTCCCGCACGTGCGGTTCGTCTTCGCGGCCCTTGTAAAAGGTCGTCGCGCGCTGCAGGCCGCTCTCCGCGTCGGGCACGGTGTCGCCGTCCCAGTCCGGCTCGGAGAAGCTGACGCCCAGGTACTGGATCGCCTCGGGGCGCAAGTCCGAGCCGACCTTCTGGCCCGCCGCCTTCCGCTTGTCGGCGTAGACCACCAGGTTGTCGAACTCGCGCACGGCCTCCGGGAAGCGGTTGTCGCGATAGTACGACCAGGCGAGCTTGTAGAGCGCGCGGTCGTAATACGGCGAATCCTTGAACCCCAGTACGCGCTTGAACGCCGCGATCGCCAGGCGCAGCTCGTTGGGGCTGTCGAAGTGGAACTCGCCGATGCGGGTCCACGCCTCGGGGATGAACTTCGACTCCTTGACCGGCTTGCAGTCGAGGTAGGGATCGTCTTCCGGCTTGTCGGACGTCTTGTCCGTCTTGCTATCCATCTTCGGCAAGTCGGGCGGATCCATCGGCTTGAACTTGTTGGCGCACACCAGCGCCAGCATCGCCTGGCGCGCCTGCGGCTCCTGCCCCATTTCACCCAGGCAAAAGCCGAGCAGGTAGTAGGCGGCATCGAGCAGCCGGTAGTTGGGGAACTCGGTCAGCAGGCGCTTGTAGAGCGCGATCGTCGGCGTGTAGTCCACACGCGGTGGAGGCGTGGTCGGCGGGTTCGGCGAATCGATCGCCTTCTTGTACGCCTCGTCCGCGTCCAGGAACTCCTCCGCCGACTTCTCGTAGTAGAGCTCGGCCAGCCGGAACATCGCGTCCGGCGTCCAGCGCTTGTCGTTCGGATAGTGGTGCAGGAAGTTCTCGAACATCGCGATCGCGTCCTTGCGACGTTCCTTGGCCTCCTTGTCGTTGAACGCGATCTGCGGGTCGTACTTGGCGCTGATCTGCTTCGACTTGTCGGAGTACGCGCGCTTGACGATCATGCGCGCCGTCGAGCGATAGTCCTGCACGATCTCGGCGTAGTGCTGGACGTCGCGGGTCATCTCGTCGAGAGCGCGCGCGTCGATCGGCCCCGCCGGTAGCGGCGCCGCCACGGCGCGCCGCCCGTTGATGCTGGAAGAGAGCAGGCTCACCGTCAGCGCCAGCGCGCCGATTGCCATCGCGTGTCGCCTCACTTGTCGTCCTCCATCACCTTCTTGAAGTCTTCGTCGAGAG
>CAZNCQ010000115.1:0-20474 GCA_964571275.1 uncultured Myxococcales bacterium
CCCGCCGGGATCTTGTCGGTGACGATCGAGTAGGTGTCCTCGTGGATGATGCGATAGGGAACACCGTCGGAATCGAGCCAGCGCGTCAGCGGCGTTCCGTCATATCCGGGATGGCCCTGGTCGACGTGCACCGCGTAGAGGTCGAACCGCACCGGCGCGCGCCGCTGCAGGGTGCGCAGCAGCACCAGCAGCCCGTAGCTGTCCTTACCTCCGGACATGGCGACGAGGATACGGTCGCCGTCGTTGATGAGGTCGTGCTCGCCGATCGCCCGGCCGACGTCGCGCAGAAGCTGTCGCTCGAGTTCCATGCGGCTGCGCATGCTACCCTCAAAGACGGGTTGGGACCACGAATGTCGAGACGCGCAGGCCTTGCTAGAGCGCGCGCCTGGCTCGGGGCGGCGGCGGGATCGGCGGCGGTTCACGTGCTCGCGCTGTGGGCGCTGGTCGGGGGTGGTGCGTTCGAGCGTGTGCTCGATCGGTCGGCCGCCGCCAACGCCGGTGTCGTCGGCGATCTCGCGGCGACCACGGCGCCAGCGTTCGAACCCGAGTGGGTCGACGTGACCTCCGTCGCCGAGCTCGATGACGTGCCCGCATCCCCCGCGCCCGCGGCCGAAACGCCGCCGCCACCGCCGCCGAGCCGCGCCGCGCTCGATGCCGACGCGCGCCGCGACCGCGCCGTGGCGACGGCGGAGCGAGTGGCCGACGGACGCGACCGCGCCGTGCCCGCCGCGGACCAGGGGGACCGCGCGGGACGAACCACCGACGGTGCCTGGCGGCGCGATCGCTCGACGATGCACGCCGAGCTCACCGACGGCGCGACGACGTCGCAGCCTGCGCGTCTGCGCACCGCCGCCGCGCCCGCGTCGTCGCCGCAGGCCGTGCGACGGGAGCCGGTCGTGGGCGCGGGCGACGCGCCCCGCAGTGACACGCCGGCCAGCCCGCGCAGCGCCCCCCAGCGCGCCACGCCCGACGAGTCGCCGGTGGCCGATTCGGCGCTCACGGCCGAGGGGGATCGCGCTCAACCCCGGGTGGTGGCCGCGGTCGAGTTTCCGCGCGCGGCCGACAGCCCGTCGTCGGATCGCGGCGTCGGCCCGCTCGACGCTGAGCAGGGGGCGCGCAGCTTCGACAGCGACACGCGCAGCGCGCCCGCCGACGACCGCCGCCAGCGCGAGGCCTCGAACGAGATGCACCCCGGGATCATCGACCTCGCGCGCGCGGGCGTGCGCGCGCGCGAGCCGTCGCTCTCCGGGCGCGGGCCTGGCGATGCGCCGGGCGCGGTCGCCCGACCGAGCCGCGGTGCTGCTCCGGCTGAGCTGGGCCTGCCGCACGTCGATGTCCAGCAGGTAGGCGCCAACGTCGCCGGACCGACCCAGGATCGTCACTATGATCTCTACATTCGAGAGATCACGCGACGGGTCAACAGCCTACGGCAGTTCCCCAAGCGGCTGGCGCTGCGCCTGGAGCAGGGCGAGACGATCGTTAGATTCGTCGTCGACGTCGACGGGCGGGTTCGCACCGGCGTTCAGGTCATGAAGTCGTCGGGCTTCGACGAGTTCGATCTCGAAGCGGCGCGCGCGGTCGAGCGTGCGGCCCCGTTTCCGCCCCTTCCGCCGGCGCTGGCGGCCCACGCCCTGCCGGTTTCAATGCGTGTCGCGTTCGAAAATCCACTGGTGCGCTGATATTGCTGGTGCCCTGACATTGCGGGACGCATAGGTGATCGACGGAACCTTCGGGTCTCGGTCACGTTTTCCACAATGTTGGCTGTCATTGTTAGCTGTCATCCAAGGTCTCCAAGGTCTCCAAAGTCTCCAAAGTCCCGAGAAGCCGTCATGGGCCGGGCAAAACGCGCGCGCCCGGGCACGAAATGATGAGCAAAATGACGGTGCCGGCTTTTTCTGCGGAAAAACCAGTTTGCGGCGGTAAAATCGTGCCTGAGGTAAGGTCAGGTGAGCTCTAGCCCTAACCCACCCGTCAGCAGGCGTCATCCCCGGCGGGTCGGTTTCTGGCTCGCCATCGCGGCACTGATCCATGCTGAGCTCGCGCTCTTGATCGGCTTCGGCCTCTACGCGCTCGCGCCGCGCGACGCGGACCTCAAGCGCGAGCTGGCGGCGCGCACGGCCAATCAGCCCGAGTCGATCGACCTCGGCATGGTCGACGAGGACGCCGCGCGCGAGATCATCGCCGACCTCGACCGCCAGGCGGAAAAGAAGAAGGCCGAAGAGGCGAAGAAAGAGGTCGAGTCGCTGCACCCGAACGGGCAGGTCGTCGACGTGCCGGCGCCGCGCGAGGAGAAGCGGCCCGACGACGCGCGCTTCGTGTCCGAGCACGACACGAGCGTGCCGAAGGAGACGAAGAAGTACGGCAGATTCGACGAGAAGGCGCACGAGGGCGAGTCGCGCGGCAGCGCCGATCAGACGACACCGAAGAGCGCGGCGCAGCCACCGGTCGATCGCCGGCTGGCGATGCGCGAGCCGCAGCTGAACCGTCCGCTGCCGCGCCATTCATTGGGCCCCGAGGCGCCCGAGCGCCCCACCGAGCAGAGCGGCGATCGCTACGGCGCGCAGGCGCCTGGCACGCCGTCGCCCGACGGTGTGCTCCCGCAGCTGGGCCGGATGTTTCAGACACCACCGGGCGGTGGCGGTCCGGCGGGCGGCGCGCCGGCATTGACGCCCTCGGAGGAGCAGCTGGCGCGCGCGGTTGGCAGCGGGACCCAGGACGCGCTCAAGGACATCGACGACGGCGAGGACACGGCGCTCAATTCGAAGCGTTGGAAGTTCGCGTCGTTCTTCAACCGGGTGAAAAAGCAGGTCGCGGATCACTGGCATCCCGAGGAGGCATACCGGCGCGGCGATCCGACCGGGTCGGTCTACGGATCGAAGAACCGCCTGACCGTGCTGCGCGTGCAGCTCAAGCCCGACGGGAGCCTCGCCAACGTCGCGCTCGAGCAGCCATCCGGCGTCGAGTTTCTCGACGACGAGGCGATCGAAGCCTTCAAGCAAGCCCAGCCGTTTCCGAACCCGCCGTTGCAGCTGGTGGAGCAGGGGATGATCAACTTCCGGTTCGGCTTCCTGTTCGAGCTGTCAGGCGCCCCTCGCATGCGCCTCTTTCGCTACAACGATTGACCGTTGCCGCCCCCTAACTCTCACCCGGGGGTCGACCGGAGACCGGAGGTCACCTTGCTCGTCCGGGCAGCGTGAGCAGGTTGAGCGTGGGGGAGGCGTGCGATGGGGCGGAGGCGCCGGGGAGCGGGCCGTCTTTCTTCGGGCGTGGTCGCGTCGAGCGTGATGGCGGCGGCGATCCTGATGAGCGGCGGACGAAGCGGTGCCGAGCCAGGCAGCTCGTCGCACGCGGCCGCGTCGCTGCTCGCGGGGCCGTCGCTGCGCGAGACCGGGCGCGTCGGCAATATCCCGCTCGCGCACGCTGCGTGGAACCTCGAGGGTGCGCCGGCGCGCTCCGGCGGCCACGCGCCGAGGGATCCGGTGGTGCGCCCGCGCACGGGGACGATCGACCGGCCGCACACCGGCTCGCTGAGCGCGAGCATCATCGCGCACGAGCTGGCGCAGCCGGTGGCGGTGCTGCGGGGCTGCCGCGTCGAGGTCGCGCGCCAGCAGCGGCGGCCCTGGAACGCGATCGCCGCGGGCCGCGCGACCCTGCACTGGACGATTCTGCCGACGGGAGCCGTGGCGCAGGTCGAAGTCGCGCCGATCGATCCGCTCGACCTGCACGTGCTCGACTGCATGAAGCGCGCGATGGCGCGCTGGACGTTCGCGCCTCCGCGCGGCGGCGCCGTCGCGGTCGCGCAGGCGTTCGCGTTCCGCTGAGCTGGCCGCGCGTCAGCCGGTGCCGTCGCGGGGATTGGAGCGTTTGGGAACCCGTCTCATGTTCCCAATCTTGGAGGGTTTGGGAACCGGTCTCAGGGTTCCCAATCTTGGAGGGTTTGGGAACCCGTCTTAGGGTTCCCAATCAGATATCGGCGGGCAGCTGCAGAAGAGCTTGCGATCGCCGAGCACGTTGTTGAGACGCGCGACCGCGGGCCAGAACTTGTCGTCGCGCAGCGACGGCACCGGGAACGCGGCCTTCTCGCGCGAGTAGGGCGCGGTCCACTCGCCCGCCAGCAGGAAGGCCGCCGTGTGCGGCGCGTTCTTGAGCACGTTGCCCTCGCGTGGTGCGGTGCCGTCCTCGATCTCGGCGATCTCGGCGCGAATCGCGATCATCGCGTCGCACAGCCGATCCAGCTCGGCCTTGGGCTCGCTCTCGGTCGGCTCGATCATCATGGTGCTCGGGATCGGGAACGACATCGTCGGCGCGTGGAAGCCGTAGTCCATCAGGCGCTTGGCCACGTCCTCGACGTCGACGCCCGCGATCTTTTTCAGATGGCGCATGTCCACGATGCACTCGTGCGCGACGTAGCCCTTCTCACCGCGGTAGAAGACCGGGTAGCTCGCGTCGAGCCGCTTCGCGATGTAGTTGGCGTTGAGGATCGCGATGCGCGTCGCTTCCGTCAGCCCCTCCGCGCCCATCATGCGGATGTACGCCCAGGAGATGAGCAGGATGCTCGCGCTCCCCCACGGCGCCGCCGAGATCGCGCCGATGCCTTGCGCGCCGCCGGTCTCGACGACCGGGTGGCGAGGCAGGAACGCCGCCAGGTGCCTGGCGACGCCGATCGGCCCCATGCCCGGGCCGCCGCCGCCGTGCGGGATGCAGAACGTCTTGTGCAGGTTGAGGTGGCAGACGTCGGCGCCGATGTCGCCCGGCCGGCACAGGCCGACCTGCGCGTTCAGGTTGGCGCCGTCCATGTAGACCTGGCCGCCGTGCTCGTGAACGATGGCGCAGATCTTCTTGATCTCCTGTTCGAACACGCCGTGCGTCGACGGGTAGGTCACCATCAGCGCCGCCAGTCGATCGCGGTGCTCCTCGGCCTTGCGCGCGAGGTCGCCGAGGTCGACGTTGCCGCGATCGTCGCAGGCCACGACGACCACGCGGTAGCCGGCCATGGCCGCCGACGCCGGGTTCGTGCCGTGCGCCGACGACGGAATCAGACAGACGTCGCGTGTCTGCTGCCCGCGGCTCTGGTGGTACTGGCGGATGACCAGCAGGCCGGCGTACTCGCCCTGCGAGCCCGCGTTGGGTTGCAGCGACACCGCTGAAAAGCCGGTGATCTCGGCGAGCATCGCCTCGAGCTGCTTGAAGATCACGCGATACCCTGCCGCTTGCGCCGCCGGCACGAACGGATGCAGCCGGTTCCACGACGGCCAGGTGATGGGCACCATCTCCGCGGTCGCGTTCAGCTTCATCGTGCACGAGCCGAGCGGGATCATCGAGCGCGTGAGCGACAGATCGCGCGCCTCGAGCCGGCGCATGTAGCGCAGCATCTCGGTCTCGGAATGGTGGCGGTTGAAGACGGGGTGGGTCAGGTAGGCGCTGGTGCGGCGCAGCTCCGCGGGCGCGGTCACCGCGTCGCCGTCGGCGATCTCGCGCGCGAGCTCGGCCACCGTGAAGCGCGCCGCGCGCGCCTTGCCGCCACCGTCGCCGCCTCCGGTCACGGCCTCGGCGAAGACGTCCCAGAGCGCCTGCACGTCCTCGGCGCGCGTGGTCTCGTCGAGCGACACGCCGACCGCGCGCGCGTCGATGCGGCGCAGGTTCATGCGGCGCGCCTCGGCCGCGCGTGTCCAGGCGGCGACGTCGGCGGCGCTGCCCTCGACGCGCACGGTATCGAAGAACGCGCCGTGCTTGACCGTGATCCCGAGGCGCGCGAGGCCGCGCGCCAGCACGGTGGTGAGGCCAGCCACGCGCGTCGCGATCGCGCGCAGGCCTTTGGGCCCGTGGTAGACGCCGTACATGCTGGCGACCACCGCCAGCAGCACCTGCGCCGTGCAGATGTTGCTGGTCGCCTTCTCGCGGCGGATGTGCTGCTCGCGCGTCTGCAGCGCCATGCGCAGCGCCGTGTGGCCGTGCGCGTCCTTGGACACGCCGATGATCCGGCCGGGCATCTTGCGCACCCACTCGTCCTTCGTCGACAGGAAGGCCGCGTGCGGGCCGCCGTAGCCGAGCGGGACGCCAAAGCGCTGCGCGCTGCCCACGGCGACGTCGGCGCCGAGCTCGCCGGGCGGCGTGAGCACGGTCAGCGCCAGCAGATCCGCCGCCATCACCACCAGCGCGCCGGCCGCGTGCGCGCGCGCGCACAACGCGCGCGGATCGCGGATCGCGCCATCGGTCGCCGGATATTGCAGCAGCACGCCGAAGACGCCGCCGCGCGCGAAGTCGAACCCTTCGACGTCGGCGACCATGACCTCGATGCCCAGCGGCTGCGCGCGCGTGCGCACGACCTCGATGGTTTGCGGGTGGCAGGCGTCGGAGACCAGAAACGTCTCGGCCGGCTTGTCGGCCGCCGCTGCGGGCGCCACCGCGTGCACCATGGTCATCGCCTCGGCGGCGGCGGTCGCCTCGTCGAGCAGTGACGCGTTCGCGATCGGCAGCCCCGTCAGATCCGCGATCATCGTCTGGAAGTTGAGCAGCGCCTCGAGCCGCCCCTGCGAGATCTCGGCCTGGTACGGCGTGTACTGCGTGTACCAGCCGGGGTTCTCCAGGATGTTTCGCTGGATCACCGGCGGCGTGACGCAGTCGGAGTAGCCCATGCCGATGAATGACCGCCAGACCTGGTTCTGCGCGCCCAGGGCGTGCAGCTCTTCCAGCAGCTCCGACTCGGTCACCGGCGCGGGCAGCGCCAGCGCGCGGCCGAGCCGGATCTCGGCCGGCACGACGTCGTCGATGAGCTTGGCCAGCGACGGCACGCCCAGCACGCGCAACATTTCGGCGACGTCGTCGGGGCGCGGCCCGATGTGGCGCGCGGGGAATTGATCGGGGGGCGCAAGTACAGTCGAAAGGTCGGTCGGCATGAAGTCCTTAGGATCCCGTATGAATCACTCGGCCTGGTCGCGCAAGAACGCCTGATAAGCCTCGGCGTCCATGAGACTCTTGGTCTCGTCGGGGTTCGCGAGCGCAATCTGGATCATCCAGCCCTCGTCGTAGGGATCCTCGTTGACGTACTCGGGCGAGTCGCCGAGCGGGCTGTTGGTCTTGACCACCTTGCCGGAGAACGGCGCGAAGAGATCCGAGACCGCCTTGACCGACTCGACGGAGCCGAAGACCTCGGACTGCTTCACCGACTCGCCCTCCTTGGGCAGGTCGATCTGGGTCACGTCGCCCAGTTGCTCGACGGCGAATCGGGTGATGCCGATCGTCGCGACCTTGACGCCGTCTCGCTCCTCGACGCGGGCCCACTCGTGGTCCTTCGTGTACAGCAGATCATCCGGATACGACGACATCGCGCTCATTGGTTACCTCTTCCCTCTCTTGTAAAACGGGCCGCTGACGATCTCGGCCTCGATCATTTTTCCCCGGCAATCCACGATCAGCGCGCCGCCGGGCACGGCCAGCGCCGCTGGAACGTAGCCCATGCCGATGTTCTTCTCGACGGTGGGGCCGAACGTTCCCGACGTCACCTCTCCCACGGCCGCGCCGCCGCCGGCCGCAGCAGAGGCATGAATCGCGTAGCCATGGCGCGCGACGCCGCGGCCGCGCATCACGAAGCCGACCAGCTTGCGCGCGACGCCGCTGTCTCTCTGCGCGCGCAGCGCAGCCTTGCCGATGAAGTCGCCGGCGCCGTCGAGCTTGACCACCCAGCCGAGCCCCGCTTCGAGCGGCGTGGTCTCCTCGGTCAGGTCGTTGCCGTAGAGGCACAGGCGTCCCTCGAGCCTCAGCGTATCGCGCGCGCCGAGGCCGACCGGCTTGCCGCCGGCGGTGGCCGCGCCCTCGATCAGGCGCTCCCAGAGGCGATCGGCGTCACCGGCGGCGCAGAAGATCTCGAAGCCGTCCTCGGCGGTGTAGCCGGTGCGCGCGATCGACGTGCGCACGCCCGCGATCTCGAGGTCCGGGACCACGTCGAACGAGCGCACCGACGACAGCGTCGCCGCCGTCAGCGTCTGTAGCACAGCCTCGGCCTTGGGACCCTGGAACGCGATCAGCGCCGTCTCGTCGGAAGCGTCGTGGATCTCGCACCAGGTCCCGACGTTCTCGCGAAACCAACCGACGTCTTTCTCGCGGTTGCTGGCGTTGACGACGATCAGAAAATGCTCGCCGGTGATGCGATAGACGATGAAGTCGTCGACGATGCCACCGGCGGGGCGACAGGCGACGGTGTAGAGCGCGTGGCCGTCGCCGAGCTTCGCGACGTCGTTGGTCACCAGCCGCTGCACCGCCTCGGCGGCGCGCGGTCCGCGAAAGTGGACCTCGCCCATGTGCGACACGTCGAACACCCCAATGGCGGAGCGGGTGGCGCGGTGCTCGTCGATGATCCCCGACGGATAGCTCACCGGCATGAGCCAGCCGCCGAAGTCGATGATCTTCGCACCGGCGCGCCGGTGCGCCTCGTAGAGGGGCGTCTTGCGGGGCGCGTGCGGGTGCTCGATCATGGCCCGCCATCCTGCGAGAAACGTCCCCCAAATTCAAGGATACCGATGGGCCCGGCCCGGGAGCTCCGAGTCGGGTTTCACGCCGGGACGCCGCGAAGTCGGCCAGCCGGTTCAGGCGCTCATCGAGAAGCGGGGGGCGTCGCCGGCGGCTGGCGGACGCCGGTGGGTGTCGAAGATGGATGCGACGTTGCGCACGAAGACCCGCCCGAGCGGGGTGAGCCGGATGCGCGCCTGCTCGACGGTGACGAGTCCGTCGTCGGACAGGCGTCCGAGCTCGTCCAGCTCGCGCGCGAAGGCTGCGCGAAAGTCGATCTTCAGCGTCCGTTCGAGGTCGGGCAGATCCAGCTCGAAGCGGCACATGACCCGCCGGATGATCTCGCCGCGCACCCGATCGTCATCGGTGCGCAGAACCCCGCGCTCGGTGGGGAGGCGGCCGGCCTCGAGCGCTTCGAGATAGGCGTGCAGCGAACGGAAGTTCTGCGCGTAGCCCGCCGGCAGATCGCTGATCGCCGACAGTCCAAGGCCGATGAGCGCGTCGGTCGTCGTGGTGGTGTAGCCCTGAAAGTTCCGGTGCAGGCGTCCGGTCGCCGCGGCGCGCGCCAGGTCGTCGCCGGGCAGCGCGAAGTGATCGAGGCCGATCGCGTCGTAGCCGGCGGCGAGGAGCTGGTCGCGTCCCTCGAGCATCATGCGCAGGCGTACGCCGGGGGTCGGCAGCGCGGCGGCCACGATCAGGCGCTGGCGCGGGCGCAGGTGGGGCAGGTGGGCATAGCCGAAGAGCGCGATGCGATCGGGGCGCAGTCCGATCACGTCGGCGATGGTTTGCCTGAACGTGTCTTCGGTCTGCTCGGGCAGGCCGTAGCAGAGATCGATGTTGATGCTGCGAAACCCGGCCTCGCGCGCGAGAGCGTAGGCCTCGCGCGAGGTCTCCGCGCTCTGGTTGCGCCCGATCGCGCGCTGCACGCCTGGGTCGACGTCCTGAAAGCCGAAGCTGATGCGGTCGAAGCCGAGCGCCCGATACAGCGTGATCTTTTCGCGGTCGACGGAGCGGGGGTCGGCTTCCAGCGAGAGCGTCGCCGCTCGGTCGAACGAGAAGCGTTCGCGGAGCGCGCGGATGATCCGCTCGAACGCCACCGCCGAGACATAAGAGGGGCTGCCACCGCCCAGGTGCAGCTCGGACACCGGTCGCGTGCCGCCGAGCTCACGCTGGACCAGGTCCATCTCCCGCACCAGCGCTTCCAGGTAACGATCGATGCGTGCCTCGGTCCGCGCGACTAGGGAGTGACAGGCACAGAAGGCGCAGATCTCGCGGCAGAACGGTAGGTGGATATAGAGCGACACCGGTGTTCCCGGCGCCGCGGCCGCTGCCCTCAGGCTCGCCGCGTGGACGTCGGGACCGACAGCCGCGGTGAAGTCTTCGGCCGTCGGGTAGCTCGTATACCGCGGCACCTCGACGAAGAATCGCTCGATCTCTTTCGTGCCGCTGGTCGTCATCGAGCGCCGAAAGAGCAAAGTCCGGACCGGTGGTGAGATCGCGCGAACCGGGGCGCGCGCCACCGTGCGACCACCGGCGACGCGCATTTTTGTGCATCGCGTGCTGTCGTCACCGCAGAATTTTCGTGGAATCCCCCGGCGCGACCGAGACGATCGCTTGTCTCCCCTTTGCGTACCCCGCGCCGTTCGTTCGCGTGGTCACGCCGGATCGTCAGCTCGAGATCGTCGCGAAATGCGGAAAACCGCGGCTAGAAATTAACGAACAATGAGCCCCCAGGAAAGGATCCCGAAACATGGTCGGCGCTATAAACAACATTGCAGCAGGACATTGGACGTTGGGGGAAACGTCGGGGAACAAACAGGATACGTGAACCTAGAGATAGCAGAGACAGAGCCGAGACCGAGGGGATACCGTTCGAGAGACCGAGGGAGACCAGACGGACAGGCGGGAGGACCGGGGGGGTGGCCGTGCGGGGAGCGGGGTGACTGGTGAGCCAGCACCCCCTCCCGCACGGTCTCTTTTTCTCGTAAAATGTCGCGCTGGGGCCAGCAACACATGAGGGGAGGGACCATGCATCTACGTCACATCAGCCCAGGATCCACCGATTGGCTCGATGCCGTTTCCGAGGCCGGAGACGACGGGAGCGGGAGGGGCGGAGGGAAGCCGCAGGGACCCGAACAGAAGGGCAAGCTCCACGCGCGCGCCGATGGCGAGCGGGAGCGGCCGAGCGATCGCCGGCGGAGCGCGCCGGGTGCATCCTCGGAAACGCACGAGACCTGAGCGAGGTTCGTGCAGGCCGCTGACGGGCACTGACCCGCGCGGCACACCGCGACCCTGAAACGTCGAGGGTCGGCGCCGTTCCGCCGAGAAGCACGGCAAAAGCATGGAACGGTGAGGGGGCGGCTGTGGCGCCGATTCGATATCGCGCTGCGGGACTCCGAGTGCCCGCGCCGTCGGGGCGGCGATTGTGCCGCCCGACGGCGGGCTCGGTTCGAGACGCGCTCGCGAGGCGCGGCGCGAGGATATACTGCGCGCGCCATGAGAAGCGCGGCGGCGATTTTCACGAAGAGCCTGCGCGGCCGGTGTGTGCAGAGGTGGTTCGCCGGCGCGCGCGGCTTCTTGATTGTCGCGCTGGTGTTGGCTGCGGCCTCGTGCACGCGCAAGACCGGGGTCGGACCGACGCTGAACCTGGTCACGACGACCACGACGCAGGACTCGGGCCTGCTCGATCGTCTGGTGCCGGCGGCAGCGGGCGCGCTGGGTCTGCACATCCGCGTCATCGCCGTTGGCAGCGGCGAGGCGCTCAAGCTCGCCGAGCGCGGCGAGGCCGACGTGGTGATGGCGCACTCGCCGGCCGCCGAGGAGAAGAGCGTCGCCGCCGGCCACCTCGTCGACCGCGTGCCGCTGATGTGGAACCAGTTCCTGATCGTGGGACCTCCGCAGGATCCAGCGAAGATCGCCGGGATCGCCGACCCCGCGGAGGCGTTCCGCCGCATTCGCGCCGCCGGCGCGACGTTCGTCTCACGTGGCGACGAGTCGGGCACGCATCGCAAGGAGCAGGACATCGCGCGCGCCGCCGGGCTCGACCCGCGCGCGTGGACAGCGTCGATCGTGTCGACGGGCCAGGGCCAGGGCGAGACGGTGCTGGTCGCGAGTCAGCGCTCCGGCTACGCGCTGTGCGACTCATCGACGTGGACCAAGCTTCAGACGACGACTCGTCCGAGCGGGCTCGCCGTGCTGGTGGCCAACGCCGCCGCGCCGGGCGGCGCGGGCTCGCCGCGGCCGGTCCCGTCGCTGGTCAATCCCTATCACGTCATGCGCGCCAACGAGGCGGTCCACGCCGGTGTCAACGTCGACGGCGCGAAGCGATTCATCGCATGGGTCACCGGTCCCGCGGCGGCGCCGATCATCAAGGCCGCCGGCTTCACGCTCGGCGCGCCGCCGGATCGCTGACGTGCAGGAGATCCTGCAGGGACTGACCGCTGGAATTCACCTGCTGCTCGCCGGCGATCCCGAGGTCTGGGGAACCACCGCACGCACGCTGGTCTTTTCGGGCAGCGCGACGGTGCTCGCCGCGCTGGTCGCGATTCCGTCGGGGATCTGGGTCGCCGTCGGCCGCGTGCCGGCGCGCCGGCTGTTCGTCGCCGCGCTCTATGCCGGCATGGGCATGCCGACGGTGCTGGTTGGCCTGGTGCTGACGATGCTGCTGTGGCGCGAGGGGCCGCTCGGCCGCTTCCGCCTGCTCTTCACGCCGCCCGCGGTCGTGCTGGGCCAGATCGCGATCGCGTTTCCGATGGTCGCGGGGCTGTCGCATGCGGCGGTGAATGGTCTCGAGCGGCGCGTGGTCTTGCAAGTGCGCGCGCTCGGGACGAATGGGCGCCAGGGCGCGTGGCTGCTGGCGATCGAGGCGCGCCGCGGGATCCTGGTCGCACTGCTCGCCGGCTTCGGCCACGCGCTGTCCGAGGTCGGCGCGGCGATGATGCTGGGCGGAAACCTGGCCGGCGAGACGCGCGTGCTCACCACGGCGACGGTGCTGGCGGCGCGCATGGGGCGCTTCGATCTCGCGATCGGGCTCGGCGCGCTGCTGTTTGCGATCGCGCTCCTGGTCAACGGCGGCGCGGCGGCGCTGCAGCCGCGGGCGCGCGGCTGATGGCGAGCGGGATCGGGTTGCGCCTCGACGGCGTGGCGCACACGCGCGCCGGCCGCGACGTCCTCGACGTCCCCGCGCTGGCGATCGCGCCCGGCGAGGCGGTGGCGATCGTCGGGCCCAACGGGGCCGGCAAGTCGACGCTGCTGGCGATCCTCGCCGGATTGGAGACGCCGGCGCGCGGCGCCGCGCGCATCGGCGAGCTACCGGCGGCGCGGCTGGAGGCGCGCCGCCGGGTCGCGCTCGTGCCGCAGGATGCGCCGCTGCTGGAAGGCACCGCCGCCGCCAATGTCGAGCGCCCGCTGTCGTTGCGCGGGGTGGGCGCGCGCGAGCGGCGGCGGCGCGCGAGCGCGCTGCTCGAGAGCATGGGCCTTCACAGGCTGGCGCGGCGCCCGGGGAAGGCGCTCTCGGGTGGCGAGGCACGGCGGGTCGCGCTGGCGCGCGCGCTGGTGACCGAGCCCGAGGCGCTGCTGCTCGACGAGCCGTTCAACGGCGTCGACGATCCGGCGCGCGAGCGGTTGGTCGCCGAGATTCGCGCCGGCGCGCGCGCCGCCGGACGGACGCTGGTGCTGGTGACGCAGCGGCGCGACGAAGCGCTGCGGCTGGCGACGCGCCTGATTGTCTTGTGGCAGGGTCAAGTCCGCCAGGACGGACCGATCGATCAGGTGCTGGCGCGGCCCGCAGACACCAGCGTGGCGCGCTTTCTGGGCCTGGACAACGTGCTCCGGGCGCGGGTCGTCGGCGACGACGCCGATGGCGTGATCGTCGATCTGCTCGGCGTGGCGTTGCACGCGGCGTTGGCCTCGCCGCGGCCGCCCCTCGGCCCCGACGTCTGGGTCGTCTTCAGCCCCGAACAGGTCGAGCTGCGCGCGCCGTCGTCGGCGCCGGTTGGCTCGCCCCGCAACATCGTGCCCGCGCGCGTGGTGGCGGTGGTGCCGCGCGAGGGGCGCGTCGAGGTCACGCTGGCTGCGGGGTTCGCGGGCGGGCTGTCGATCGTCGCCGCGGTGACCCGGACCGCTGTCGATGAGTTGGCGCTGCGCCCGGGCGTCGAGGCGCAGGTGGTGTTGAAAGCGACCGCGCTGCACGTCGTTCCGGCCTGAGCCGCGCGACGACGTCGGCGGCGGGCTCGCACATCGGGGCGCCGGTGGTGGCCTGTGCGGGTGATCGCCGCCACCGGCGCTCAATCACGGGCCGGCACCTACCGATGACGATATCAACGAGATCACCCCGGTCATTTACGTGGGAGTAGCGAACATGGCGCGCGCGAATCGCAACCCGATGGTTCTTCTGGCCGTGTCGGCGGTGGTGCTGTCCGCAGGGGCCTGCCGCAAGCAGCTGCTCGCCGACCAGGATCAGATCGGCGCCTCGATCGGCGAGGTCATGGCCAGCGTCGACGAATCGACCAAGGGCAGCGGCGCGACGGCGCGTTTGCCGATCCTGCGCATGCCCGACGAGCTCAAGGGCCCGATGTGGCGCCAGGTGTTCGACGGCGTCGTGCGCACCGCCTACGCCGGCTCGTGCCTGCAGTCGGATTTCGCGACCTGTACGGCGGGCGCGCGCACGCGGACGTTCGAGAGCTGCAGCATCGGGGCCGCCACGCTCGACGGCGCGGTGACCCTCGCGTACAGCGACACCAACTCTTGCGCAGTCGTCGCCGCCGGCGATTCGGTGAACCGCACCGCTTCGTTCACCCTGACCGGCCCCTACGGCGGCACGCTCGCGGTGAGCGCGCCCGGCGGTGGGCAGACGCTGACCAAGACCGCGGTGGGCTTCGATTACAGCGTGCCGGGAATGGAGCGCGTGCTCACCGGCCCGGGCGGCCGCACGCTGTTCGACATCAGCACCCGGACGACGATGCCCATCAAGATCATCGGCACATCGCGCGCGGATCTCGCAATCGTGTCGGGCGCGCTCGAGGTGAGCCACAACCTGGCCGGCTACAAAGTCACGCTCGTGCCTCAGAACCTGACCTGGGCCACGACTTGCAACTGCGCGGTGTCGGGCACGCTGACCGGGACGGTCAGCGGCGGCCAGCACGACGGCAAGTCCGCGTCGGTGACCATCACCGGCTGCGGCGCAGCCGAGGTGACGATCGACGGCGAGACGGACAGCGTGACGATGGACCGCTGTGCGAGCACCTGAGCCCCCGACGACGGGTTAGACCGCTAACCGCAGGATATTCGCGTCGGTCAACTCGCTGCGCGCGAGCTCGCCGCGCACCACGCCCCGGCTCAGCACCAGCGCGCGGTGGCACAGCGTGGCGATCTCCTCGGCCTCCGAGCTCGACACGATCACCCCCACGCCCGCGGCGGCCAGCTCCCTGACCACGTCGTGCACGTCGCGCTTGGCGCGGATGTCCAGGCCGCGCGTCGGCTCGTCGAGGAGCAGCACCTTGGGGCCGCGCGCCATCCACTTCGCGAGCACGATCTTCTGCTGGTTGCCGCCCGACAGCATCGACGCCGGCCCTCCGCCGCGGATGCTGAAGCGGTCCATGTACGGGCGCGCGATCGCCAGCTCGTCCTCCAGGCGAAAACGGCGCAGCGACGGCAGCGCGATGTTGCGCTCGACCAGCATGTCGAGGATCAGCCCCTGCGACGCGCGCTCCTCGGGTACCAAGGCGAAGCCGGCGTTGATGGCGTCGATCGGCGAGTCGAGCCTGACCTCCTGGCCGTGCAGCGTGATCTTCAGCCGCTCCGATCCCTCTCGCCACTGCGCGCCGAACAGCTCGCGCAGCACGCTGGTACGCCCGGCGCCGACCAGCCCCGACAGCCCGAGGATCTCGCCCGCGTGCAGGTCGAACGACACGCGCCCGCGCACCGACAGCACGACCTCCGCGCGCGGCGGCGGCGGCGCCTCGGCGCTGGTCATGGTCGCGCCCGCGAGGAACTCGACGATCGTGTCGCGCGTCGCCTGCGCGGTCGCGAAGTCGATCACCTGAACGCCGTCGCGCAGGCAGACGATGCGGTCGGTGATCTCGAGGATCTCGCCCAGGCGGTGTGAGATGTAGACCAGCCCCAGCCCCTGCCCGCGCAGGTCGCGCAGCAGCTCGAACAGGCGGCTCGCGTCGGATTCGGTGAGCGTGGCCGTCGGCTCGTCGAGGAGCAGGATCCTGGCGTCGAGCGACAGCGCGCGCGCGATCTCCACGCGCTGCTTCTGCCCCGGCGACAGCGAGCGCAGCGGCGCGCGCGGATCGATGCCGCCGCCGACGCGCTCCAGCGCCGCGGCCGCTCGGCGGTACAGCTCCTTGCGATCGATGATCCCGTAGCGCGCGGGCTCGTGGCCGAGCAGCACGTTGGCGCCGACGTCGAGATCCTCGGCCTGGATCAACTCCTGCCGCACCAGCGAGACGCCGAGCGCGATCGCCTCGGCCGGGCTGCCGGGCGAGCGGCCGTCGATGCTCACGGTGCCCGAGTCGGGCACGTGGATGCCGGCGGCGACCTTCATCAGCGTCGACTTGCCCGCGCCGTTGCCGCCGACCAGTCCGACGATCTCACCCGCGGCGACGTCGAAATCCACACCCCGCAATGCGATGACGCCACCAAAGGATTTCTTGATGCCGCGCAGCTTGAGAGAGTGCTCGAGCTTGGCCGGGGGCGCGCCGTTCATCGTCAGCCGGGACGATAGGCGTGCGTTTCCGCGCCCGTCAAGCACCGATCGCCGCCAGCCGGGCAGTTGACCGTCGTGACGCACGCGTGCGACTGTCCGCGCGTTCGAGCCGGACGTTTGAGCCGGTTTTGGGCCGCGACGTAACTGCGAGGAACCACCATGGCGACGACGATGGCGACAACCCGACGTGTACTCGGCCTCTCGGCCGCGCTCTTGCTTGCCGCCTGCAGCTCGAGCGGCGGTTCCAACGGCGGTACGGGCGGCGCCGGCGCGGGCGGTGCGGGCGGCGGTGAAGACGCCGCCGTCGACACCGGCCCGACCTCGTGCGCCGGCATGGCGATCTCGTTCAACTCGAACGTCCCGACCGCCAACGACCCGGCGAAATCGCGCGTGATGGTGGACTTCGGCGCGGGTCCGTCGCCCGACGGCGGCGCCGGCGACACCGACCTGCCGACCGGCAACAGCCCGCGCACCGTCGAGTTCTGGGCCTTCGTGCTCAGCAGCAGCTGGCGCGGCGACGCCAACACCATGTTCGAGTACGGCCAGACCTCGCCGGCCAACGGCGGTTTCGGCCTGGATTTCGGCACCGTGCCCGGAACCATCGATCCCTATACCAACGGGTCGGGCGCCACGTCGTTCGACAACGACAACCAGCCAAGCGGCATCCCCGACTTCATGACCAACGATCAGTGGATCCACTTCGCGATGGTTTACGACCAGACGGCGGTGACCCTGTACATCAACGGCAACTACATGGCCGGCGTGCAGGGCTCGCAGAAGACGGGCGGCGGCATGCTGCAGACGATCCGCACCATGCTGACCATCGGCGGCAACCCGCGCGGCGCCTACTTCAACGGCGCGATCGACGAGTTCCGCATGTGGAACATCGCGCGCGCGCAGTCCGACATCATGGCGACCATGGGCACGAAGCTGGTCGGCAACGAGCCCGGCCTGGTCGGCTACTGGAAGTTCGACGACGGCACCGGCACCACGGCCGCGGATTCGGTGACCACGACCGGCCACACCGCGCACGACGGGACGCTGATGGCGGCGAGCTCCGACATGGTCCCGACCTGGATCGCTTCCACGGCGCCGATCTTCTGTCCTTGACGCGCGTCGGAGCCGCCGTGAAATCGCTGGTCACCGTCGCTTCGCTGTTGCTGGCCGCCGCGAGCGCGGCGCCGATGGCCGGTTGCAAGTCGAGCAGCAATGCGGCCAGCGGTGCCGGCGGCGCGACGGCGATGGGCGGTGCCGGCGGTCAGGGCGGGGCCGGCGGCGTCGGTGGGGGTGGCGGCCGGCCGCCGCTGACCGGGCCGTTCCCGACGCAGACCTGCCTCGACACGGCGAACGGTCTCATCACGCAGATGACGCTCGACGAGGAGCTCGCGCAGCTGATGCAGCTCGAGCGCCTGCAAGTGACGCCGGCGCAGCTGGCGCAGTACGGGATCGGCCTGCTCTTCAGCCAGGGCGGCTCGGCGCCGATGGACAACTCCCCGTCGGGCTGGGCTGACATGACCGACGCCTTCCGCCAGGGAGCGCTGGCGAGCCGCCTCCAGATTCCGGTGATCTACGGCATCGACATCGTCCACGGCGTCGGGCCGGTCAAGGGTGCGACGGTCTTCCCGCACAACATCGGCCTCGGCGCGTCGCGCGACATCGCCCTCGTCGAGCAGATCGGCCGCGTCACCGCCCAGGAGTCGGCGGGCTGCGGGCTCGATTTTCCGTTCTCGCCGGTGGTGGCGGTCGCGCGCGACGAGCGCTGGGGCCGCACCTATGAATCGTTCGGCGAGACGCCGGAGCTGGCGTCGGAGATGGGCGCGGCGCTCATCCGCGGCCTGCAGCTCGACGACAACCTCAAGACCACCGGCATCATCGCGGGCGCCAAGCACTACCTCGGCGACGGCGGCACCGCGATGGGGGTGACCGGCGCCGACACCGCGGGCGACGAGGATATGCTGCGCGCGATCCACCTGACGCCGTACCAGGCGTCGCTCGCCGAGCACGTCGGCACGGTCATGGTGTCGTACAGCTCGTGGCAGGGCGTGAAGATGCACATCAACAAGCCCATGCTGACCGACCTGCTCAAAGGCCAGCTCGGCTTCGGCGGCTTCGCGGCCTCGGACTTCAACGCTTGCTATCAGCTGGGGCTGTCGAATCACGACGGGCTCGGCGCGTGCCTGAACGCGGGCGTCGATACGTTCATGGTCTACGACTTCACGCCGCACGCGGCGACCATCCTGACCGATACGCTGTCGACGCTGCGGACGTTGGTCATGGATGGCACCGTGCCGCAGGCGCGCATCGACGACGCCGCCCGCCGCGTGATCGCGGTGAAGTGCGAGATGGGCGCGTTCGCGAGCAGTGGCCTCGTCGACCGCTCGCTCACGGCCCAGGTCGGCTCGGACGAGCACCGCGCGCTCGCGCGCCAGGCCGTGCGCGAGTCGCTGGTCGTGCTCAAGAACGACGGCAACGTGCTGCCGCTGTCCAAGGATACCGCCGTCGTCGCGCTCGACGGGAACAACGCCGACAACACCGGCGGTCAGTGCGGCGGCTGGACGATCAGCTGGCAGGGCCAGAACGGCAACATCGTCCCCGGCGCCACCAGCATCCGGCAGGCGTTCGAAGGCGTGATCGGCACGGACCGCGTGCTCTACTCGATCGACGGCTCGAACACGGCGGGCGCGACCGTTGCTGTCGCGGTCATCGGCGAGGCGCCATATGCCGAAGGGATGGGCGATCGCACCGACCTTTCGATCGCGCCGGGGCAGGTGGCGTACGTCCAGGCGTTGAAGCAGGCCGGGCTGCAGACCGTCGTGGTGCTGGTCTCGGGCCGGCCGATGATCCTCGACTCGATCCTGCCCTACGCCGACGCGATCGTCGCGGCCTGGCTTCCGGGAAGCGAGGGCGCGGGCGTCACCGACGTGCTCTTCGGCGACTACCATCCGACGGGCAAGCTGCCGCACTCGTGGCCGCGCAGCATGGATCAGATTCCCATCAACGTGGGCGACGCGACCTACGATCCGCTCTATCCGTATGACTACGGACTCACTTACTGAGTCCGTGATCGAGACCCTGTGACCCTGGACAAACCCAACAGCGCGGACGTATCGTCCGCGACTCTCTCTACAGGAGACGCCATGCGATCTGCGCCCGATCCCTTTGCTTCTGGGTCTCGCAACCGCTTCGCCGCGATCGGCGCGCTGGCGCTGCTCGCCGTCGGGATCGCGGCGTGCGGTTCCAGCAATAGCTCGAAGCCGGACGCCGGGGATGCCGGCGCGAGCGACGTCAAGTCCGATACCGCGAGCGATGTTCGCGCTGACATCCGGCCCGACATCCGCCCGGACGTGCCGCCCGTCGACGTCGCCAATCCGCTCTGCCAGGGGACCGAGCCGACCGACGATTTCACCGACCCCTTCGTCATCGCCAACTTCGACGGCTCCAACGATCAGGCGTTCTCGGCATTCGGCAGCGGGGCCCCGATCAGCGGCAACAGCTATACCGGCACTCCGGTCTCGGACTTCACCAATCTGAACTGGCACGTCACCGCGGTCGTGACCGGCGACGGGACGTCGCACTTCGGCATCTCCTGGGGCTGTTTCCCGACGAACGGAGGACCGCAAGGGGGCTGTCTGCTCGACATCTCGCGGTTCAAAGGAATCAGCTTCAAGGTCAGTGGATACGCGGGACCGGACAACATGATGTCGCTGAGCCTCGGGCGCGCGCAGAACGATCCGCCTGCGGCCAACGCCGGGTGTGGCTCGTGCACGTTGCCGGCGGGGAGCGACGCCAGCGCCGCCGACTACTGCCAAGGTCCGCGCGTCAACTTCCCGGTCGGTGCGACGGAGAAGACGGTGACGCTGCTGTGGACCGATTTCGCCGGCGGCAGCCCGTACGCTTCGATCGATCCGCACCAGGTGACCGGCATTCTCTGGATCTTCCACGATCCGCCCGGCCCGCCCGACGGCGGAGCCGACGCGGGCGACGCCAGCGACGCGCCGGTGTCGACGACCGACGGTGACGTCGACGGCAGCGCCAGCGACGCGGCCATGTGCGGCGCCGACGGCGACGTCTGCGAAGCGGGCGTGCCGGATGCGGGCGCGGTGGAGACCGGCGACGACTCGGGCTCGACGGATGCCGGCGGGGTGGGTTACTCGGCCGACATCACGATCGACGACATCACGCTGGTTCCGTTCTAGTCGCGGGTCGGGACCTCCTCACCCCGACCCTCTCCTCCACGCGGACGTGGAGGAGAGGGAGA
>CAZNCQ010000116.1:0-20386 GCA_964571275.1 uncultured Myxococcales bacterium
TCCCCTTGCGCGGCAAGAGGTAGTTCATCACCGAGAAGATCGCCTTCTTCATCTCGCCGGCGTATTCGGTGCCGAGGATGAGAGCGATGCGCCGGCTGAAGTCGATGCCGACGAAGACGTCGGAGCGCAGCCCCAGCGCCGCACCGCCCGCCGGCAGCGAGCCGGCGTTGATGAGCGTGAAGTCGGCCTGGTGCTGCGCGAGCTCCGCGGCGGTGGGTCGGATGAACAGCGTGGTCGCGAACAGCGCGTGCCACGCCTTCTCGGTGATCACCCGCAGGCCCAGGCGCTCTGCCGGCGCGGCGCCCGCGTACCCGTCGAACACGAAGCGCTCGCGCTGCGCCAGGTGCGCGAGCGCCTTGCCGAGCAGCTGATCGAAGATCGCCGGCGACACCGGGTGGTTCACGTGACCCCACCAGACGTCGCCCTCGGTCGTGGCGTCCTGCACGACGTACTTGTCCTGGGGCGACCGGCCGGTGAACGCGCCGGTCTTCACGACCAGCGCGCCGTTATCCGCCAGCGTCCCTTCGTCGCGGCGGAGCGCCGCTTCCGCGAGCCGCGCCGCCGGCCAGTTGGAGAACACGCTGCCGTTGCGATGCGCCAGCAGCTCGGCGATCGAAGAGCCGACAACGATCATCGCCAAATTGTAGGCGCAAAATACGCGACTGCCAATGCGCGCGCCGCGCTCGCAGCCGCCTGCCAGCCGGTGCCGCGGCGAGTGAAACGCCGCATCGCCGTTTATGCCGGGCCTCTTACTTCACGAGGTGAAGTTCGACGCGGCGGTTCTTGGCCTTGTTGCTCGGCGAGATATTCGGAACCAGCGGTTTGTCGGCGCCGACACCCACCGCTTCGATACGTGCGTCGGCCACGCCTTTCTTGACGAGATATTGCTTGATCAGGTCGGCCTGCTTCTGCGTCACGTCCTTGGCCCCCGGACCGGCGCTCGTGTCCCAGTGCGCCTCGACGCGCAGGCCCTTGATGTCGGCGTGCTCGTCGAGGACGTCGGCCACGCTATCGAGCTCGGCCTGGGCCTTAGGGTCGATGCTGGTGGCGCCGGCCTTGAGCTTGATCGGCCTTTTCAGCGAGATTCCGGTCTCGGTGACGGTGACGTCGGGGTTGACCGGATGGTTCTTGAGGACGAAGTCCATCTGCTTGTCGGTCGCGGCGATGACGTCCAGCTGAGCTTCCTTGGTCGGAAATCCAGGCGCTTCGGCCATGACCTTGTACGCGCCGACCGGCAGCGCGGCGGAGAAGATGCCGCTGCCGTCCGACTTGGCTTCGAAGTTGTCCGGCCCGAGAAACTTGAGCGAGGCCTCGAGCCCGCGCCCCTGGTCGTCGGCGACCTTGCCGCGCACATTGCCGGTTTGCACCTTGGGCGTCAGCGAGACGTCGATCTCGGCGAGCTTGGTCGGGCTGACCACGGCGCTCAGCTTGGCCGGTTCGAAGCCGGGCGCGCTCACCTCGAGATCGGTCGGTCCGGGCGGCAGCTCCGCGCTCTCGAACGACCCGTCGGGATCGGTCGCGACGCGCGCGCGCGGGCGGCCGCTGACCGCGACGATCGCCCCCGCGACCGGCGCGCCGCCCTTGCTGCTCTTCACGACGCCGGCGACGCGCCCTTCCGTCGGTGCCGGCGCACCGATGGATTTCTCGATCGTGCGCGTGACGACGACGGGGCGGCGAAAGGCGTCGATGTCCAGCGGGAACGCCATGCCGAAGACGACGTTGTACGGCGGCAGCGGCGTGCCGTACGCATAGCCGACGGAGCGCAGCGCGACGTCGACGCCCGCGTCGAGGGTGAACCCGCGGTAGACGCGCGCGCGCGTCCCGATCGTGATCCAGTGCTCGTCGCGGTTGTACTTGCACGGGTACATCGTGCTGCCGCAAGCCGGCGGCATGTAGTTACTGAAAGTGGAGTCGGCGCCCGTGGTGACGATCTCCGCGTGATACTCCGCGAACGGCGTGAACTGCACCTGGGCTCCCGGGAACGCCGACTCGAGCGGCGCGTCCAGGCCGAGGCCGGCGCGGAACCGGCTGGCGGCGATGCCGTAAGCAAAGCTCGCGACCTCCTGCGTGTAGATGGTCGTCCCGGTGAAGTCGTGCAGATTGGACGAGTTGTCGACGTAGTAGCTGACGTTCACGTGCGCGCGCAGCGGGATGTTGGCCTTGCCGAAGCGGCGAAAATCGAGCGTCAGGAGCGGCCCGAACCAGAGCGACGTCGAGCTGGCGGAGAACGAGAGGTCCGAGACCGACGACAAGAACTTGAGTCCCAGCTCGAATCCGACGTTGGCGCCGGGCGCGAGCGGCATCTGCGCCTTGCTGCCCAGCACGAGATCGCCGAACGACTTGATCAGCTCGGGATCGCGGCGGTCGGCCTCGGGCTGCCGCGTATTGCGGTTGCTGGCGGTCAGCAGCGCGCCGAAGAGCTCGAAGTTGCGATGGACCGTGTAGCCGAACGTGAAGTCGCCGAGCAGCCGCCGGTCGGTGTCCTGGTCGACGAGGAAGCTCTGCGACTGAAAGTATTCGCCGTGCAGCGCCAGGCGCAGGTGGTTGGTCGGGCCGACCTCCGCCGTCGAGATCCGGTAGAGACCGATCGGGCCCGTCAGCGACGGGAGAAAGCTCTCGGGCGCGGGCCCGTCCCACGGCGGGATGGGCGCCTCGCCCACGGCGGCGATCCCCTCGTCGGATAGCACCGGTGAGCCGTTCGCGCTGCTGCGAGGCTCTTCGTACGGCGGCGACACCGCCGGCGGCGGCGCGCCAGTCGCCGGCATCGTGGTCGCCGGGGGCGGCACGGACGGGGGCGGTGGGGGCGCGGTCGGCGGCGGCGCCCGGTCCGACGGCAGGCTCGGCGGCATCGGCTCGTCCTCCGGCCCGCCTTGCGCGGCGGCCGTCGCGGGCACGAAACCGATCGCCAAGATAGATCCGACGATCGATCCGATGATCGATCCGGCGATCGATCCGGTGCCCCCTCCGATGACCGCTCTGATCCCGAATCCAGACGACGCAAACACCCTCTTCGACCAAGCAGTGCGCTGCACGGTCCGCACACTACCAAAGAGGGGACCGTCCGGGAATGCCCCTGGCCACCAGTCCCAGCGCGACCGTCGAAGGGGGATTGCAGTTCCCGGCCAACCGTGGGAAACAGTGGCCCACGCGAAAGACATGCCGACCATAGACGAGATCACCGACGAGCTGCGCGACGTGGCGCTCCAGGTACACACGGCGCAAGAGCGGAAAGAAGAGCGCGAGTTGGTCATCGCCGCGCAAGAAGGGGTCGAGCGGCTGGGTCGGCGGTACCGCGAGATGTACGCGGCGATGTCGCCCGGCGACCAGCTGAAGGTCGACCGTACCTTGGGTCGTCGCGTGGTCGACCTCAAGCGGCTGGCGTCACTGCTGCCCAAGGTCTCGACGGTCGCGGCCGACAGCACACCCGACCGCGCGGCCGGCGTGTCGACGGTCGGTGAGCGTCGGATCACGGGCGTGTCGTGGATGCACGGCCGAGGCGTGTCGACCGGAGGCCTCACCGTCGGCGCCGAGATCGAAGCCTGGTGCGGCAAGTGTGGCGAGATGACCAACCACCACATCGTCGCGCTGGTCGGCAATGAGCCCAAGCAGGTGCTCTGCCAGGTGTGCAATTCGCGTCACGCTTTCCGGACGTCGGCGGCGCGACCGCGTGCGGCCGAGGGCGCGGCGGCCGGCGCCTCCGAGAGCCGGCCGCGCACGCCGCAAGACGTGGAGTCGGCGAAGAAGGCAGCGCAGCTGCGCGACCTGGCGGTGGAAGTGAACGCGGCGGCCGAGGTCAAGTCCTTCGACCCGAAGCAGCGCTACAAGGTCGGCGACATCATCGCGCACTCCGAATATGGCCGAGGCAAGATCGAAAACGTGCTGCGCTCGAGCCTCCTCGTGCGCTTCCCCATCGGCGGCCTGAAGTCGCTGATGCTGACCTGATCCAGGGGTCGCGCGGGCTTCGGCCGGGTTGCCGGAAGCGCTATCCGTCTTCCTAGCCGTCTTCTTAGGGGTCTTCCTAGCCGTCTTCTTTAGCCGTCTTCTTTAGCCGTCTTCTTTAACCGTCTTCCGAGACCGCGTCGATGTCCTCGAGAAACCGCTTCAACAACCCATCGACCATCAAGTTGCGGCTGGCCGCGTCGTAGCGGCCCGCTCGGTAGCCGCCCTGCGTTTCTTCGAACTTCGTGCGCGTCGCCGCGATCAGCTTCCGGTAGCCGCCCACCTTGCCCATGATCTCTTTCTGGTGCTTGACCAGATAGCCAACCGCCGAAACGGCCGCGGCGCCCGTCAGGATCACACCCAGCGGACCCGATAGCGCGTACCGCAGCCCCAGCCGCAACGCCACCACCCCCGCCGCGCCAAACGCCGCCTTCTTCAGCCCCGACCCGTCGCGCAGCGAGTCCGCCGCCATCGACGTGACCTGGCCCGAGGCGATCACCAGCGCGATGAAGTTGCCGCGGCGGCTCTTCCAGCCGCGGTCGTAGTAGTCGCGGATCGCCTGCTTCAGAAAGGCGTCGTAGTCGTCGAACACCTCGGGGCGCAGCTCGGTGTCTTTGATTTTGTGTTCCGCCTCGATGGCCATGGATCCTCCAGAATGGGGCTCGAATGGGGGGCCCTTCGTGTGGATCGTACCACGCGCCTGGCACAAACTACCTTCCGTGCCGATTCCTGCTCGCCGGGCGTGGGTGGCGGTCTTGATGATCGCTGCGGCCGGGCCTGCCGACGCGCGCCCGCGCGGCCGTGACGCCGCGGCCCGCCGGGGCGAGGCCGAACGCGCGCTGCGGACCGGTCACTACGAGGAAGCGCGCCAGATCGCTGCCGAGCTCGGGCGCCGCGGCGCCGATGACGCGACGGCCGCGAACGCCGCGATTCTGGGCGCGCGCGCGGAGACGGCGCTCGGACTCTACTCCGACGCGCGCCGGCGGCTCGAAACCGCCGCCGACAATGCGCCCGACAACCTGCCGGTGCGCGACGCGCTCATGCGCCTCTACGAGATGACCGGCGATCGCGCCGCGCTGGCGCCGCTCATCGACCGCACGTACGAAGACTGGAAGCGCGGCCGCGTCGACCGCAACCGCGCCGCCGACCTGATCGCGGTCGCGACCTCCGTCCGGCTCGACGACAACTGGAAGGACGCCAGCGACACCCTGCGCGACGCCGTGCGGGCCGAGCCACGCTCGAGCGACGCCGGCATCGCCGCCAACATTGCTGCAAACCTGGACTGGGGCTGGATCTTTCTCGAGAAGCATTCGGCCGGCAACGCCGAGCTGTCGTTCCGCGAGGTCGTGAAGCTCGACGAGAGCAACCCCGACGCGCACGTCGGCCTCGCGCGCGTGGTGCTCGAGCAACGATACGACGTCGACGCGGCCGAGCGGGAGCTGGGGCTGGCGCTGGCGGTCAACCCGCGCCACGCGCGCGCGCTGGCCATGCGCGGCGAGCTGGCGCTCGACGGCGAGGAGTTTGCGGCGGTGGCGGCGCGCACCGCCGAGATCCGGCGCACCAACCCCCACGACGGCGGCGCGGCCGCGCTGGCGGCCGCGGCCGCGCTGGTGCTCGACGATCGCGCCGGCTACGCGCGCGAGCGCGACCGCCATCTGCAGGATCACCCGGGGGACGGCGACTTCTTTGCGTTCGTGGCCGAAGCGCTGATCCGCCACCGCCGCTATGACGAGGCGCGCGCCACCGCCGAGGAAGGCGTCCGCACCGACCCGCGCCACGCGCGCTGCCAGTCGACGCTGGGCACGACGCTCTTGCGCCTCGGCGACGAATCGGCCGGGCTCGAGGCGTTGCGGCGCGCCTGGAAGAGCGACCCGTACGACGTCCGCACGTACAACCTGCTCAACCTGTTCGAGAAGGTCATCCCCGCGCGCTACACGACTGTCGAGACGCGGCACCTGCGTTTCCGCGTCGAGCCTGCGGCGCGCGCCGCGATCGAGTCGGTCGTCGCGCCGTTCCTCGAGGAGACCTACCAGCGCTACGTGCAGCGTTACGGCTTCACACCCGACGGACCGGTCGTGTTCGAGCTCTATGGCGATCCGACCCACTATGCGGTGCGCACCGTTGGACTGCCCGGTCTCGGCGGCCTGGCCGGCGTCTGCTTCGGCCGCGTGATCACGTCGCAGGCGCCGACCAACCATGCGTTCAACTGGGGCATGGTGCTGGCGCACGAGCTCGCGCACGTGTTCGCGATCCAGATCTCGCACTCGCGCGTACCGCGCTGGTTCACCGAGGGGCTGTCGGAGCTCGAGACCATGCGCGCGCGCCCGGAGTGGAGCCGCCACGACGACGTCGCGCTGTGGGGCGCGCTGCGCACCGGCAAGCTGTCGACGCTGGTCGAGCTGTCGACCGCGTTCGTGCACGCGCGCGACGCCGACGATGCGCTGCGCGCGTACGCACAAGCGGCGGTGGCGCTCGAGTTCCTGGAGCGGCGCTTCGGCTTCGCCAAGATCCGCGAGGCGCTGGTCGCGTACGGCCGCGGCGAGCGCGGCGCGCCGGTGCTGGAGCGGCTGTCAGGTCTGCCGGCCGACGAGCTCGAGCGCCAGTTCCGCGACGAGCTCCGCCGCCGCTTCACGCGCTACGACGGCCAGTTTCTGCCGACGCAGACGCTGAGCGCCGCGCACGACACGCCCGATCGGCGAGCGGCGCCCGCGCTCGGCGACGTCGAAGCCGGGCTGAGCGCGCTCGCGGCCGGCGATCGCAAGGGCGCCGAGAGCGCCCTCGAACGCGCGCGGGGCGCCGCCGGCAAGGAGGCGAGCCCGCAGACGACGGCGGCGATCCTGTTTCTCACCGGCGAGCTGGCGCTGGCCGAGCGCGAGGCCGAGCCGGCGATCGCGGCGTTCGAGCAGCTGCTGGCGCTCGGGGGCCATAGTGGACACAACGACGGGCACAACGACGGACACAACGCCGGGGCCTACGACGGGTACGACGTACGCGTGCGCCTGGCGCTGGCCGAGACCCATCGCAAGAATCCGATGGCCGCCGAGCAGCACCTGCGGCGCGCGATCGCGTTCGACCCAACGCGCGTCGAGCCACACGCGATGCTGGTCGAGCTCTACGGCGACGAGCACCGCGAAGCGGACAAGCTGGCGGAGATGGACGCCGCGCTCATGCTCGAGCCGCAGAACGAAAAGCTGGCCAAGGAGCTGGTGCTGGGCCTCGGCCGCGCGCAACGGCCGGGGCGCGTCGTCGACGTCGCTCCCATCGCGATCTTCATCGACCCGGCCGATCCCGACCTGCACGCAGCGCTGGGCCGCGCGCTGGCGGCGACCGGGAAGACGGCGGCGGCCGCGGCGGCGTTCGAGGAGGCTCTCCTCTTCCACGGGCCCGACGACGTTGAGATTCACCGGACGCTGGCGGAGCTTTACGGCAAGCTGGGCGATGCGAAGAAAGCCGAGGCCCACCGCGCGGCGATCGGGAGGCCGTAGCGCGCACTCTCCTTCTCGGGGCAGAGGGCTTATGAGATGGGACGGGCCTGCTCTCCGGCTACGCCGGCGACACTAACTCTCTGGCTACGCCAGCGCCTTCTTCATCGCGGCCGTCGTCTCTTTCTCGGTCTCCGACGACGACGATCGCGGCGCCGCATCTCCCACCCTCGCCCCCAGCGCCGGGAACGTGAGCGTCAGCGTCGTGCCCCGCCCCACCGCGCTGTCGACCTCGATGCGCCCACCGTGCTCGGCGACGATCTGCTGCACCAGCGGCAGCCCCAACCCCGTCCCCTTCTGCTTCGTCGAGAAGAACGGATCGAAGATCTTCGAGCGATCGGTCTCGGGGATGCCGGACCCGCTGTCCGACAGGCGCAAGCGCACCTGCCGCGCACCGCTTCCCGGTCCGGCCTCCGGCGCGTCGACGGCAACTTGTAACCGCCCGCCGCTGGCCATCGCCTCGCGCGCGTTGCGGACCAGGTTCAGCAACGCCTGGCGGAGCTGGCTCTCGTCGGCGGCGATGTCGGGCACGTCGCTCGCGACCGATACCTC
Source organism: uncultured Myxococcales bacterium (assembly GCA_964571275.1). Classification (GTDB taxonomy): domain Bacteria; phylum Myxococcota_A; class Polyangia; order Fen-1088; family Fen-1088; genus DASRQZ01. The sequence continues at coordinate 7,974 of CAZNCQ010000116.1, forward strand.
GAGCGCGATCCCCGCCTGCGCCAGCTCCGCGCGCGAGAACTCCAGCACCGCCTCCGCGATCGCGCCCAGGTCCTCTCGCTCGAGCCTGGCCTGGGGAAAGCGCGCGAAGCGCAGGTAGTTCTCGGTGATCTCGGTCAACCGATCGACCTCGCTGGCGATCGACGCCAGCAGGCGGCGGGCCTCGGCGCCCTTCTCGCCCGCGATCTCGTCGCCCAGCAGCTCGGCGTAAAGCCCGATCGACGCCAGCGGGTTACGCACCTCGTGCGTGATCTGCGACGCCATGCGCCCGACGGTCGCCAGCCGCTCGGAGCGGATCAGCCGCTGCTCGCGCTCCTGGATCGCCGCCGCCATGACGTCGAATTCGCGCACCAGCTCGCCGATCTCGTCGTGCGACGCCGCCCCGATGCGCCGCCCGTAGTCGCCGCCCGCCACCTGTTGCGCGCGATCGCGCAGCATGCGCAGCGGCTGCAGCGTGCGCAGGATGATCACGAACGCGACCACGCCGATGAGCAACCCCACGCCGCCCAGGCCGAGCGCGATCTGCAGCGACGTCTCCTCGTCGTCGCGCAGCTGCTGCGCGATCAGGCCGCTCTCACCGCGCAGCGGCCGCCGCATCCGGTTCAGGTTGTGGGTCAGCGTGGCGAAGTGGCTGTCGAAGTCGGGCCGCGCCTGAGGATCGCTCGCGACCTCGGCGGCGCCGAGCTCGCGCGCCAGCTCGTCGGCCTGGTCCTTGAGCGCCCCGATCTGGCGCCGCCTGACCTCGAAGTCGCGCCGTCGCGACGACAGCGGCTCGCGCTCGTTGTAGCGATCGATCGCGGCCAGCGCGTCGTCGAGGTGCTTGTGCGTCATGCGCAGCCCCAGCGCCAGGTTCGGGTCGAGGCGCAGATTGCGCCCCAGCGACGGCGCGAAGTCGTTCAGTGACTTCCAGGCGGCATCGACAGACCCTTGTAGGTCCAGGTACGCCTCATTGGCCACGACCCCCTGGCGCGCGCGGTGGATCACGACCAGCGTGAAGGTCGCGTTACCCGTGAACGCGAGCAGCAACACGGTGTAGGCCAAGAAGATCTTGCCGGACACACCCAGACGCATCGCCCCTAGACGCTAGCACGTCGCCGGGCCGACCGACCCAAACCCTGTCAGGACCAGTATTTGCCGACGGTGGCCGGGAGCTGTCCCGACCCCGAGCCCAGGTCGGAACGACGCTCGAAAGTCGCGCCTCTACAATTGACATGACCTGCCCCTGCGGAAAGAATGCTGCGGTCATGGTCGGTCGCCTCACGGCATTCTTGGCCACGCTGGTCGTCGCTGGCGGCGTCGCGGCGTCGGCGCACGCCGCGGATGACAGCGGCACGGTGGTGCTGGGCATCGAAGCGGTCGACACGCAGGACAACAACCTGGCCAGCGACGTCACCGACGCGCTCAAGCAACGCGTCGCCACCGGCAAGGGCGGGCCGCTGATCCCCGGCAAGGACCTGGTCGAGATCAAGCTGGTCTTCTCCTGCTCCGACGAGGCGCCGGCCTGCCTCGCCCAGGCCGGCAAGAGCCTGGGCGCCGCCAAGTTGATCTACGGCACCATCAAGCGGACGAGCGGGCAGATTGTCCTCTCGCTGAAGCAGGTCGATACGACGCGCGGCACGATCGACGGAAGCAGCGTCGAGAACCTGTCGAAGAAGAACAACGATCCCTCGGCGCTGCGCGCGCTCGCCGGCACGTGGCTCGCGCGCATCGGCGGCGGGCGCGTCGGCGGCGGTGGGACGCCGGGGACGCTCATCGTGCGGTCCAATGTGTCGGGCGCGACGGTCGTGCTTGACGGCGCCGAAGTCGGAACGCTGACGCGCAAGACGCTCTCGATCGAAGACGTCTCGCCGGGCAAGCACGAGATCACCGTCGAGAAGCCGGGCTTCGGCGTGAGCACGCAGGTGTTCACCATCGGCGCCGGGCAGGCGCTGCCGCTGACGCTCACGCTCCTGCGCGGCGACGCCAACGAGGGCGAGGAAGGCGGCGCACCCGTCCCGGCCACCGGCGGCGAGCCCGACGCGTCCGCGCGCCGGATCGCCGCGCCCGCGGACGAAGCGCCGAGCAACGAGGATTCGGTGCGCACCTGGGTCCGCACCGGATTCTGGGTGAGCGTGGGCGTCACCGCCGTCTCGTTCGCGCTGGCGGCGAAGTACGGGCTCGACGTGCGCAGCGTGAACCACGACCTGGATCCGTTTCGCAATCCACCGACGCCTCTGACCACGCAGCAACAACAGACGCAGCAGAGCAAGCTCGCCGAGGGCAACCGCGCCGAGACGCGCCAGTGGATCTTCATCGGCGTCGGCTCGGCCGCCGCGGTCGCGGGTGGCGTCCTGTTCTACAAAGGCTACCTCGACAAAGAAGCGGGCTCCGGCCCGAAGACCGCGGACAACCACGGCCTGCGGGTCTTTCCGACCGCCAACACCTCCTCGGGGGGCATCGCCGCCGAGTTCGATTTTTGAAGACGCTTGGGCGGAGACGGCTCCGCCGTCGGAGCCCCTCTTGAGCTTGGTCGGAACGACGATCGGCAACTACCGCGTGACTCGCCAGCTGGGCGAGGGCGGGATGGGGATCGTCTACGAGGCCGAGCATCCGGTGATCGGACGCAAGGTCGCGATCAAGCTCTTGCACCTGTCGCTGGCGCAAGACTCCGAGGTCGTCGCCCGGTTCTTCAACGAAGCGCGCGCGATCCACACCGTCGGCCACGAGCACATCGTGGAGATCATGGACTTCGGCCAGACGGCCGACGGACAGCCGTACTTCATCATGGAGTTCCTGGCCGGCGAGGCCATGAACGACCGCATCGCGCGCAACGTGCTGTCGCCGGTCGAGGCCTGCGAGCTCGCCGATCAGATCTGCCGCGCGCTCGGCGCCGCGCACGAAAAAGGGATCGTTCACCGTGACCTGAAGCCGCACAACGTGCAGCTCTTGCCGACGAATTCGGGGCGGATCCACGTCAAGCTGCTCGACTTCGGGGTCGCCAAGATCATGAACGCCGCCGACCTGTCGCAGTCGGTGAAGACCCGCACCGGCTCGCTCATGGGCACGCCGATCTACATGTCGCCCGAGCAGTGCAAGGGCTCGGCCGAGCTCGACAGCCGCACCGATATCTATTCGCTGGGTGTGATGCTCTACGAGATGCTCGCCGGGCGGCCGCCGTTCGTCGCGGCCGGTGTCGGCGAGCTGTTCGCGATGCACATGCTGCAACAACCGCCGCCGGTGACCGACTTCGCACCCAAGACGCCGCCCATGATGGCGGCGGCGGTGATGAAGGCGCTGGCCAAGGAGCCGCGCGATCGCTTCGCCACGATGGAAGAGTTGCGCCAGGCGTTCCTCGCCGACGGCCTCGCGATGCCGGCCTACGGCACCTCCGGGCGAACACAGAACTATCGCTCGCGGCCCGCGTCGACGATGCCGATGCCGGCGGCGCACGCATCGACGACGCTGTCGGCGTCGCCGCGCGAGGTCGTCGCCGACGCCGCGGGCGGCGAGAAGAAGAAGAGCCGCGCGGGCCTGGTGCTAGGCGCCGTGCTGCTGGCCGGCGGCGCCGCGACGTACCTGCTGCTCGTGCCCAAGAACAAGGATGCGGGCAGCGCCGCGACGAGCGCGAGCGAGGCAACCGCCGTACCCTCCCCGCCGGCAGAGAGCGGACCCAGCAAGATGGTCACGGTGCGCTTCGAGTCCGAGCCGCCGGGCGCGCACGTCGCGAGAGCCACCGACGACAAAGATCTCGGGCCCGTCCCCTTCGAGATCAAGCTGCCGCGCGCGGGCGGCAAACCCGAGTACCGCTTCCACCTCGACGGCTATCAGGACCGCACCCTGATCGCAGACCTGGCCTCCGACCAGACGCTGCGCGCAACGCTCGAGAAGGTGCTGCCACCGCCGGAACCAGCGGCGCCGCCGCCGCCCGCGGTCCCCGCGGCGCACCCAGAGACGGCGCATCGGCCGGCGCCCGCCGCACATCACACGCCACGCCCCGCGCGCCCCGGCTCCTCGGGCGACGACGACGGGCTGGCGACGCCGAAGTTCTAACGCCGGTTCTGGCTTCGGCGCGAGCGCCGTCACTCCTCGTCGATGGCCGGCATGATCGGCGCGCCGGGCTGGCGGCGCCGGTGGCGCTGGACCAGCAAATCCAGGAACCGCTCCGGGGCGAGCGCGACGCGGTTGCGGCTCTGGAGATAACGCCGGCGTTCGAGCGCAAAGATGCCGCCCGCCGCGACGCCGCCGCTGGCGAGGGCGATGACGTCGGGCAGGCCGAAGCCGGGGAAGATCGCCGAGCCGCCGAGGCCGAGGATCGCGAACGCCATAGCCGAGCGCAGGCCCATGTGCGTGAGGCGCTCGCGCCGCATCTCCGACAGATCGATCTGGAAGGTGACCGCGGTGTGATTGTCCCCTTCCTCGACGACGATGGTCTCGACGTGCGTCACCAGGCCGAACGCGTAGCGCTTGGAGAAATCCAGCGAGCGCACCAGCCCGGGCCAGATCCCCTGCGCGCGCTCCCACTCGATACGGTCGCCGTGGTGCCGCCGCACGGTCATCAGCTGGTCGCGCAGGAACCGGTCGACCGCGCGCCGCACTTGCTCGGCGGAGGCGGGGACCACGCGGCTGACGACGATCTGGCTCGCACCCAGGGTGCGCGTGAGCGCGCCCACCTCGGGCTCGAGCGCGGCGCCGCGCTTCATCTCGGTCAGCGCCTGGGCCACCGCATCGCGCGGCAGCCCCGCCTCCTCGCCGAGGCGCATCACCTCTTGCACGCTCAGGGTCATCTCGCCGGCGCGGTCGGCAGCCTGGCTGTTCGAGGTGTCGAGCTCCGCGGCCCGCCGCAAGACGAAGTCGACCTGCTGGCGAGACAGCTTATCCGAAGCCACGACTCTGAATTATAGCCGCGGCGCCCTGATGCGAAAGGCGATCCTCATCAACCATTCGTAGAGCCAGTCCGGGCAGAACGGGCGCATCCGCCCGCCCGTGAACGATGTCGGTCCCACGAACCAGCGCAGCCTGGGGTGGGGAGACGTGGCCGCCCGGTAAATGACGTCGACCAGCGCATCCACGTCGTCGCGGTGAAGGGAGGCGGATTGCCGCTCATACCTCTCCAGCAGCGCGGCATAGGGGCTGTCGGCTCTTCCCGACCCACGCGAACGAATCTCGTTGACATGCAGCTCCGTCCGGTAAGCGCCCGGCTCCACCAGCGCCACCCGGATGCCGAAGGGGATGAGCTCATAGCGCAGAGCTTCAATCATCCCCTCGAGCGCCCACTTGGACGCGTGGTACGGGCCGACCATCGGCAGCGCCACGCGCCCGGAGACCGAGCCGATCGTGACCACGGTGCCACTGCCGCGCGCGCGCATGGCGGGCAGAACCGCCCGCGTGACCCGGTGGACGCCGACGACGTTGGTCTCCAGCTGCGCGCGCAGCTCGTCGGGCGACGTCTCCTCGAGCGGGCCAAAGGCGTAGTAGCCGGCGTTGTTGATGAGCACGTCGATCCGGCCGCCCGTGGCGCGCAAGGCTTCGCCCACGGCAAGCGCCACCGAGTCATCGCTGGCGACGTCGAGCGCCGGCGTGGTCAGCGCCCAGCCCGAGGCCTGCGCCCGGTCGCGCAGGTCGGCGCCGCGGTCGGGCCGGCGCATCGACGCCAGGACGCGCCAGCCCTTGCGGGCGAAGCACTCCGCGGTCGCGCGCCCGATCCCCGACGACGCGCCGGTGATCAGCACCACCGGGCGATCTCCCGTCGCGACCGTCGCCTGTGCCGGATTCCAAGCCATGTGTCTCTCCTCAGCCGTGGAGCAGGAAGCCGATCAACACCGTCGACAGAAGGCCCCACGCCGCAGCCGCCGCGATCCAGAGCCGCGCCGGGCGGCGCCGCACGCGCGCGATCGTGCGCAGGCCCATCGCGACGTTCATCGTCGACAGCAGGAGCAAGCCGGTCATCCAGAGCAAGCTGTCCTGGTTGTGGTGATCGGGCGCGCGCGCGAACGCGAGCGCGCCGACCAGGAAGACCGACCCCAGGACCACGCGTCCGATCGCGCCGCGGATCGCGCGCGCCCGCAGCTGCGCGGCGCGAACGTGGCGAAGCTGCGGCGGCGGAGCGGCCATTCCGCCGCTCAGTATGGCAGCGTGTACCCCATCTGGATGAGATGGGCATTGCCGAATGACGTGTTCTGGATCAGATAGGCGTACGAGACCTCGAACGAGCCCTCGGAGAACCAGCCGAAAAACGGCACGCCGCGCCAGCGGAGCGCGTCCCAGGTCAGCTTGAGCTCGGGCATCGACGTCCCCACCGCCTGCAGCTTGGGGTCCGCGGTGTAGAGCGTCGCACTGGGGCCGTAGCAATCGGGGCGCGCCATCCAGTCGCACCAGAAGTACGCCGGCGTCTGCGTGTAATACCGGTACGAGGCGCGCAGCTCGAGATCGTGCGTCAGCGCCTGGTAGACGCGCCCCTCGATCGTGTGCGCGTCGACCTGCCAGCTATCGTGATAGAAGCGGTAGTGCAGCTGGAAGCCGGTCCTCGAACGCGGGACGTAGTAAGCGGCGCGCGCGCTCAACACTTCGCGCAGGCGCGTCGACGGCACGACCTCGAAGCCCAGGTTCGGCACGGCTCGATAGAGGCTCGCCTGAAAGCCGTCCAGGTACTCTGCCTCGGCGCCGATCTGGGTCAGGAATGTCGGGCTCCAAACTTGCGTATAGGAGAGCGAGCCGAAGTACGAGCGCAGTGTGCAAATGAAGTTGGCCTGCGTCGGGCAATTGGGCGTGCGCGTGCGCGGCCAGGCGCCGTCGAAGCTGGCGCCGCCGCTGGCCGCGAGCGTCGCCGTGTCGCCCCAGAACCGGTACGATGCCGAGCCCGACACGCCGTGCGACCAGTAGTCCGATTCGGCGCTGTATTGATAGGCCGCGGTGGCGCGCCAGCGATCCCAGGTCTTGCCCAGCGCGAGCCCGACCTCGTTGCGCATCTCGGTGAAGATGGTATCGCCCACTGTCCCCGCCGCGACCGACGCTGACGTGATCGCGTCGAGCAGGTAGTGCGCGGTGACGTCGAAGCCTTGCGGCAGATCCTTCGAGATCTCGACCACGGGCTGGATCACGCGCGTCGACGCCTCCCGGTAGTACGCACCGCGTACGGTGACCCGATCCTCGGCGCGCACCAACGATTTGGGCGGCATCGCGATCAGGATCGCGGCGACCAGCGCGGCGCCTGCGGCCGAACGCCTCAATTGCAGCCGCATCCGCCGCCGGGCTGACCGTATCCGCCGTCGGCCGCTTCACGCGAGCCGAACATGTGCTGCCGGAAGCGATTCTCCAGCGGATCGGCGTCGAAACGCATCGCTCTCTTGGACAGGTGCTCGCGCTGCCAGGGTTGGATCGGCGGTGGCGGCGCGTGCGCGCACCCCGCGCCACCGCCCAGCGCCGCACACAGCGCCAGAGCTGCGACGAGAAACCAGGACGGCCGCGACAGGCCCGGCCGGCCGATCTGGCGCGTCCCCTTCATCGCCTCCTTTTATCCGTCCGCCGCGCAGCCCGCAAGCATCGGGCGCACAGGAGCGCGTCACGATCCGCAAAAGGTTGGCGCTAGAATGTCCGCCGAATGTCCGACGGAAACACCTACCTCATCCTCGACATCGAGACGATCCCGGACCACGAGCTCTACACGCCCCCCGAGCCGGCCGCGGGCGTCGAGCGAGCGTTCCCCCCGCTCTACGCCTGCCGCCCCATCGTGCTCGGCGTGATGTGGCTGGACCAGGATCTGACCTGCAAGCGCATCGGCACGTTCGGCGAAGGCAAGGACGAGTCCGGCATGATGTCCGACTTCGCCGACTTCATGGGCAAGTGGAAGCCGAACCTGGTGACCTGGAACGGCCGCGGCTTCGACCTGCCGGTGCTCGCGCTGCGTGCGTTGCGGCACGGGCTGCCGTTCGGCTGGTACTACCGCGGCGCGGGCTACCGCTATCGCTACAGCGAAGAGGGACACCTCGACCTGTGCGACGTGCTGTCGGACCACGGCGCGGCCAGGATGACGTCGCTCGACGGCGCGGCACGCGTGATCGGGCTGCCCGGCAAGACCGGCGTCGACGGCAGCCAGGTCGAGGGGCTCTTTCTCGCCGGCCAGATCGAGTCGCTGCGCCACTACTGCCTGTCCGACGTCGCGCAGACGGCGTTCCTGTTCCTGCGCTACCGGCTGGTCGCGGGCGACATCGATCGCGAGCACTACCGCCGCGCCGCGAGCGGTTTGCTGGCGACGCTGGAGACCGACGGGCGCTTCGGGCGTCTGCTCGACGGCGTCGATCGCCGGCGGCTCTTGCTGGAGGAGCCCTGATGCACAAGCTGGCGGGCGCGGCGACCGACGACGATGACGCCGCCGCCGCCGTGACCCTGACGGCCCATGGCTTGCCCGCGCCGCTGCCGCGCGCGTTCTATGCCCGCCCGACGGTCAAGGTCGCGCGCGATCTGCTGGGCAAATGGCTGGTGCGCCGCTGGCCCGACGCGCCGCCGCAGATCGCGCGCATCGTCGAGGTCGAGGCCTACCTCGGCGAGCGCGACGCCGCCTCGCACGCGCGCCGCGGGCCGACGCCGCGCTCGGCGATCATGTTCGGGCCGCCGGGCTTTCTCTACGTGTACCTGATCTACGGCATGTACAACTGCATGAACTTCGTGACCGAGGTCGACGGGCGCGCGGGTGCGGTGCTGATCCGAGCGGCCGAGCCGGTCATCCCGCCCGAACACGCAGGCGCGCGGCGTCCGCTGAGCGGGCCGGGCAAGCTATGCCGGGGCCTCGGCATCACGCTCGCGCACAAGGGGTTGGACCTCACCAGCGGCGGCGCGCTCTCGGTCGCCGACGGCGGCGGCGCGCGGCCGCGAAAGGCGGCCTCCGCGCGCATCGGCGTCGACTACGCCGGCGCCTGGGCGGAACGCAAGCTGCGCTTCTTCATCCCCGGTAACGCGCACGTCTCGGGCAAGCCGCGCGCCTGAACGCCGTCTCAACCAGCCGCGGGCGCCGGCGCCGAGGCCTGCTCGGCGCGCCGGCGGCGCACCTCGGCCTCGATTGACGAGAACATCCGCGGCAGCGATGCCGACACCAGCCCGTCGGTGATCTTGCGCAGGATGATGCCGGGAACCGGCGCGCGCACGTCCAGCGCCGCGCGGTATTCGACGCGCGTTCCGTTCCCCTCGGGCGTGAAGCGCCAGCTGCCGGTCGAGTCGGTCACGATCTCGCCCTCGACGAAGCGCCAGTCGACCGACGGCACGTCCGGCTGGCAGGTCAGATCCAGCACGTAGCGCACCGGCAGCACCATCTGCGCCCGGAACTCGACGCGCACGATCGTCCCCTGCGCCGAGACCACGCGCGCGCCCTTGAGCTCGGGGAAGAGCCGCGGGTACGACGGGAAATCGACGACGATGTCGTACACCTCGCGCGGCGTGGCCGCCGTGATGAGGTGGCTGCGGTGGACCGGCTCGCGAGCGCTCATGGGCGACATTTCAGCACAGCCATGAGCCCGTGGCCACGTGAACCTCCGCGACGTCAGTTGACCGGCGGAGTCATACCTGCGTACAGTCTTGCGGCCGTTTTCGCTCATGCCACGTCCATTTGCCCCGCCGGGAACGAAGACCCATTTTCAAGGTGACCGCCCCGTCCGGGTGACTCACGTCCGTCTCGAGCTCGAGATCGATCTCGCGGGCGCGCGTCTCGCCGGCTTGGCGCGGCTCAAGCTTTCGGCGCGCCGGAGCGAGCTCGCGGCGTTCGAGCTCGACGCCGTCGAGATGTCGATCGACGAGGTCACCGTCGACGGACGCAGCGACGGCGGCTTCGAGTACGACGGTGAGAAGCTGCGCGTGCGCCTGGGCAAGCCGGTCGACGTCGGCGCCGAGCTCGAGGTCGCCGTGCGCTATCGCTGCGCGCCCCGGCGCGGCCTCTACTTCATGGGCCCCGACGCCGCCCACCCCGACCGCCCGCTGCAGTGCTGGACGCAGGGCCAGGACGACGACTCGCGCTACTACTGGCCCTGCCTGGACACGCCGATCGAGAAGGCGACCACGGAGATAGTGTGCACGGCGCCCGCCGGCAACTTCGTCCTGTCGAACGGCGAGCTGCGCGAGCGCGTGGAGCTTCCGGGCGGCAAGCAGATCCGCTGGCACTACGCTCTCGATTTTCCGCACCCGCCGTACCTGGTGACGCTGGTGTGCGGGCCGTTCGTCGAGATCAAGGACCGCGCGCGCCGCACCGGGGTCGACGTCTACTACTTCGTGCCGCCGGGGCGCGAGGAGGACGCGCGCCGCAGCTTTGGCCGCACGCCGGAGATCATCGACGTCTTCTCGCAGAAGATAGGCATCCCCTACCCTCACTCGCGCTACAGCCAGATCGCCGTGCCCGACTTCATCTTCGGCGGCATGGAGAACACGTCGGCGACCACGTTGACCGATCTCGCGCTGCTCGACGAGCGCGCGGCCCTGGACCACGACGTCGAGGGGCTGGTGTCACACGAGCTGGCGCACCAGTGGTGGGGTGACCTCGTGACCTGCCGCGAGTGGTCCCAGGCCTGGCTCAACGAAGGATTCGCGACCTACTTCGAGTACGTCTGGCGCGAGCACGAGAAGGGGCGCGACGAGGCCGACGTCGAGCTGCTCAACGACGCCGAGGGCTACCTGAACGAAGCGGGCCGCTATCAACGCCCGGTGGTCTGCCGCCAGTACGAAGAGCCGATCCACATCTTCGACAGCCACCTCTACGAAAAGGGCGGGCGCGTGCTGCACATGCTGCGGCACGAGCTGGGCGACGACCTGTTCTGGCGAGCGCTGAAGTTCTATGCCGAGCGCCACGCGCGCGGCTCGGTCGAGACGCGCGACCTGGCGCGGGCGATCGAAGAGGTCTCGGGCCGCAACGTCGACGAGTTCTTCGACCGCTGGATCGAGCGCGCGGGCCACCCCGAGCTGGAGGCGAGCTGGGACTGGGACGCCGAGCGCCAGGTGGGCACGCTGCGCGTCGACCAGAAGCAGACCATCAGCGCCGAGGCGCCGCTGTTTCGCTTCGTGACGCGCGTGCGCTTCGAGGTGGAGGGCCAGGAACGCGACGAGACGGTCACGGTCGACGCCGCGACGCACGCGTTCGAGTTCCACCTGCCCTCGCGCCCGACGCAGGTGATCTTCGATCCCGGCGACGTGGTGTTGAAGTCGCTGAAGCTCGAGAAGCCGCGGCCGCTCTGGCGCCGGCAGCTCGCCGCCGCGCGCCTGGGCATCGACCGCGTGATCGCGGTCGGCGGCGTCGCGAAGAGCGTCGAGCCGGACTCGGTGCGCGCGCTCGGAGAGGCGTTGCGCGGCGATCGCTTCTGGGCGGTGCGCGCAGCGGCGGCGCGCGCGCTCGGCCAGACCCGCCGCGACGACGCGCTCGAGCTGTTGCTGGCGAACATGGGCGACGCTCACCCGCGCGTGCGGCGCGCCGTGGCGGCCGGCCTCGGCGAGTTCCGCGGTGACGAGCGGGCGGGCGATGCGCTGGCGGTGCTGCTGCAGCGGGGCGACCGCAGCTACTTCGTCGAGGCGGAGGCGGCGCTGAGCCTGGGCCGCACGCGCACGTCGCGCGCGCTCACCACGTTGCCGTCGCTGCTCGGACGGCCGTCGTTCCAGGACGTGATCCGGACGCGCGCCATCGAGGCGCTGGGCGCGACGGGCGACGAGCGCGCGATTCCGATCGTCAAGGGCGAGTGGCGTCCGGGCGGGTCGTTCTTCGGCCGCCGCGCGGTGGTCATGGCGATGGCGGAGCTCGGCACGGGAACGGCGCACGCGCGGCAGGCGCGCGAGTTCATCGAGGGATGCTTCGCCGACCCCGACTTCCGCGTGCGCGGCGAAGCGGCGTCGTCCCTGGCGCGCGTCGGCTCGCCGGAGGCCGTGCCGGCGATCGAGCGTGCGCTGGCGGCTGAGCTCGACGGACGCGCGCGGCGGCGGATGGCGGAGGCGATCCGCGAGTTGCACGAGAGCGGCCGGCCGGCCGAGCAGATGAGGAAGCTGCAAGACGAGGTCGACCGCCTGCGCTCCGAAACGGCGAAGCTGCGAGAGCGGCTCGACAAGCTGGACACGCGAGCCGTGGTGCCGGCGCCCGCTGCTCCGCCCCCGCCGACCGGCGAGAAGCCACCCGCGAAGCCGCGCCGTCCGCGTCCCGTGGCGCGCCGGGCAGGCCGTCCCCACCGGCCGGTGCGACGCTAGTCCACCGCACTGGCGAGGTCGCGCTTCTTTCGTCGGACCTCCTCACCCAAGCCCTCTCCTCCACGCGGACGTGGAAGAGAGGGCTTCGGACTCGCGACGGAACGTCGGCAAAAATGCCCTGCTCGCAACGGCTTTCGGATCTCGCGACGGAACGTCGGCAAAAATGCCCTGCTCGCAACGGCTTTCGGATCTCGCGACGGAGCGTCGGCCAAAAT